>NZ_AUDT01000004.1:0-298934 GCF_000425605.1 Thioalkalivibrio sp. ALE17
TGTGGAGTCTCACAAGGTTGTCCTCAGGTAGACCGAGGACGCTGATGGGTGGCTGCTTGTTCAGGCTACCGTGTGGGCGGTGCCAGTTGTAGTCGTGGATCCATCGGGGCAGATGGCGTTTGCGCTCCTCTGACGTGGCGTAGGTGAAGGCGTAGGCCCACTCGCGCAGGGCGGTCTGGATAAAGCGCTCGGCCTTGCCATTGGTTCGCGGCGTGTAGGGCCGGGTGCGGCGATGGCGGATGCCCAGTCGGCGGCAGGCCTGGCTGAACGCCCGGGCGTGGTAGCAGGGTCCGTTGTCGGTCAGGACCCGTCGGATGGTGATCCCCAGGGTGGCGTAGTAGCGCACGGCCGCCTCCAGGTGCGCGATCGCATCTCGGGCCCGCTCGGCGGGATGGATCTCGCTGTAGGCGATGCGCGAGCGGTCGTCGATGGCCACATGCACGTACTCGTAGCCCGCGCCGATGGAGTCCTTGGCGCGAACCCCGGTCACGCGGTGGCCCGGGTGACGGAAGCGCGCCAGCTTCTTGATATCGAGGTGGAGCAGATCGCCGGGGTGTTCGTGCTCGTAGCGCCGAGGCGGTTCGACCGGCTCCAGCGCGCTCAGGCGGTTCAGGCCCTCGCGCCGCAGGATGCGGCTGACGCTGGCCCTCGAGATCCCCGTGAAGGCGGCGATCCGATCCATAGTCCAGCGCTGCCGCCGCAAGGCGACCACCTGGCGCTGGATCCGTCGCGGGGTTCGCCGCGGTTGGCTCCGCGGCCGGGACGAGCGGTCCGCAAGACCCGAACGGCCCGCCTCCAGGAACCGCTGGACCCAGCGCTGCACGGTCTTCGGATCCACGTCAAAGGCGCGGGCCGCTGCACGAAGGCTCAGGCCGTGATCCACGACCAGACGAGCCATCCGCTCTCGACCGCGGGGGCCCATTAAGGCATTTTGATGAAGGTTCACGGGGCGTCCTCCTTTGGAATGGCTAGGTCCGCAAACTCAGCATCCTTCGGAGTCGTCCCGTGGACAACCTATTGAGAGATCACACCTAGTGCTGCCCTTCCTCGGATAGGCGAGCCCGCATCGGTCTGAATGAAGACGGTGGACCGCTCCGACCGTTTTGGCCGTCTTAGCCTGCATGTGCGGTTGTTCCTGCTACACATGCTGCCGTCTCTGCTTGCTCACATTCACCTCCAATTACCCATCCGTGTGGCTTAACTGGAGTGTCCGCTGTCATTGGATCACTTCACACCGGCACGCCACTGATCAGTGGTGAGTCCGACTTGCTGCAAGCCTCCGTCCACGAGGAAACGCCATCCGCGGGTTTCGTCCCGCATCCAGGTGCATGATCCGGTGACTCTTCCCAGAGGGCCGAAGAATCGACTTTGCATGGTCATCAGATCTCCTTGGTTTTTCGTTGATCGCCCATGCATGATTGAAGTGGGGTAGAACCCTTCTACGCTTGGAAATGCGGAGAAAGACCATCATAATCTCCGCATAAAGTGCGGAGATTGGTGTGCGATATATCTGGGAACTGACCGATTGGCCCCATTGGCAGTGGGACGCGGAACATATCGCGCCGATGCTGGCCGCGGCCGCGCGCGAGCAGGGTCGGCTGCTCGGGCGCATGCAGGGGTTGGGTTTCGCGTTGCGCGAAGAAGCGTCGCTGCGGGTGCTGTCGGAGGATATCGTGGACTCCGGCGCGATCGAGGGCGAACGGCTACCCCTGGATCAGGTGCGCTCTTCCCTGGCACGTCGCCTCGGCCTGGAGGCTGGTGGACTGGTCGCTTCGGGCCGGGATGTCGAAGGCATGGTCGAGCTGATGCTGGATGCCACGAAGGCCTTTGACCGTGAATTGACGGTGGATCGGCTGTTCGACTGGCATGCGGCCCTGTTTCCGACGGGGCGTAGCGGAATGACGCGGATTCCGGTTGCGCGTTGGCGGGATGACGATCAAGGGCCGATGGAGGTGGTGTCCGGCCCCGTTGGCCGGGAGACGGTGCACTTCTCCGCGCCACCGGCCGAACGAATCCCGGGGGAGGTCGACGCTTTCCTCTCTTGGTTCAAGACACCTGGACCGCTGGATCCGCTATTGGTGGCGGGGCTGGCTCACCTCTGGTTCGTGACGATTCACCCGTTCGAGGATGGAAACGGGCGTATCGCGCGGGCGATCGCCGATATGGCGCTGGCACGAGCGGATGGGTCGGCGGAACGTTTCTACAGCATGTCTGGGCAGATCCTCCGGGAACGCAGCGACTATTACGCGACCCTGGAGCGGACCCAGAAACAGGAAGACCTGGATATCACCCTGTGGCTGGAATGGTTCCTGGGCTGCCTGCAGCGTTCGCTGGACAGCGCTCAGGATGCACTCGAGCACGTGCTGTTCAAGGCACAATTCTGGGAGCGGTTCGCCACCGAGCCGCTCAATGCCCGACAGATCAAGGTGCTCAATCGCTTGCTGGATGGGTTCGAAGGCGGGATGACCTCTTCGCGTTGGGCCCGGATGGCCAGGTGTTCGCAGGACACGGCACAGCGGGATATTGCGGACCTGGTGGGCCGGGGCGCGTTGAAGAAGAACCCGGGCGGTGGACGCAGCACGAGTTACGCCTTGCCGGACACGCTCGGATGACCCGTCTCGTCGCACCAGGTCGACAAGGAATGCGGTAGGGGGCAAGCACTGTGCATGCGCCGTGCGATCAGGGCGCCGACCTGCGTAATCAAGGGGGGTCAGACCTCGTAATCAAGGGGGGTCAGACCTTGACCTTTAATCAAGGGGGGTCAGACCTTGACCTTTGCCTCTCTCTTGATGCGGGGGCAAAAGGCAGGGTCTGACCCCGAACTCTCCGCCGGGTCTGACCCCGAACTCTCCGCCCTCTCCGAACCCCGAACTTTTCGCTCAAGGCCTGGCAGCATGAACGCCTCGATTTGTTTCGAAAACGTGTATATGACCAGGCAAAACCTGACATCTATGACCGCATTGCAGGGCGTACTTTTCCATTTACTTTTCGTAAACATAAAAAAGCCCGCAAACGCGCTTGGAGGCGAGATTGAGGGCAAATGCATTGGGAGATACGTACATCGAAGAATAGCAGCGAGGCGGCAACCCACGTCTCATTCGCATCAGATTTTAGTATCCGTAATGGAAATGAAAAGGCCCGAGTTGGTAGAAGTTTCGGTGCATACAAAAGCTGGGCACGGCATCCTGATGTCGGAAGAAGGAGGAAAATGACGGATCGATCGGGCGGAAGTGGGTTTTAGGGGCTGCTGATGGAGTCATCCGGTCGAAATTCGATTTCTTGATGAGACAAGCCGCGGTTGTCCGCGGGTCCAACACCGTCGCGTCGTAAGCCCGACGGCCGCCCCTTCGTCATTCAGGGAGGGCTGTCGCGTCAGTTCCCATCTTGTTGATCAACCCGACCCGGAAACCACTACGTGCAAACCGAAGGCGATCACAGCAAAGCCTCCATGCTTCCAGGTGCGAGGTGGGTCCGTTGGGGGCTGTTGCTGGTGCTGATTCTGGTGCCCGACGGGGTGCAGTCGGAGTGGTACCTGACCCTGAGTGAAGAGCCGGGGGTGCTCGGGGAGTCGGGTACGCCGGCGGAGGCCTGGTCTTTTGCGGATCTCGCGGCGCTTGCGGCGCAGTCCTATCCCTCGATCACGGCGCGGATTCAGGAGCAGGAGGCGGCCGAGGGCGATCGCCGCGTTGCGGCCTGGGCGCGTTTCCCGAAACCAGGGGACGAGGCCAGCGTCGACGACGATCAGGTTCTGCAGGCAGTGCTGAGCCTGCAGCAGCCGTTGTTGACAGGCGGGCGCATCACGGCGGGCATTCAGGCAGCCGAGGCGCTGGACGCCGCGACGATTGACGAAGTGGGCCGGGTCTCCGACGGCATACCGATGGCGTTTCGCCAGCTTGATGGCCGCGGGCAGGCGGCGCAGGTGATGGCCCCGGTTGACGCGCTGAACCTGTATGTCGCCCGCGATTCCCGCTGACGGATGACTTTCGTGCCTGCCGCACTGCGGGTGTAGTAGTTCGCGCTGGAAGACGGGGCGCGGGCTCTTTCATTGTGGCCGTACTAACAGCCGGTGCCCGCCGGCGCCATGGATGCGAAGCCGTTTTTCGTATCGAACCAGCGCTCGCCAGAATTGCAGCGGGGGCGAGCTTACTGGCGCAGCCTGCCCAAGCGTGAACGCCGCTGATGCCCCGTTTCAGGTTCTGGATCAACGTGGCGTGCTGAGGCCTTGGTGACCGCAGCCGGAGTACGGGAAAGATATCGGTGGGGACCTACTGTTCGGACTGTTCCAGATCTACATGTACGCGCTGGACGGAATGTCGGACGCAGACAGGATATGCCTGCCGCAGGCGAGGGTGTCGTACTGTCTACATGCCCAACGGGACAGCCTGCCTCGCTTGAGGCGCTTTGGTTCACTGGCGGCGTCTATGACCAGGCCGCCCGGCGATGATTCGTCTTCGCTGGATACAGAGGGCGTCGATGATTTTCTGGCGGCCATGTCGAGCGGGGGTGACGCTCGTCAAGAGGGGCAGGAGACATGATGCTGGGTGGGTTTGGACGCGATCCGCCACTCTGCGTCCAGATCAGGAACGCGTGTCAACCGGGCACAAGGGACGTCCGGGCCCCGATCTGCAGCCACATCTGCATTGGACAGTCCCGTAAACCGCGTAGCGGTTATCCGGGATCCCCATGGTACGGGGTACCCGTATGTTGGGGCTGGACTGGCGCGTGGAGCTCCCGGCTCTCCGCTGGGTTACGGCCGGGATGATGACTTAGGGTGGCGAAACCCGGCCCCCGTGGCCCTTGAGTCTGGCTGACGCTCGTTTCTCATCAGGTAAAAAGTTCGCGCATTCGTGGCGTATGGGTATTGAGCTATCTCATTAAATTTACGTCTCTTAAAGAGATGCTCCACGGGTGAATTCGATTCGAACTAGAATCGTGAAGCGGAAATCTCGCCATTATGACAGGGACTGTTTCCGATACGGTTCCACTTCCACTGGACCACGAAGCGGGTGAGTGTGAGATTGGTTATTAAGCAACTGAGGAGGTTTCAAAGATGTTCAAGCGAGGTTTTTGGGGTACTGGCGGTCGTGGTGTGTGCGCTGAAGAAGACGATCACTTTTTGGCAATGGGCCAGATGAATGGCGGGATTTCTGCTCTGACCGAGGACAGCGAGGTTGATACCCTTCAGGAGCTTCCCCGCAATAGTACAGTGGTTGGGGAGGGTACCGTCATTCGTGGGATCCAAGAGGTCACGGGCGAACTGTTCGTTCGTGGCAGTGTGGAAGGAAACATTGCCTGCGACTCACTTATGACTATCGAGGTATCCGGCCGGGCAGAGGGTGAACTGGTGGCCTCTGAGGTGCGCATTGACGGGCGCTGTGACGGTACGGTCGAGTGCGCACGATTCACGGTTGGGGCGTCGGGTGTGTTTACCGGTACGGTCATCGCGGACACGCTGGTGATCGAGAACGGTGGCACGTTTGAGGGCGACAGCAAGCGCCGCACACCCGATAACGTGACCCAATTGAAACAAAGCTTGAAGCACAAGGCGGAGGGTCAGCGCAGCGGGAGCTGATTGGGCTGTGGCAAGCCACCGACCGGCCAGGATTGCGTGCTGCAGCACCTACTCAAAAACGGTGTGTAACTCGAGAGCTGTGCTGGATCGGCGACATCGCAGTTTGTTCTTTCGTCTCAACCGCGTGGGTACGCCTTATAGTCGTCCGGTAGCGGCGGTCTTTACGAGTTTCAGTTTGCACGGATCGGATCCGATTCCGACTTCAACCTGTTTAATGCCAGGTGACGTGCGCTTTTAACTCCAAATGTTACTCACCGGCGGGTTACAGGGTTCAATGCCTGACGTTGAGGAAGTAATCGCGTCGGAGATTTTGAGCGTTTTCGCCGGTCGGGCCATGGCTAGTGCGGGCCAGGCCCGCTATGCCATAGCTTCCCCTCGGATGGAGATTGCGCGGAATGGCGATGGTTTTTCGTGATGGCTCGGGTTGAACTGCAGCTTTTGGGTGAGCTTGGGATCCGTATCCATGGTATGGATTTAGCTCACGAAATAGGCCCGGTCAAAACGCGGCTGCTGCTTGGGTGGATCTGTACCGCGCCACGCGAGGGCTTGTCACGCGCAGACCTGGCCGTGTCTCTGTGGCCCCGTGCCGGTCGGAACCACGCACTAGCGTCGCTTGGGCAGGCGCTCACACTACTGAAACGAATGTTGACCGACGGAGTTCATAACTACCTTGAGGTCGACGTCAATCATGTGCGACTCATGCGCGCCCGCCATATCCTGGTCGATGTCGATCGATTCGCGCGTTTTGTTTGTTCGGGTAACCCGGATGCGGAAGCTCTGTGCGAGGCGGTATCCCTTTATCGCGGCCCGTTCCTCAGCGACCTGCCCGCACCCCGCGAGCCGGAATTGCGCGATGGACTGGTGCGCTTGCGTGATCGATACAGGGAACAGGCGCTCCAGATGGCCTTGCGTGCGAGCCGGGCCCTGGAAGCAGAAGGGGCCCTGTCGCGGGCGCTTGAGCTTGCGCAGCGCGCGACCGAGATTGATCCCGATGCCGAGTCGGCGTGGCGGCGCCTTATAAAAGTGCGCCTCGCCCGCTCGGAAGAGGCGTTGGCCTTGCTGGATGCCTCGAAATACTCGGAGCGGATGCAGGCGCGACCGGGAGGTTCGGCGAGCGCGGCCGTCCGGCGTCTGTTAAGTCTGTTTTCTGGCAGCGATTCCGCAGAGATGTCGGATCGGAACGAAGGAGACGCAATCGCCGCCGAAGGCATGGCCGCGGTTGATGGAGCTGCCTTCGGGAAGGCCGGCGGTTGGTCTAGTCGATGGCCGGTTACCGTGGTACACGTCGACCTCAGCGACACGACATCGCATTCCTTCGACGAGCAGTCGCGGCGAGAGATGATTGGGGTGCTTGGTGACCGGTACGGCGCCTATCCGGTGATCGGTGAACGGGCGTCCTCGGCGACCTTGTTGTTCGGGTATCCGAGGGCTAACGCCGAGGCGCTGGGAGAGGCCTTGCATGCAGCCCGTGAGTTGGATGACTGGCTGCCGCACTCCGGTATCGGGGTGGAACACGGGCAAGTGACGCTTCAGTCGTTCGCGGCAACGGAGGTCGAGGGGCTGGCGGCCATGGTCGCGCGTGGTCTGGCGCACGAGGCGGGTCCAGGCGAGGTGTTGGTGGGGCCGCGTGTCGCGGGGGATCAGTTTCGCGCCTTTGAGATGACGCTGGTGGAGGTCGAGCCCGCGGTCGGGGTGTCTTCGGTTCCGGGTGCGCGCCTCACGCGGCTTGGCGCGCCCCGGCGGGGGTTGGTGGCTCATGCGGCGATATACCCCCTGGTGGGTCGGGAACGCGAGTTCCGACAACTGCGGGGCTATGCGCGAGGCGTCGAGCCCCTCGGAGGTGCCATGCTGGTAGAGGGGCCTCGCGGTGCCGGCAAGACGCGCTTGTTGACGGAGCTCTGGAACCAGATGGACGGGCATGCCGGCGACTGGTTCGAGCTTCGCGGTGAGCCGGGTGCCGGCAATCTGCCCTTCCACCCGTTTGTGACGGCGATACGGCAGCAGGCGGCGATCGACGAGGATGCCGACTGGTCGGAGGTGCTAGGGCGACTGCGGATCTGGCTACGGCGGCAAATGGGGGCCAAGGTGTACGTGCCAAATTCGGATCTGGCGCTAGTGGCTGATCTGTTCGAACCATCCGGGGAGCCCAGCGACAATCTGCCCCGGAACCTGTCGCCCAGGGAACGCCTCGAGCATGCCGCGAAAACCTTGCTGGACCTGTTTCTGTATCGCGGCGGGGTGATCGTCGTGGAGGATGTCGAGCGAGTGGACGCGCAGACGATGCAGTGGTTGGAACGGCTGGCCTCCCGACTGCGAGGGCAACCGCCGCGCCTGATCCTGACGACCGCGCGCAAGGAAGACATTGATCCGGAGCTTCTGGCGTCCTGTCACCCACTTCAGTTGCCCGAGCTCACCCTTGGCCAGATGGAAGACATCCTGCCCTGGATCGCCGAGGAGTGGGGCGACCCGGGCCGTAATGTCCGGCGTTGTCTGGATCTGGCCGGCGGGAGCCCGTTGATTCTTGAACAGCTGGCCTTGTCGAATCCCCCCGGGGAGTTGTCGACGCGCTTGACCATTCCGCCTGGCGTACATGACTTGCTGGCCGAACACGTCGATGGCGTAGGGGACGCGTTTTCGACGGCCGTTGTGTTAGCGCAGATTGAGGGCTTCGCGACCCTGGACGAGCTTCGCGAGCAGGCGGATTGCGACCAAGCCGGTGTCGAGGGAGTCCTGGCGCACCTCGCGCGGCTGATGGAGATGGGGATTGTGCGCGAGACCGTGCGCCTGGGTGTGACGCGTTATGCGTTCACGCGTGAACTGTACCGCGTGGTTTTGCTTGAGGCACACGCTCAGCATTCGCAGCAGGCCGCTGCCCGGGTGGCTGGCTAGCCGGTTTCGAGCGACCGGCTCGTCATGCTCGTCATGGTCCGGGTACCCCGGTATGGAAGGGCGAGACGCCGGTCTGCCCAGGCGGACGGTCGTGTTGCCACACTCCGAATCCTTCGGAATCGAGCGATCAGGACCTCGAGCCGCTGCATGTCGCGTCGGGTTTGGCGAAACACCGGGTACGAGCGCGTGTATGGACGCATGTATGGATCTGGGTCCGTTTCCCGATTAGCAACGAGCGTCATCCCGGCTGTAGCGCAGCGAAGAGCCGGGTTCGCCAGACGCTGGTCCAGCCCCAACGCACGGGTGCTCCATACCGTGGAGATCCCGGATAACCGTTGCGCAGTTTCCGGGATGACGGAGCCGCGGGAGGCTGGCGCCCCGGGCCCGCACGGCCTTGAGCACGGCTCACGCTCGCTGCTGATCAGGATCCGTTTTTTCTATGAGCACGGCGGGGTAGTGTTCAAGTGTGGCTGATGATGACTGCGAATCGGTTCCGTGTTTACCTAGCGCTTTTGCTACCGCTGGTAATGCTGAGTGGCTGCCTGGCAACGACGGACCACCAGCCCGGGGAATCGGCCTCCGCGGAGCGATCCGATTCGCTGGTCTTGGCGGAAGAAGATTGGCGAGCCCTGGACATCATGATCCTCGCCCGAACCACCCGCGACATCGATTACAGCAGGCAGAGGCCCGCCCCGTTTCGTCGGGATATCGAGGGCAACCTGGTGAGGAACACTCCCCGGGACGGAGAGGAATGGCTCGAATACTGTGATTTGTATCTGCATGATCTAACGGATCTTCCTGCGCATGTTTCGCGTTCCGGTGGCGCCGATCCATACGTACTTCATGAAGTATTCGACCAATGGGGTCGTACGCATCCCCCACTGGCCGTTCGTTCGGTCTATCGGGCCAATGGGGTCAACCATCTTGATAGCGCCGTCTTTGAGGCCCTGGACGATTTTTTGAATCCGAAAGATCGGGAGGTCCGGCTGCGACATGATTGCAGTGGCACCCAATCCGAATTGATGGTGGCTCCCCGCTATCTGTACGAACCGATTCTGGAACTCCCCGCGTACAAGAGATCGGCGCGATACGAAATTCTGGCCTCCTGGTCCTTCTCGAGGCTGCGCGATGCCTCGGTGGCCATCGACGAGCGCCGCGCGGATCGTGTCGCTCGGGCTGAGGCCCGCTCGGCGCGTTACACCCTGCTGGCTGCGGAAAATGCCCGCGAGACCGTAGGTTCGCTGTTCTTCTCCTGGAACCAGCGGCACAAGAGCTTCGCCGCGGATGATCGGCGTCGGACCGGCGATGGCTTCTATCGCCAGAACGTGTGCGCGCTGTCCACGAGCGGGCATGATGCAATGGCGGTCCGGGGCTATCGCAGCCTGGGCGAGGATATGCTCAGCGAAGCCCTGGCGAGCGAATTTTCTGAGTGGGAGCGGTATTCGCCTGCGCATCTGCTGCTTGAGCCAGAAGACATCATGGGGTTCGAGAGGGTGTATGACTCGCTGGATGACCTTTACAAGGACGCGGATGCGCAACTCGCGGCACTCCGCGAGAGGGGCTGGCGGAGCGAGGGGTCCTGCAACATCTTTGTGGGCTTTTCAGCCGATATCGTGAAACTCCAGACGGCGCTGGAACAGCGTGGTCACTATCGTGAGATCCCCCGGCCAGAAGTCCACTTGGGGCAGCTGGTCGAAGTGGAGGAACTGTGGGAGCGGTATGCGACCCGGTCAGGCTACGAATCCTATGCGGAGCTCGAGTTCGTCCTGGACTGGCCCGAGGAGATCTCGCATGGGCAGCTGGCGATTTTGCGAGATCGCGAGTACAACCGAGAACCCGCCTACTCGCAGCTGCGGGAAGAAATCCTCCAATCCGGCTATTTGACGGAGGCGGACCTGTCGGTGGCGGGCGCGATCCAGTACCTCAAGGATCGCGACGGAGCTCGGGACCAGGGGGTCACGGTGTTACAGGCGCGAGAACAGCGGCGCCTGGAAGCGCAACGCCGAGCGGAGCAGGAGGCCCGCCGAAGGGAGGCGGCGCAGACGCGACTGCAACGCGAGTATCCGTTCTATGCCGTTTTGTCATGTGGGTTGCAGGGGTCGCACACGGCGATTGCGGCATGTTTCAACGGAGGGCGGATGGCGTCCACGACCACGCTCGAGCTCGAGAATGGTGACGATTACCGGATGTATGCCGTTCATGAATTGAATCGGGCGGGAAGAGAAGGCCGTGCCGGGCTGAATATCCCCTTGCGCGAGACGTTTCGTATTCAGGCGCAAAACAGCAGCCCCAGCCTGATGCTCACGCTTACGGTATACGAGCGCGCCACTGGCAACACGGTCTTCCGGCGTTCCGCGCAGCAGTATGGCGTGCTTTCCGTGCGCAACGAATGACAAGGCTTTGCCAGACGCAATGTTGAATGCCGAGCGGCCCCGGTGTGGCGCGTCCCGGCATCGACGGTCTGTGATGATCCAACGCCGCGGCACGGACATCTCGATTGTCATGTTGGCAAGGAGCGTGTGGGCGCAGAGGATGCCGAAGTGCCCTTGCAAAGATCGTCGTTTGGACCGGCTTACGCGATCCAACGCGCCAGAATTTCCTTGAGTTGCTGGCGGTTGTAGGGTTTGGGCAGGATATCGTCCATCCCGGCCGCCAGGCACTCGTCGCGATCATCGTTCATCACAGCCGCTGTGAGCGCAACGATCACCGGACGCGGTCGGTGTGGCTGTTCCTGTAGCGTTCCGCGGATCTCGCGCGTTGCCTGGAAGCCGTCTTTTACCGGCATGCGACAGTCCATAAGGATCAGGTTGTAGTCCCGTAGTGCGATTCGCTCGCAGGCCTGCTGGCCGTCCGTGGCCACGGATACGTCGTATCCGAGCTGACGCAGGGTATCTTCGGCGGCTTCGCGTACGTCGTCATCGTCGTCGACCAGAAGAATGCGGGTATCATCCGGCGCCGTGACGGCCTGCGGGTGCGGGCGGGAGGGTGCCGGAGAGGCTGGCTCGGAATCGCCCACGGGTTTTAGTGGCAGGTCGAAATGGAACGTGCTCCCGCGTCCCGGGGTGCTGTCGAAGTCGAGGACACCACCCATCGCTCTGACCAGGCCGTCCACGATTGCGAGCCCCAGTCCGATTCCCTCCTTTGGCTTCTGGCGATTTTTGTGGGCCTGGTAGAACGGTTCGAAAAGCCGTTCCTGATGGCTTTGAGGGATGCCTTCGCCGGTGTCACTGACTTGGATTTGCAGCCTTCCGGAAGCGTGGTCGTGCGTGGTTAGTCCGGTCGCGGCCGCATTCAGGGAAATAGTGCCGTCGCGGGTAAACTTGAGCGCATTTCCGAGCAGGTTCCAGAGGATTTGTCTGAAGCGACGCGGATCGAGGTAGATAGACTCCGGCAGTTCGGGGTCGATCTCGACCAAGAGCTGATTGCCTTTGTCACCGGCCATTGCCGCCATCTGGTCGACAAGCTCTCGCAGCAGGGTCGGCAAATGGGCGGGGGACTCCTGCAGCTCGATCGTATCGTTCTCGATCGCGCTGATGTCGAGAAGATCGTTGACGATCTGGTTCAGATGGTTAGTGGCGCGCAGCAGTGTGTCCACACGCGCGCGCTGGTTGGCATCGAGCTGCGTATCCGCCAGAAGTTCCAGGGTTGGAAGGGCACTGCTCAGGGGGGTTCGCAGCTCATGGCTGACCACAGCAAGAAACCGCGATTTTGCGTGATTTGCCTTCTCGGCTTTTTTGGCCAGAGACAACGCGGAGCGAGACTCCGCGCGCAGCTGGAGTTCGAGCGCCTGTAATCGGGATTGTTGATCCAGACGAAGTTTCGCACTGGTGAACAGATTGGCAATCAGTCTCAGGAAGTTCTCGTCGGGCCGCTGTCCGTTATAGGCTGGCGAGCGCCAGTTGAGCGTCACAAAACCCAGCGTTCCGACTGCGCTGGCGAGCGGGATGGTGACATGTGAGCGAATGCCGCGGTTGGCAAGGGCGGTGTAGGGTGAGTCCAGCCCGGATTCAGACGCGATATGTTCCGCATACCTGGGGCCGGTCGGGTCCTGATCCGTTGCCGGGATGATGACGGGCAATCGACGAGCGTCGTGTCGCTCGGTTCGTGAGCTTTCCGCCGAGCTCCAGTGAACAGCGGGCGTGCAGAGTGTGGGGGCGTCAGCGTTCAGGCAGAGGGTGGCTTCATCCGCCCGCAGGGCAAGGGCCACCGCATAAAAGCTGTCCTCAAGAACGCCTTCCAGGGCATCCTGGGGTGCCCGGGCGAGTTCCAGTGACCAGCGAATCAGAAGGGATTCCTGTGCCTGGCGCCGGGCCAGTTGTTCGTTCTTCCGACATGCCATGCATGCGTCACTCAGGCGCGTGGCGATGGTGCGAAACGACTCCCAGAAGGAGTCTGGCAGGGATTGCGGCGAGTCACCGATGACGATGGCACCGAACTCCGGAAGCTCGAACACGATGAACTGGCCGTCGCCATTCACTTTGCAAAAGGACGGTGGCTGCAGGGGCGTCGAAGGCTCGAAGTGATACTGGAGCTGGGGCGAACGGAGCACCGCGCGCCACCGTTTTTTGTGCTCAAGCCCGCGCGGCATGGAACGGACGGGGGTCCATTGCACTGCGTCCGCCTGTGCTGAAGGGCTGCGCTCGAGGACGATTGCACCCGAGATATTGACTGTGCGAACCAGTTTGATCAGCGCGTGGCCCAGCATCTCGCCCAGGTCAAGGCTGCGGCCGACCGCGAGCGATATTTGCAACAAGGCATGCGCTTCGGTCTCGCGTTCAATCATCGTTGGCCACCTTTGCCGGTGCCAAACGCTGCGAGAAGTAACCGAGGGTGATGGTCTTGTTGAGAAACTCGGGAAAGCCGACGCCCGCGTATGCGAGTTCTCCACCCGTGATCGCCCCAAAGGCAGTGGGATGGTCCGAGAGCACATCCATCTCACGTGGATACTGCTCACCGAGGATCTGGGTCCGACTGATGCAGTCGAAAATCATCATCGTTCCGGGGGTATCGGTACAGGCGTCCTCGATATCCGATACGGCATCCTTCGCGGCGCCCACCAGACTGTCGCGATCCCCGGTAAAAACCTGAACATAGGATCCCGTCGGGATCTCCGCGAGTACGCGCAACCCCCCGTGCTCGGTCGCTGCAATAGGGTCGCGTATGAGTGGCTCGCGGCCGAGGACGCATACCCCCAGCGGGTAATGTCCCGCGCGTTCGGCAACCTGGTCCGGCAAGATGCGGGCCCCGGCCTGGTCGGCGACCACGCGACTGTAGGTCGGAAAAGCCGGGCTGGATTCGATGGTTTCGATGACGTCGCCCTGGGCGGCTGTCACCCGCAGGCTGGGGGAGATGGGGTAGAACCCGTGGCGGGTGGCTGTCGCGAGGCGCAGCCCCAGCGTGGCCGCAACGACCACGTGGCGATGGGTGCCGGTGTTGGTGTAGACCGCGTTCTTGGCTCCGGCAGTGGGTATGCCGGCTGCCGCCCCGATGGCGTGAAGGTCAGCACCGTGTCGCTCGAAGTAGGTCTCGAGAAATCCATTGAGATGATTGGAATAGACGTCGGTCAGCAGGATCTGGGCGCCTGTCTCGGAGGCCTCGCCGATTGATGGATGCGGGGCCTGGTCGGCGGATCGGTCGGTTGTGTGCGACGCCGCGTTACCCAGTGGATAGAGCTCGACCCGCGGCGTAACCGGTAGCCGAACGACCAGAGCCCCGGTTTGGTGCACCGACGCCGACCAAATCAAGGCGGGAAAAGCAGCACCCAGGAGCGGGACCCGAAGCGATTGCAGGAGGTCATCCAGATCCTCCGGCAGGTAATCGTTACCCTGCGCGGTCATGATGAGCAACCCGGCGGGCGGTTGACCCGCGAGGGCGGTCCGGATGGTATCGCGCAGCGCGTCCAGGGTGTGGCCTGCGGTGGTAAAGGTGCTCAAGGTGGCGGTCATTACGGGGTACCCGCTTGCTCCGGATCGCCGGTGTTCGGATCACCATCGTTGGCGATCGAGTGGCACGGCAGGGCGACCGTGATTCGCACTCCCTGATCGGTGTTCCGGAGATCCATCTGGCCCCCGAGGTCATGTACGACGCCGAAGGCCAGGGTAAGACCCAGACCCGTTGCGTGCGTCTCGCCCTTGGTTGTGTAGAACGGTTCGAATACGTGCTCGAGGTGCTCTTCGGGGATACCGCCGCCGTTATCCTCGACCTCCAGAGTAGTCGTCCGCCGTTCGTCATCGATACACGTCCGGATCCGTATGACGCCCTCGAAAAAGCCGAGCTCATCGTCTCGGCGGTGCTGCTGGCGGGCGTCGATTGCATCCCGTGCGTTTGTCAGTAGGTTGGCCAGCGTCTGCTCGAGATCGGTGCGTTTGGCGTCAACGATACCTCGAGGTTGCTGATGATCCACGACGATTTCAATTCCTCGGGCCTTGATCTGCTGACCGATCAGGCTGAGCACGTGATCGACGACGGAATCGATCGCAACCTGCCGTGCCTCACTCTTTTGGCTGCGTCCGAATACGCGCATGTCGTTGATGATTGCGGCGGCGCGCTCCGCTTGTTGGGCAATGCGGTCGAGCCGGGCGTGCACGTAGTCGACGGTTTCGGCGGGCATCTCGGGAGAAAGCGATTCGCGCGCGTTGTCGGACGCAAGCTGGATGACCTGTAACGGCTGGTTGAGTTCGTGCGCCATTCCCGTGGCCATCTCGCCCAGGGTGGCCATCTTGGCGTTCCTGACCAGTTGCTCCTGGGTGGCCTTGATCCGTGAAATGTCCACAGTCAGGCCAATCACTTCGTCCTCGCCGTCTTCGAGATCGTCCAGGCGCGAGGCCTCTTCATAGACCCAGGTGTAGTGGCCCGTTGGGTCGCCCAGGCGGTATTCGCAGGAGGCGTACCCTTCATTGTAAAGGCGGCCAATCATCGCGCGGGCCGCGGCCTGATCCCCGGGGTGGACCATTTCCAGCCAGCTGTCGGTGTCGGGAAAGTCGCTGTGCCCCGTGAGCCGGCGAGCGGAGGGGCTGACGAAGGTCAGGTCGATCGTACGCTCAGAGCCGAACCGGCCGGCCCAGATGATCACCGGGGCATTCCGTACCAGGCGAACCAACCGCCGGGCATCACGCTGTGAGCGCTGAGTCGTTCTCTGGATTTTGCGCGACATTCGCCGCAGGTACTGGTTCAGCAAATGCGTTTCCATGAATCGCGACGGAATGCCTGGAATCACCTGATTTCCATCGAGGCCCAGGACCGCGTCGATGTGGGGCTGGATTTCCTGTCGGAATGCGCGCGTTATCCCAAGAATCAGAGCGAAGCCGGCCGCCAGGATGGCCATCAGTATCGTCAACTGGGTCAGTAGCGAGTCGCGGTAGGATGCGACGTCCGCGGCCGGAGTCAACGTCGCGGTGAGAAGGCTGCCCGGGATCGCGGTCGAGGGCCGCGCCAGCCAGAGCGTCAATCCGGACCACTGGTGCATAGCGCTTTCGCTGGGGCGGTCGTCCGGCCATTGGTAGACGGGTTCCTGGTGGGTGACGATGCGGCTCCACAGACTCGAATCCCCTGAATCCGGGACTTCGGTGGCCCCGTTGTTTCCGACGAGATAGACACTTGTGCCGTCGTGTTTTCGAAGCGCGAGCTCGGTGTTGTCCTTGACCGGGGGCGCCACGATATTGCGCCGGAAGAACTCGGCGGGCGTGGCGTGGGTGAAGGCAATCCGCTGTCCATCGGTCTTGATATCAAGGGTGCGCCAGACGATCAGTCGCGCGTCTGCGTCAGGATCTGCGATATGTAGTCGGACGCCGGTGGGCTTTTCGTGGGCCCAGTTGCAGATCGCCTGTTCAAGGGCCGTATCGGAAGCTTGCTGAGAGCTTGGTGGGCGAGCTGCACCGGAGCCGTCATCGGCTGGGCAGAGCAGCGTTTGTGCTGACGGGGCGCCGCGTGCACGGGCCGGATCGGGGTTTAGGGAGGACAGATCCGGGTTGGACATGCTGGTAACTTGGAGGTGCAGATCCGAGATCCCTCTCTGGGCGGCGGTTTGCGCGTGGTGTTCGAGCATATCAAGACCGTGCGCGAGGTTCTGATACAGGGTTTCCTGAACCGTCTTACGCAGGTGATGGCCCTGAAGAAGCGCGAGCAACGTAATGGGGATAACGAACAGGATAACCAGCACATTGATCAGTACGTGATGCATGGAGTACACGGCTGTGCGCGCCTGACGGTCCACCATGTGAGTGCCGCTACCGGACGCGAACACGAGCAAAGCGGCGATCGAGGCCGCGAGCATGCCGTTGATTGCCTGTTTGATCACGATCAGCGCGATCGAGATCAGGTCGAGCTGGATCAGCAGTGTATTTAGGACGAGCCAGGTGGGCGTCCCCATAACAACCCAGAAGATTGCGACCCAGAAGGCGAGCGGGATCGCTGGATAGCGCCGGGCCAGTAGGCCGACGATCAGTACCTCCAGTGAGATGACCATCGCGGGCCAGGGGACTCCCCAATGCCAATAGCTAGGGATGACGCTGACGGCAACAACGAACAGTGCCCAGGCTGGGCCGAGCAGCAGCAATGCGATATACGCGAAAACGAGGCCGGGCAGCAGATCGAGACCGTAGCCAAGCGGAATGGGCAACCAGTTGATCAGGTGGCCGGCTAAAGCCAGGCCAGCCGCAACTGCCAGGTGGTGGTATCGGCTGATCCGGACGTCCGATTGCGCCATTAGTTGGTGTCCTTACGCAGACGCGGTTA
The DNA here is from genome assembly GCF_000425605.1 of Thioalkalivibrio sp. ALE17. Taxonomy (NCBI): domain Bacteria; kingdom Pseudomonadati; phylum Pseudomonadota; class Gammaproteobacteria; order Chromatiales; family Ectothiorhodospiraceae; genus Thioalkalivibrio; species Thioalkalivibrio sp. ALE17. The sequence goes on from NZ_AUDT01000004.1 coordinate 17,195, forward strand.
ACGCTGCGCGAGTCGCACAGCTTTGGGGTAGCAACAGGCTGTAGCGACAGTCCTGCCGGCGTTGTGTCCGAGACGGCGGCATGGTGTTCTCGCGGGGTGGCCGAATCAAGGGCGGGTGTTCGCCAGAAACCATCCAGTCGCTTGTCGGGTAGGAACTCGCTTTGGCACGGCGCGGTGTGGCGCTGGGGATCCCGGAAAACCGGGAGGCAGGATCAATTCGCGATGCGCGAGGTGCCGGGTCCCGGGACGGCCGGGTTGCCAAGTCGAGCCAGTACATAATCCGCCTGCCCTAAGCGCTCAGCTGAGTTCGATACTGGGCAAGCGCCGCGTAGAACGCCTGACGGATCTGGATCGCGCTCGCGGGTTTGTCCAGATAAAGTGTCGCGCCCGCGCGTTGCGCAAAACGCTTGATTTCGGGGGATCCGTGTCCGGTCAGCACCACGACCGCAGGAGCCTGTCCGTACTCCGCCTTGAAAAGCGGGTCGAGGATTTCGAGTCCGTTCCCGTCGGGCAGGCACAGGTCGAGGAAGATGACGCCGATGGAGTCGATGTTGCGCAGGGTCCAGCGGCAATCTTCGAGAGACTCGGCCGTCCAGCATGCCTGTCCCTCCTGTTTGAGGGTGATGACAATCTCTTCACGGACTTCTTGATCGTCTTCGACAATCAGACACCAGGGCTGCGAGGGATCGCTGCGATGCGATGCGGTCAATTCGGTGGCGCCCGGCTGCTCCGGTGATGCGGCTTCATCCCACAGGCTGTTCAGGAGTGCCAACTCGTCCTGCGAGAGTACCGGATCGTGGGCCGCACGGGACGATCCGTTATTGATGGTGATGGTTCGCAGGTTGGCGATTTCGTCGCGTTTCAGCGGCAGGCTGGATGCATCCTCGGCAGGCATCGGTCGACCGAAGAGATACCCCTGCCCGACATTAAAACCGTCGCGGATGGCGAGCTCCAGGAGGGCGGAATCCTCGACCCCTTCCACGACCGTACGGATATTCCGCTGACGACAGAGGCGGGCAATATCGCCGAGAAGGTGATGGTTACGCCCTTCGTCCTCACCATGAAGCAGGAACCACGCATCAATCTTGACCTCGGTGAATGGCAGCTGGGCCAGGCGGTCCAGATTCGAGGCGCCGCTTCCAAAGTCGTCCAGGGACAGTTCAAAGCCGGAAATGCGGGCCTTGGATAGGCCCATACGCTGTTCGGGGGTCAGATTGAGGCGCGTTTCGGTCAACTCGAGTACAAGACGGTCGTGCGGAAATGCGCGGTCGCGGCACCAGCGAATCAGCTCTCCCGGGAAGCGGGGGTCGGCAAAGATTTCCGCGGGCAGGTTGATGCTGAGGCGGGTATGCGGGTCGCCGTGGTTCACGCGCGTGAAGAGATCGAGCGACTGACATGCGATTGACTCGAAGATCGACCAGGCGAAACGTTCGGAATCAAGATAGACCGCAAAGGCGGCCGGACCGACGGGTTCGGGGCGGTCTGGCGGGAGGTAGCGCGCCAGCGCCTCGAAACCGCTCAATGTTCCGTCCACAAGGTCATACTGAGGCTGAAAGAAGGGTACCAACCAGCCTTGTTCCAGGGCGCGCTCCATGGCTGCCATGGACATGGGCTCTACTGGTGGGGGCTCGACATGTTCCGGAAGCGGCCGCTGCGAAACCGAGTCAAGCAGTTGCGCAAGCTGCTGCCGTCCGAGGGGTTTGGCCAGGTGTCCGGCAACCGGCAGCCGTGCGCGCCGCGCGGCATCCTCGGCGCTGACCAGAATATCGGGGTCCAGGCCGGATACGAAGGCAACCGGGGGTGGCACGCGGGGCAGAGCCGCTACCCTGGGTAGCAGGTCCAGACCGTTTTCGTTCCCGAGGCGGAGATCGAGCAGTACAAGGTCGATTCGGGTCCGCTCAAGGAGGCGGGTGGCCGCGCTGAGGTCATTCGCTGCATAACTTTTGACCCCAAGCCGCACGAGGGTGGCCATGATTTCCTCGGTGGTCTCCGTCGAGTCATCCACGACGAGTACGTGTTCGATCACTAGTTTGTCTCCATCCATATCTCCGAGGCCCCTAGCGGGATCGGGACGCTCGCGAGATGCGGGCCACCTCCAGCATGAACGGCTGGGTAGGCCCACCACTGTTTGCAGGACCCGCCTTGTCTCGGAAGACTGTCGGGTCTGCATGCGGGCGCGTACGCAGACCGTGGGGCCCTTGATCACCCTGAACCTGTTCGCAGTCTATCGTTGCGCTGGCGCGAAGGACGATGGGGTATTTCCCGAATGGTTCCAATATGGAAGGAGTGTTCGAACGGCCGAGACCCTCACGGAAGTGTCGCCAGGACTCACCTTTACAACCGCGCGGCCGAATTTGCGGCCTTCGTTCATTGCTGCAGGTCGGTTTCTGGGTCTGCCCGCATGGCGTTGGGCCGCCACTTGCCTTAGGCGCCACAACACAGAGGTTATATGCAACCCTTCCATTCTGAGAGCGATACTTCTGAAAGCGAGAGGAATGCGTGGTTTTCTCGAGCTATGAGCCTCGATGACGCACAAGGGAGCAATAGACGTGGACGTTGACAACCCCGACGGTGAAGCGCTCCGCAAGGTCATTTCGTCCGCAACCCGGCAGCCCGAAGTCCTGGTCGTCGACGACGATGCGACGGTACTCGACGAGATCCTCGCCACCCTTGGTTCCGACGGGATCGAGTGTATTGGGGCGGAGAATGGTCGTCAGGCGCTCTCGTTCCTGCGGGGATATCCGTCGCTGCTTGCGGTGCTTGTGGATCTTCGGATGCCGGAAATGGACGGGTTCGCCCTAATGCACGCGATACGAGATTCCATTTCGCCACACGCCGCGCCGGCGATCGTATGCGTCAGCGGCCATCTCGATATGGAGGCGACGGTATTGGCCATGCGGCATGGGGCACGGGATTGTTTGACCAAGCCCGTATCGAGGACTGACCTGTTGAATGGCGTGCATGCGGCGATGGAGAGTGCTCGCCAAGCCCGGCAGCGGGAGGGAGAGCATGATGTGATGCGGTCGCTTCTGAGCGACCTGCAGTCGAAGGTGTCACAGGTCGCCATGCGGGTCGGGGTGACCCGCGGTAACCTCGGACCTCATTCGCACGAGGATCCCGCCCTGGGCCAGAGCCCCCCGGGCGATCCGGTCGAGGCATCCTCACTCCTGGATCAGGTTCGCCGGTTGATCGCCGAGCGCGAGCGGAGGCGGGAGTACTTCCCTGGCAGTCTTTTGTCGGATCCCGCATGGGATATGCTGCTGGACCTTGCGCAGAACCAGTTATCGGGACACCTGACCTACGTATCCAGCCTGGCAGTCGGCGCGCGGGTCCCCCTGTCGACCACGTCGCGGTATCTGGACATGCTCGAAAAGGAGGAGCTAGTGGAGCGGTTTCAGGATCCTATGGACAAGCGCCGGGTCCGGGTGAATCTGACGGACTCGGGCTGGAATCGCATGCATGAGTACCTTGATGGACTCGTCTGAGGGACGGGTACCGAATATTGCATGTATGCGACTTGCCGCACCCGCCGGGTCCAACCCGATGAGCGACCGTAGATCGGCACGCGAAGTAAACACGGCACCGTGCTTCGCTAACGATCCATGCAAGATGGTTGTTGCAGTGTGGAACGATCGTGGAAGGGATTCTTGTTGTCCCGCTGAGCTGTGGCACCTAGCATTCTGCTTAGCCCTCGCGAATGGGAACCCTGCTCTGGCGTGGACGTGGCTGCCAGCCTCCGTCCGGATCCTCCAAGTTCCCGTGAAAGCAAGGCTGCGGCTCGCTCCCCCTGTAGTCGTGGTCATGTGATCGTTCGCGAGGGCTTTCTTGTTTCTGGGCTTTACGCCCGATTCCCCCGTGAGACGCGCTGGCCGCGAATGCTTTCTATGCGCCCAGGGATGCGCTGATTCAACGAACGTCCGCTGCGGGCTGCGGGATTTCGTGCGCCGCGAGCCTCGTACCGGGCGATGGTTGCGCGGTTGGGGTGTGCAAACGGGGCGAACACGGCATCGTGGCGGCCGGGTTCGGCGGGGCCCGCGGCGAAGAAGCTTTCAAGTCGGAACGGCATTTTGTCGCCCGGAGCCAGCGTTTTACTGATTTGGGAGGGCCATCGAAGGGCCCGCTGGGCACGGCGTGACGTAAGTCCTTCCGCTTCGAGATCAATTGGCCGGCGGACCGACTCGTCGTAGCAAATACTCGAGGCTATGCGGTTCCATGATGCTCAGGCCTCGACCATTCTGGTGCGCGAAAAGCATCGTGCCGAGGGCGCGTTGATTGACTACGGCGATGACCCGACCGCCCGTCCACAGATTCGCCGACAGCCTGTGACCTCTTTGATACTGGAAGTGCAAATTCAGGGCACTCACGTAAAACGCCCCGTGGAACAGTTCGAACAACCCGTCGACGGCTACCAACCGGGTTCCCTGGTGGACCTGTTTGCCTAATTGTGATCTCTCAATAGGTCATTCACGGGGCGACTCCGCAAGATTCGTTCGATGCGCATACGCGGGGTGTCTCCGGCGCGCGCGGACGATCGGCTCCGGCGGGTTGCCGTCAGTCCACGGAGAAGCTTTCCCCGCAGCCGCAGGCGGCGGTGACGTTCGGATTGTTGAATACGATTTGCCGGGTCAGACCCTCGGCCTTGAAATCGATCTCCATGCCGCGCACGAACTCGAAGCTTTTCGGGTCAACATGAATCGCGAGTCGGTCATCAATTTGAAAGACCAGGTCGTCGGGGCGGGCCTCGTAAACCAGGTCCACGACATACATCCAGCCCGAGCAGCCGGTCCGTTTGATCTCGATGCGGAATCCGCGGGCCTTCGGGTCGGTCTGCATCTGGCCGAGAATGTGTTCCACTGCGCGCTCGGTGGCTCGCAGATGGTCGCCGGGGGCTACGTCGACGGGTGTGTTGGGTGTTTGGTCGAGAGCTGATGACATGGCGATCGCTCCTTGTTTAATGATTTGCGCCAACGTCTGATCGGCGCTTTGGATAGCAGGGGGCGTCAGGTTCCGGTTCAATCCCAGCGGTCATCGCGGACCTGGACTGTTCCGTCGTGGACGCGTACGGGAAAACAGGTGAGGGGCTCCACGGCGGGTGCGCTCAGGGCCCGGCCATCACGCAGACAGAACTCCGCACCATGATGCGGGCAGGTCAGCCGGTCACCTTCGATCTTGCCATCGGCGATCGGATATTCCTCGTGGGAGCACAGATCCTCGATCGCGTAAAAAGCCCCCTCCACGTTGAACACCGCGATGGGCACGTCGTCGACGTCCACGATACGGTACTGGCCCGGCTCGATGGTTGTGGCCGGGGCGACATCCACCCAGTCACTCATCAGAACATCCCGGTCTCGAGGCGTGCGGCCTCGCTCATGCGCGAGGCGTCCCATGGCGGGTCGAAGACCATCTCGACTGAGGCCTGGGTCACGGTCGGGACCTCCATCACCCGTTTCCGGACATCATTGGCGAGCGTGTCGCCCATGCCGCAGCCCGGCGCGGTCAGGGTCATCTCGATCCATACTCGGCGCATGCCGTCGCTCAGGTTCTCGACCTCGCAGCGATAGATTAGTCCGAGTTCAACGATGTTGATCGGGATCTCGGGGTCATAACAGCTGCGTATCTGCTCCCAGACGAGATGTTCAACATCGGCGTCGGTGGCGTTCTCGGGCAGCTGCGGCGGCGGCAGGGGTGTCTTGCCCAGTGCGTCGGCATCCTGGCCGCTGATGCGGAACATGCGGCCCTGGGCGGTGACGGTGAAGGATCCGCCCAGGGCCTGCACCAGTGCCAGCTTGCTGCCTTCGCCGATCATGACCTGGTGGCCGGCCGGCACGGCGACCGCCAGCGTGTCGCGTTCCAGAGTGATGATTTCCTGTGTCTGCATGAAAGAATCCTCCCGAAGGGAACTCACTGGCCGATCGAGTCTTCGATCGTCCCCGGAAGTCGTTGGGACAGGCGGTCGCGCATGGCCTCGCGTACGGGCTCGAGCGCGATCCGATCGAGGACCTGCTCGGCGAAGGCATGAACCAGCATGGCGCGCGCGGTCTCGCGGGGGATGCCGCGACTGGCCAGGTAGTACAGGGCCTCCGCGTCCAGCTGGCCGACGGTCGCGCCATGAGCGGCCTTGACGTCATCGGCGTAGATTTCGAGTTCCGGCTTGGTGTCGATCTCGGCTTTGTCCGACAACAGCAGGTTGGCACTGTGCTGCTCGGCCTCGGTCTTCTGTGCGCCTTCCTGGATCAGCACCCGGCCCTTGAAAACACCCCTGCCATGGCCCTGGGCGATACCACGGTATTCTTCCCGGCTCCGGGTATGCGGTACCGAGTGATGCACGCGGGTGTGCGTATCGGCATGCTGTCGCCCGCTGACCAGGAAGAGTCCATTGAGGTGGATCTCGGACCCGGGTTCGATCAGGTCGATGTTCAGGTCATGACGAACCAGCCGGCCGCCCATATTCACGTTGTGCGAGGTGACGACGCTGTCGCGGTGTTGGCGCACGAACACGTTCCCGACGTGGTAGGCCGTGTCGCTATGATCTTGTAGCAGGTAATGCTGTATCTGCGCCCCGGCGTGCGCCACGATCTCGGTGACCACGTTGGTGAAACCGCGCGCACCCTCGGCGTCCACGTAATGCTCGATCACCGTGGCAGCGGCCTGCTCCTCGGCGATGATCAGAATACGCGGATGGCACCAGAGCGCCTCGCTTTCCGCATTGCCGTACAGCAAAATCTGAAGGGGGCGCTCGAGCGTTACGCCCCGGGCCAGATGGATCAGGACGCCATCGGTCAGGAAGGCGGTGTTCAGCGTTGGGAATGGCGAGAACCAGTCGTGTGCAACGGCATCCAGGTGCGGTTCCAGTTCATCCGGATTTTCATGGATCGCGCTGTTGAGTCCACGGATCTGTACTCCCGCTGGCAGGGGACCCAGTTCCGACAGGTCCGGCCGCAGGTGCCCGTCTTCGAATACCAGCTGGATCGGTTCCAGACCCTGGTGGGTGTGCCCGGCGACGGTCGCGGCATCGAGGCTGTCGCGCCGTTCAGCTGCGGCGAACGCCTTGTTGGTAAGCGGGCGTACATTGGTGTACTTCCATTCTTCGTCACGAGGGTCGGGGAAGCCCGTTTCGATGAATCGACGGGCCGCCACGCGCCGCCTTTCCAGAAGCCATTGGGGCAGGTGGGGCGGGAGCGCATCGTCGAGTTGCTCCGCCTGCAGGGTGTAGTGGTCTTCCTGGCTGATCGCGCTCATGCGGCCTCCTCGATGATCCCCTGATATCCATCGCGTTCAAGCTCTTCAGCCAGGGTCTTGTCACCGGACTTGATAATCCGACCGCCGGAGAGCACGTGCACATAGTCGGGTTCGATGTGGCTGAGCAGTCGCTGGTAATGCGTGACCAGGACGATCGCGCGTTCCGTGGAGCGCAGATGGTTCACCCCTTCGGAGACGATCTTGAGCGCATCAATGTCGAGGCCCGAATCGGTCTCGTCGAGAAGGGCCAGTTGGGGTTCGAGTACCAGCATCTGCAGGATCTCGTTGCGCTTTTTTTCGCCGCCGGAGAACCCCGAGTTGACCGCTCGATGCAGAAAACTCTCATCCATCTGCATCATTTTCATCTTCTCGCGCACCATGCTCAGAAACTGGAAGGTGTCCGCCTCTGGCTCGCCTCGGTGTTTGCGCCGGGCGTTGTAGGCCTCCTTGAGCAGGTAGATATTCTTCACGCCGGGGATCTCTACCGGGTACTGAAAGCCCAGCAGCAGCCCCTCGCGCGCCCGGACTTCGGGCTCCATTTCCAGCAGGTTTTCCCCTTGATAGGCTGCGGAACCCGCGGTGATGTCGTAGCCATCACGCCCCCCGAGCACTTGGCAAAGGGTGCTCTTGCCAGAGCCGTTCGGGCCCATGATCGCGTGCACCTCGCCCGGTTTAACCTCGAGATTGATGCCTTTGAGGATCTCTTTACCGTCGATGTCTGCCTTGAGGTTCTCGATCTTCAGCATGTGGTGTTCTCCCAGGAATCCGATTGTTGAATAGGCGGGGCCGTCAGGCCCGAGCGGGCATGTGTTCCAGAGCAAGCTCCCGGATGCGGAACATCAGGGCCTCCATGCCGGCTCGGCGGGTGGGGCTGAGCGCCTCGTCGATACCGATCTGACCGAACATTTCATAAGGGTCGGTCTGGAGGACGCCCTCCGGCGTCTTGTCGCGAAACGGCAGCAGCATCAAAGCCATCAAGCCGCGTACCATCGAGGTTTCGGCATCCGCGTGGAATACCAGCCGGGGTGGGTCTTGATCGTCCAGGTGAGCGGTCAGCCACGCCTTGGTGTTGCAGTCTTTTATGCGATGGGTCTCGGTTCGCGCGTCGTCCGGCAAGGCGGGCATCTTGCTGCCGAGGTCCTCGATCATCTTGAACCGGTCATCCCAGTCCGGAAGCATCTCGAAGGCGGTCATCAGTTCCTGCTCGTTCATGTCGTTTGGTCCTCGCGATTCGTGCATGGCGCGCTGTGCGGCTCTGGTCGGGTCGAGGCCTTAGCCCACTGCGCCTTCCAGCGACACGGCCAGCAATGCTTCGGCCTCGGTTGCGAACTCCATGGGAAGTTCGCCGAAGACCTCCTTGCAGAAGCCGTTGACGATCATGTTGACGGCGTCTTCCTCCGACAGGCCGCGCTGCTTCAGGTAGAAGATCTGATCATCGCTAACGGTCGAGGTGGTGGCCTCGTGCTCGATTTGAGCGCTCGGGTTCTTGGCCTCGATATAGGGGTAGGTGTGGGCACCGCAGGTAGATCCGAGCAGCAGAGAGTCGCACTGGGTGTAGTTCCGAGCGTTTTCAGCTCCGGGCGTCATCCGCACGAGACCGCGATAGGCATTGTTGGCGCGACCGGCCGAGATGCCCTTGGAAATGATCGTACTGCGGGTGTTGCGGCCGATGTGGATCATCTTGGTCCCACTGTCGATCTGCTGGAAGTTATTGCCGACAGCGACGGAATAGAATTCGCCCACCGAGTTGTGGCCGGTAAGCACGCAACTTGGGTACTTCCAGGTAATTGCCGAGCCCGCTTCAACCTGCGTCCAGGCAATCTTGCTGTTATCGCCGCGGCATTCGCCGCGCTTGGTGACGAAGTTGTAGATGCCGCCTTTGCCTTCCTCGTCGCCTGGATACCAGTTCTGGACGGTCGAGTACTTGATCTCGGCATCTTTTTCGGCGATCAGCTCGACGACGGCGGCATGCAGCTGGTTCTCGTCTCGCTGGGGCGCGGTGCAGCCCTCCAGGTAACTCACGTGGGAGCCTTCTTCGGCAATGATCAGGGTCCGTTCGAACTGACCGGTGTCCATGGCATTGATCCGAAAGTAGGTCGACAGCTCCATCGGGCAACGCACGCCCTTGGGGATGTACACAAACGAACCGTCAGAGAACACCGCGGAGTTCAGCGCGGCGAAGTAATTGTCGTTGCGCGGCACGACGGTCCCGAGATACTTCTCGATGAGTTCGGGATGGTTCTGCAATGCCTCGGAGAACGAGCAGAAGATCACGCCCGCCTCGGCAAGCTTCTCCTTGAAGGTGGTTGTGACCGATACGCTGTCGAACACGGCATCCACGGCGACACCTGCCAGACGCGCCCTCTCGTGCAGCGGAATCCCGAGCTTTTCGTAGGTCTCGAGCAGCTTGGGGTCGACCTCGTCCAGGCTTTGCGGGGCATCGTCTTTCGACTTCGGGGCCGCGAAGTAGGAGATGGCCTGAAAATCGATCTTTGGGTAATGGACGTGTGCCCAGTTGGGCTCGCGCATCTCGAGCCAGTCGCGGTAGGCGGCAAGGCGCCAGTCCAGCATGAACTCCGGCTCGCGTTTCTTGCGCGAGATCGCGCGGATGACATCCTCGTCGAGGCCGGGTGGAAGGATGTCCTGATCGATGTCGGTGGAAAACCCCCACTTGTAGTCGCGCTTGACGAGTTGCTCGATATCTTTCGGCTGTGTCGACATGCTTCCACTCCGTTCAGCGTGTTTGTGGAACTCCATGGTCCAGTGGCCACCCCGGGTGGATTCCCGGCATCAAGGTTCCGCTCTCGCGGTAGATCTATACGCGAGCAGATCCTGCCCACGCCGGTGTTTCGCCAGTACACGATCCTTGGATCCGAGGAGGCTTCGTGCTACATGCCTCGGCCCGCGTCGCGGCCACCTGTCCCGGATTAAACTAATCGAATTCCTGAGTATTTCAATAAGGTATTCGGTGCGGAGGGACTCTTAGCCCTGCGAACTGCGTGGAACCCCTGCGAAATCGATGACCTATAGTCCTGACACGAGGGTTAGCGGTCGACAGAGTTTTCAGAAAATTCAATTGCTTTTGTCCTTTTCCCGACACGACCGTTTGGAGCTCGATCAAGTGACGCGTTGACCGCGAACGGTCGTTTGCGCTGCCTTCTCACGGCTTTTTCGGGAGGGAAACCAAGCGTTAGGGAGAGCCTGGTGGGATAGCGAATCCGCGGGGTCAGTTTCGTAACAGAGGACACTGCGTGTGATTGGCGTGGCGAGGGGAGTGGCTGCGCGGGGATGCCCTGGACGAATGCTCGGATCGCATGCGCGAGATCCGGGAGATTACCCAGTAACGAAAACGCCCCCGATCCGTCAGGACCGAGGGCGCTTGCGAGTATGGTTGCCCCGTCTGAATGGGACAGCCGCCCACCTTTGGGACAGCACCCGGCGAACGTGTCGCCTAAGTGCCTGAAATATGGCGCGCCCGGAAGGATAGCGGCGGCGCTGCGCGCCAGGCCCTTCAGGGTGTCGGCCGTGGGCCGACACGTTCCTCGCTACGCTCGGGATCGAACCGGATTGTCTACGGAGGTTCGAATCCTTTGGGGGACTGGAAACGAAAAAGGGCACCCGAATGTGGGTGCCCTCTCTCTGGAATATGGCGCGCCCGGAAGGATTCGAACCTCCGACCACCTGGTTCGTAGCCAGGTACTCTATCCAGCTGAGCTACGGGCGCATCGTCTGAAGGCGCGCATTATCGCGATTGGTCCCGGGGGATGCAAGCCATCGGGACGGATTCTTTGTTTTTCGGCCCGTCTCAGCTCCGGGGGATGGGGTGGTAGGGCGTGCTGCGTACGCGGTCGTGCTCGACCATGCGGTAGTGGACGAAGTCGTCCTTGTCGTGGAAGTGCAGGAAGGGGTTGCCGGCGTCCTGTTCTTCCAGTGTGGATTCGGCTTTGTCGGCGTAGTTGTGGCCCGGGTGGATGCAGGTATGCGCCGGCAGGCCTTCACGCAGCCCGTTCAGGGTATGGAACATCTGTTCCGGGTCGCCGCCGGCCAGGTCGCAGCGACCGCAGCCGAAGACGAACAGGGTGTCCCCGGTGATGAGGTCGTCGCCCGCGGGCATGTGAAAGCAGGCAGAGCCGGGCGTGTGGCCGGGCGTATGCAGGAAGCGGATCTCGGTATCGCCCAGGCGCATCGCATCGCCGCCGTGGTGCAGCTCCGGGCGTTCCAGTTGCTTGCCCCAGAATTCGGCCTCCGGCTTGAGCAGGTGCAGCCGGGCATTCGGGTATTGCTCCAGGATGGCCTCGACGCCGTTGATGTGATCGTGATGGCTGTGAGTCAGCAGGATGTCGGAGATCTCGACGTCGTTCTCCCGTGCCTGACGGATGATCGCCTCGGGCTCCCAGGCGGGGTCGACCACGGCGCTGCGGTGACTGGCGCGATCCTCGATCAGGTAGACGAAGTTCTCCATGGGGCCGAGTTCCTGGCGGTGGATGCGGTAGGGCAGTTGGTTCCGGTCCATCGGGCTCTCCGTGAGTCGTTGGCGCTTTGGTATGGTCTATCGGGTTCCTATCCTGTGCCGAGAAGGAGTCCGATGCCAAATTCCGAAAGTTCCCCTGCCGATTCCGCTTCCGTCGATGCGGAGGCGGACTGGGAGGCCCGCTATCAGGCGGGCTCGACCCGCTGGGATCGCGGTGGGCCCAGCCCCTCGCTGGAGCAATGGTTGCAACGCACCGCCCTGAAGCCAGGGGACCGTGTCGTGGTGCCCGGGTGCGGGTTTGGCCACGAAGTCCCGACCCTGGCGGCACGGGGCTTTCGCGTGATTGGACTGGACGTGGCGCCAACGCCCGTCGAACAGCTGCGGAGCGATCTGGACCATGCCGGCCTGGAAGCCGATGTGGTTCAGGCCGATATGCTGTCCTGGCGGCCGGAGACACCGGTAGACGGGGTGTACGAGCAAACCTCCCTGTGTGCCCTGCCGCCCGCTCAGTGGCCGGCCTATGAACGCCAGCTGCACGCCTGGTTGCGCCCGGGCGGTGAGCTGTTTGCGTGTTTCATGCAGACCGGCCGGGAGGGTGGGCCGCCCTTCCATTGCGCGCTGCCGGCCATGCGGGAACTGTTTCCGGCGGATCGCTGGGACTGGCGTGACGAGGCGGGTCGCACCGATCACACCAACGGCAAGTACGAGCTTCTGCACCGCCTGATCCGGCGTTAGTGCAGGCGGGGCAGATTGCTTTGATCGCGGGGTATCTCCCGTCGTCCAGTGCGGGAGAGCGGGTGAAGCGCGCCAGCATGATCTAGATTTCGGTAAGGAAGGATTCACATGCCGCCCCGGCCGGCGAACCCTTCCGTCCACCCGAATCAGGAGAGCGCGATGAAAGTCTGGATGCTGGTGTTGCTGTTGATGCTGCTGCCGTTGCCTCTGGCTGCGTCGGATTCCACCGATGTGGAGGAGCTGGATCGCGAGACCCTGCAGCAGATGGTTCGACACAGCGTGGAGCTGGTGCGCATCGAGGATGGCGTAAGCATTGATGAGGCTATCGAGTCGATGAAACTGCGCGCCAACCTGCGCAATTTCCAGGAGGTCGCGGATCTGCCGCTGTCCGAGCAGGTGCGGGCAATGGGGGGCGAGGGCAACTACATGCGCATCCTGGCCTTCTGTGATGCGCTGATTGCCAACCAGATGGTGCAGCACGACATCATCTTCGCCAGCTTTCTGCCTTGCCGCATCGCGGTGGTGGAGGACGACGAGGGGCAGGGCTGGATCGTGACCACCAACATGGACATGATGCTGCACGCGACGGACTTGCCCGAGGACCTCGAGGCGACCGCGCGCGAGGTCCGCGACACGATCTACAGCATCGTCGAGGCGGGCCGTACCGGCGATTTCTGACGCTGTAAACGAAAAAGCCCGCGACACCCAGAGGTGTCGCGGGCTTCTGGCTTGATCCAGCGGGCGTCTTCGCGGGTTGGGGCGGGTTAGCCGTTCGCGACCTTGCGCTTGATCATCAGCGTGCCGTCCGCGCGCGGACCGGAGGCCTTCGGGGACCCCGTGCCCTTGCCGGCGGGGCGTTTGCCCGGCGCCGCATAGGCCGGGCGCTTGCGGTTGGCCGGGGCCGGGCCGCGCTTGGCGGGTGCCGGCTTGCCCATGGGCCGCGACTTCCGGGCCGCCGGCTCGGACCGCTCATCGCGGGATTTGCCGGGCTTGCGCGCGGGGGCGGGCCGTGCGTCGTCCTGGTGGGCCGACTGGCCGGGGCGGGGCGCCTGGCGGGTCAGCTCCAGCTTGCGATTCGCGACGTGGATGTTGCCCAGGCGGCGAATGGCAGCCTCGTCCAGCGAGGCCGGCAGATCGACATGGCTGTGGTCGTCGCGCAGCCCGATGCGGCCGATGTCGCGGCCGTTCAGCCCGCCCTCATTGGCGAGTGCGCCGACGATGGCGCCCGGTGCCACACCGTTGTTGCGGCCCACGGGCATGTAGTAGCGCACCATATCCGCTTCCGGCTCGCGATCCTTGCCGCGTGAGGGGCGCTCGCCCCGGGGCTTCGCGTCGCGACGACTGTTGCCGCGGTCGGTATGGGGCGCGCGGGCGGCGGCCAGCAGCGGGTCGGTACCCTGACGGGCGTTGGCATCCAGCGGGCTGTCGGCGGTGGCGAGGGCGACCAGGGCCAGGGCCAGGTCGCGTTCGGATACCGTGCCGTCGGCCAGCAGGCGCTCGACCAGGGCGTCGTGCGCGCTGGCCTGTTCACTGCCCAGCAGGGCCTGGACTTGTTCCGCGAAACGCGCCTCGCGACGGGCCTGGACGGCCTGGCGATCGGGAAGCGGCTGCTCGCGGACCGGCTTGCCGGTCAGGCGCTCGATGTCCTTGAGCATGCGGCGCTTGCGCGGCTCCAGGAACAGGATCGCGCGGCCCTTGCGCCCGGCACGGCCGGTACGGCCAATGCGGTGCACATAGACCTCGGCATCGCCGGGGGCATCGAAGTTGAAGACGTGGCTGATGCGCGGCACATCGATGCCGCGGGCGGCGACATCGGTCGCAACGATCACGTCCAGGCGGCCGTCGCGCAGGTCGCTGACGACGCGCTCCCGTTCGCCCTGTTCCATGTCGCCGTTCAGGGCCGAGGCCTTGATGCCGGCGAGGCCGAGGGCGTCGGCGATCTCCACCGTGGAGGCCTTGGTGCGGGCGAATACCACGGCGCCGTCGAGGTCGTCCTCGGTTTCCATCAACCGAGTCAGGGCCTCCAGCTTGTGGCGGGCGTCGACCAGGCAGTAGCTCTGGTCGATGTCGGTGCCGGCCTCGTTGCCGGCACCAATCTTGATCTCTTCCGGCTCGCGCATATGGCGATGTGCGATACGACGAATCGGGCCCGGCATGGTGGCCGAGAACAGGGTCGTCTGACGCGCTTCCGGGGTCTGCTCCAGGATCCACTCGATCTCTTCGACAAAGCCCATGCGCAGCATTTCGTCGGCCTCGTCCAGTACCACGACCCGCAGGGCCTCCAGGCTCAGCGTGCCCCGCTTGATGTGGTCCACCACGCGGCCAGGGGTGCCGACCACGATCTGCGGGCCCTTGCGCAGGGCGCGCAGCTGCTCGCCCATCGGCTGACCGCCGTAGACGGGCAGCACGTCGATGCCATCGAACCCGGCGGCGAATTCGGTCAGTGCGCCCGCGACCTGATTGGCCAGTTCGCGGGTCGGGGCCAGCACCAGTGCCTGGGGCACGCGCTCGCCGGCATCGATCAGGTCGATCAGCGGCAGGCCGAAGGCGCCGGTCTTGCCGGTGCCGGTCTGGGCTTCGCCCAGGACGTCGCGGCCTTCCAGCAATGCAGGGATACAGGCGGCCTGAACCGGGGTCGGGGTGGTGAAGCCCATATTCGACAGGGCACGAACCAGCGACTCGGAAAGCCCGAGCTGGGAGAAGGAGGGGGAATCGGACATTGGGGGTACTCACACAGGCCGGAAACAAAGGCCCGGCGAAAATCGGATGGCAACTGCCAACCCGGCATCATACACGAATCGGAGCCCTAACAAGCGAAAACTTCGGGGTTTTTTGTGCCAGACCAGCGAAGAATTAGAGGCATTCAATATAAATATTCGGTAATAACCTTGTTGTAAAACCGGAGTTTTTCTCTATCTTCGCCCGCTGTTTGGCCAATAGTTCCTGAACAAATACAGGAACGCCAGACGTAGACGCAGAAGGGGGCGGGGAGGTTCCCGTGCCATGTCGGTTCGGTAGCCGCCACACCGAGGTTGGTACATGCGGCCCGGTGACTGCCTTTCGTGATCGGCGGGAGTCGCGACGTCACGGGAACGCGATCACGGAAGACTTCTGCGCACTCCCTTGTTCAACACGGAGGTAGCACGCGCATGCATCGAAGAAATTTCTTGAAGGGCGGGATGGCGCTGTCCGCCGGGTTCGCGATTCCGGGCACGATGGGCCTGCTGGCCTGGGCGCCCCGGGCGCACGCCGAGGAGCTCAGCATTGATCTGACGGCACGGCGAGGCGACGTGACCATGATCGATGGTACGTCGGCGCGGATTTTCGGCTTTTCTGCCACGGGGGCGATGTCCTGGCCGGGTCCGACCCTGGTGTGCCAGGAGGGCGACACCATCACGGTCAATCTGCAGAACACGCTGCATACGCCGGTGGTGTTCCATGTCGGGGCCACCAATATTCGTTATCAGGCCAGTGCGCAGAACAACATCTCGTTCTCGTTCTCGGCGCCGCCGGCGGGTACGTACCTGTACTACGACGACCAGAACAATGGCGTCAACCGGATCATGGGCCTGCACGGGGCACTGGTGGTGATGCCCGCGGGGATCAAGGATCGGCCGTTCATTGGCGGACCGCAGTTCGTGCGCCAGTACAAGTGGCTGTTCAGCAATGTGGATCCGGCGTGGGGCGAACAGGTCCGCAACCTGGGGGATTACCAGGTCAGCTCCATCGACCCGGACAGCTTCGATCCGCGCTATTTCACGATCAACGGGCATGCGTACGAGAACACGCACGAGTACAACACCGAGTTGATGGGCCACTACGACGAGGCGGCCTATGTGCGAATGCTGAACGCTGGCGGGATCGTCCATGCCCCGCACTTCCACGGGAACCACGTGGAAATGGTGACGATCAACTACGAGCGCTTCAGTGCCCCGTTCAAGAACAAGGATGCTGTTTCCATGTTCCCGCTGGACGTGCGCGACGTGATCTATCCGTTCAAGGCTCCGCCGGATGCCTATCCGCCGGTCTCCGCCAATCAGATCCAGCACTTCCCGATGCACTGCCATTCCGAGATGTCGCAGACCGCGGGCGGGGGCTCTTATCCCCACGGCGCACATGCGCCGATCGTGATGGGGGCGGCGCCGTCGATGGAATCGGATCTGACCCAGAAAGTGGATGACCTGTCCTGATACAAGTTCGGCGCAACCAACGGATTGAAACGGAGCACAAGATCATGAGCAGAAATCGAGACGGCGGTGGCATGGGTGGCGGCGGTATGGGCGGTGGCTGCGATGCCGGTATCACCGGCAATTGCGGCCTGCATATCGACGCCCCGAATACCCCGAACCGCGTCACGCCCGATGTGGAATTCTTCCTGAACACCTTCATGCAGGGCAGCCAGATCATCAATGGTGTCGAGGTCCCTATCTGGGGCTTCAACATGGATGGTGGTATGGGTGGTGGCGGCATGGGCGTTGGTGGTGGCGGCATGGGCGGTGCCATGCCGTCCCCGCCGATGCGCGTGCGCCAGGGGCAGATCGTGCACACCCACCTCAATGCGATGGCGATGATGGCGCCGCACACGGTCCACCACCATGGCATCGAGCCCGATACCTTCAACGACGGGGTCGGTCACTACTCGTTCGATGTACTCGGAGAGTACACCTACCAGTGGCGGGCGTCGCAGGCGGGTACCTACTTCTACCACTGTCATACCAACACCGTTCTGCATGCCGAGATGGGGATGTACGGTGCCCTGATCATCGACCCCCCGAGCGGTCCCGGCACCGTGTACGAGGGTGGACCAAGCTACACGGTGGAGGCGATCTGGGCCGTGGACGACATCGACATGAACTGGCACTGCCTGCCCTGGGATTCCGCTCTCTGCGGGGGCGACGCGGGGTTGAATGACTTCAACCCGGAGATCTTCTGCATCAACGGGATTGGTGCGGATCTCAGCGAGACCGATCCCTCTGTGGTGGTCAACGCAAGTCGCGTGGACCGGGTCCTGCTGCGCTACATCATGGCGGGCTATGTCCCGCAGCGAGTGCGTTTTCCGGCCGAACTGGGCCCGATCCAGGTGGTCGCGGAGGATGGCCGGCCGCTGCCGCAGATCGAGACCATCCCGGCGGGCGGGGAGATCCTCATGACCTCCGCGGAACGTTACGACCTGATCTTCGAGCCGCAACAGGCGGGCTCGTTCCCGGTCGATATCGATTTCTTCGACTATCGGGCCGCGAACGGCATGCTGAAGCCGATCGGGTCGATCCGCACGCGGTTCAATATTTCCTGATGGAGGGGCCCACGAAACGTGGGCCTCGGGTTGGTAATACCGCCCCCGGCGATCGAGGGATCGCCGGGGCATTTTCTGGAGAAGCCATGCGACAGTTTTACAAATGCCTGGTCATGGCGGTCTGCCTTTCGGGTATGGCGGGCCCCGGCCTTGCCGATGACAGCGACAAGCGAGCGGAAGCCCTGTACCAGGCGGTGGCCAGCGGTGACACGGAACGGGTGCGTGATCTGATTGACGGCGGCGCCGATGTGAATCGCGCCCAGCGGCCCTGGGAACTGACCCCATTGCTCGTGGCGGTCGGCCTCGATGCGGAGCTGACGGACCTGCTGATCCGTGCGGGGGCGGACGTGAACGCGCGCGAGCGCGAGGGGGTAACAGTCCTGATGAAGGCCGTGCACGGCGGTGATGCAGCCGTGGTCCGGCGGCTCCTGAAGGAGCCGGCTCTGGACGTGGATGCAAGGGGCCCGAGGGGTAATACCGCGCTGACTTACGCCGTCCTGTATGGATATGCGGACATGGTGGCGGCACTGGTGGAGCAAGGGGCGGATGTGGATGTCGTGCGCGCCGATGGCACTACGCCGAAAGGGATTGCGCGGCACATGTACGCGCTGGCCGAGGCCATGCCCGGAGAAGAGGGGGAGGATGCGTCTCCAGGCGGTGCCCACGCCCATCATGGGCGCGGGACGCATGAGGTCCGCCATGATCCGCCGCATGAGGGTCCCCATGATCATCACCGGAGCCGCGCCGAGGCGGTGTCTTCCCATGGGCGCGTGCTCGGGATTCTGGTCGAGGCGGGGGCCTCGGTCGAGGGGGAGAAGGACACGCCGGCCGAGAGCCGAGGCGCTGGGGGGCATGGCCATCACCATCATTGAATGCGGCAGGGCTTTCGTTCCGTGCGGGAATGATGCCAAGCGAAGGGACGTCTGCTCTGAACCCCCGCCCGCGTGGCGTTGCCCCTAGCCTGCGTCTTTGAGTTGCTGGAAACGAGGGCTTCTTGTCGCGATCGCGGGCCCGGTATACGGTTCGCAAAAGGAATTTAGCTGGATTCGATATGTCGCTTAAACCAACGGATTTGTTCAACCTGCTGGCGGACGAGACACGGCTGCGTTCGCTGTTGCTGATGCAGGCGGAAGGGGAGCTTTGTGTGTGCGAGCTGACGCATTCTCTGGAGATGTCCCAGCCGAAGGTGTCGCGTCACCTGGCGGCCTTGCGTCAGCACAAGGTGGTGCGGACGCGGCGGGAGAGCAACTGGATCTATTACCGGATTGCGTCCGATTTGCCGGAGTGGGCGGGCGCGACCCTGCAGGCTGCCGAACGCGCGGCGGCGGGAGCGGAGCCCTATGCGGGGGACCGGGCGCGGCTGGCTACCGCGCCCAGCCGTGCCGAGTTCCTCGACTCGGCTTGATCAGCGCACCACCGGGATACGCGGCATGACAAAACGGCCGGCGCCCCTTGCAGGACGCCGGCGTTTTCGTTTGCACCTCCGGTGGAGCGGAGGTGATCAGTGCGGTTCGCGGTGGACGCAGGCCAGGATCGCGGTGGCGATGTCGCCGGGTTCGATACCCGGGGCATCCAGGCCGATCTCCTGCATGCAGGCGGTCGCGGCGGTTTGCAGGGCCTCCTGGTCCAGCGGCTGGCCGTGCAGGGCGTCGGCGATGCGGTCCATGCCGTCTTCCGGGAAGACCGTGAAATCGCCGGACAGCAGGAGATCCGCGATGTGATCGTCCTTCTCCATGAGCTGGGCCCGGATCAGGCCGCCGGCGGCCTTGTGGGCCCCCTCGGTCAGGTGGGTGCCCGCGGCGATCTTGACGCCCATCTCCACGAATTTGCGGCCCTTGCGGTAGGTCCATTCAGGGTCCGTGAGGTCGGCCATCTGTTCCTCGATGGCGGCGGTTTCCTCGGCGGTGGGCTCGCTCAGCTCGACCTCGACGTCGAGATCGCTGGCCACCCGTTTCAGGAAGGCGTCGCGCACAGTCTCGCGTTCCGGCATCTCCCCGAGTTCGCGGGACAGCGTGGTGATGTAGTCCTCCATGCCGGCGCGCAGCTTGTCGCGGAACTTCTCCGAAGGGACCTTGAGGCAACGCGCCATGGTCGCGGTGTCGAAGTCGAACATGAAGCTGCCGACCATCACGGTGGCGTTGCCAATACTGGCGGCACCCGTGCCACCGATCTTGCGTCCGTCCACGTGGATGTCGTTCACCGGGCGGAAGGTCGCGTTCACGCCCAGGTCCTGATAGGTGTTGATCACCGGGTCGATGAACTTCTTGTAGATGTCGGAGACGATCCGCGGCGCCTTCGACGACGGGTAGATGAAGTGGAAGAACATCTGGTTGTGATCCAGATATACCGCACCGCCGCCGACGTGGCGGCGGATGATCGGCAGGTTCTGTTCCTTGCAGAAGTCTTCGTCGGCCTCCAGGGCAATCTCCTGATGCAACCCGACGCAGACATAGGGGTCGTCGGGGTTGACCAGGGTGAGCACAGGATCGTCGTCCTTGCCCATGGCCTCGGCGATGCCGTGGTAGACCGCCTGGGACCGCACGGCCGGCTGCTGGCCGAAATCGATTACGCGTAAACGCATGGTGTTGTCCTTGTCTTGTCTTGGGGGCGATGTCCGCGGCCGGTCTAGAACTCGGCGTTCCAGGTGAGCCCGAAGCTGCGACCGGGGGCCCAGATGTCCTGTACGCCATTGGCCGGGTCCAGACGTGCCTCCGTCATCTCGTTGACGTGCTCGCGGTAGGTCTTGTTCGCGATGTTGGTCACGCTAAAGGTGATCTCGTTGGAACGAAAGCCGGCGCTGGGCCCGAAGCGGTAGCCGACAGCGAGGTCGGCGGTGGCGAAACCGGAGGTGTTGCGCTCGGTACCGTCCGGGAAATCCTCATTGGCGGTGAACCGGTCCGCGGTGCGGCTCTGACTGGCGACTGCCCGGATGCGGGCATCCCACTGCCAGCCTTTTGCAGTCGACTGGGTCAGGCCAATCGTGGCCTCCGGCGGGGGCATCTGGGTCAGCGGCTCGTCAAAGCGGCGGTCGCGGTTCTCGCCGCGGATCCACGTGCCACTCGCATAGCCGGTGATCGCGTCGGTGAAGGCGTGCTCCACCAGGGCCTCGATGCCGTGGATGCGGGCCTCGTCCAGATTGATGGTGTCCTTCTCGTCGCTGCTAATCGTTACGCCACCGATGTAATTGCGGATGCGGCTTTCATAGGCGGATACGGTGTAGGAGGTCGCGCCGATTTGGCCGCGGGCACCCACTTCGAACGTGCGGTTCCGTTCCGGATCCAGTTGCGGGTCGCTGTTCCATGTGTACCCATCGCTGTAGGGATAGGTCAGGTAGCGTTCCAGCAGGCTGGCGGAGCGGTAGCCCTCGGACAGGCTGAAGTAGGGGTTGAAGGCCTCGTGCAGGTGCCAGGTGAGCCCGGCCGACCAGCTGAGGTTACGATCAGTGTTGTCCAGCGGCCCGGTAACGCCCATGGCGGCGTCAGCACTCCCGCGTACCTCGTCATAGCGGGCCCCTATATTGACGGTGGCCCAGTCGAGGTAGGTCTCGTGCTGAACGAACACGCCGGCAGACTCGATCTTCCCGTTCTCTACGAGCGGCATGCGAATCACCGGTTCGTAAGAAGTGCTCTCCAGCCCGATAAAGGACACCGGGCTGGCGCGCAGCCGCCAGGCCTCGGCCCCGAGCAGCAGGATCTGGTCATCGGTGGGGACCAGCTCGGTCTGCACGCGGAGCCCGTCGGTGGTGAAGTCGGTGTCGGAGGTCCGGTAGTCCTTTTGCAGGCGGTCGCTCCAGTCGTAATTCCCGCGAGAGAGGTCCTGTCGATAGATGGAGGCCTCCACCCGTGGCGCCCAGGCCCCGTTCAACTCGCCTTCATAGCTCAACTCGACGAGATCACGTGTCTGGCGCGGTGTGTAGTGCGTATTCACACCTGCCGGGCGCTGCCCGTCGTTCGGCGTAAAGGTGCGCGAGGCGAGATACCAGACGTCCTTGCGTTCGTCGCGCTGGGCGCGGAACTGGACCTCGTGGCCGGGCGCCAGCTTGCCGCGATAGCGCAGGTGGTAGGCGTTTTGTTCGGTCCCGGAGTCGCGCAGGCGGTCGCCGTTGCCGTTCTTGTAGTCGTCGGTGTTCAGATACGCGGTGGACAGGTCCAGCACGTTGCGGTCGTTGGAGACGGTTACGCCGACCGCGCCGCGGATGCCGTCATCCACCGAGGTGACACCGAGGCGCGAGAAACCACGGGTCTCGGGCTCCTCGGTGAAGTCGCCGCCGCGGGTGATGATGTTGATCACGCCGCCCATGGCGCCGGCGCCATAGAGTACGGAGCCCGGACCGCGCACGATCTCGATGCGTTCGATCAGGTCCACGTTCACGTAGGACGCCAGTGAGCCACGCGCCGGCGGCTGCATGGCGTTGATGCGTACGCCGTCCACCAGCACCAGGACCTGGTCGCGCTTGAGGCCGCGGATGATCGGATCGGAGCCCACCGATCCGTCCACCGCGGTGGCGATGCCCGGCTGGCCCCGCAGCAGATCGCCCAGGGTGCGCGCCTCGCGGTTGCGGATCTCGCTGGACTCGATCACGGTGACCGAGGCGGGGGTCTCGTCGATCAGCGTCTCGTAGCCCGTCGCCGTGACCGACACGGTGCCCAGAGTGTGCGCGGCGTCCTGGGCGTGGGCAAGGGCGGGTGACGCAAGCAGACTGGCCAGCGTCAGCTGACCGACAACACGACGTTTCATGGCTGGATGGCTCCCCAATCGGTATTTCAGAGCGCGCTAAAGTAGGTTCGTGAAACACGAAGGGCAACTTACACCTCGAAGTGTCGGGCTCATTCAGGTTTGTGCCATGCCCCCCGGAAGGGGCCGCGAGAGGAGGGATCCGCCATGCTGGAGCTGGGAATCGTCGCACTGACCACGTTCTTCGTGACCATCGGGCCGGTGGATGTGGCGGTGGTGTTCGCGGTGCTCAGTCAGGGCATGAGCCCGGCCCAGCGGCGAGCTATGGCGATCCGCGGGGCGCTGGTGGCCGGCGGTATTCTCCTGCTGTTCGCGCTGGTCGGAGAGGCGCTGCTTTCGATTCTGGGCATTTCGCTGGCGGCGCTGTATACCGCAGGCGGTATCCTGCTGCTGCTGATCGGGATCGATATGGTGTTCGCCCGCAGTTCCGGCGGCGTATCGGCGACGGCGGCGGAGACGCAGGAGGCGCGGACGCGCAAGGACCTGTCGATCTTCCCGCTGGCGACGCCGTTGCTGGCCGGCCCCGGCGCCATGGGGGCCGCCATCCTGATGATGAGCCGGGCCGAGGGCGATCCCGCCGCTCAGGCGGTGGTGCTGGGCGCGCTGGTCGCCGTGATGGTCCTCGCGTTGGTGTGCCTTCTGGTGGCCTCGCGGCTGCAGCACTGGCTGGGCGTGACCGGGGCGCATGTGCTGACGCGCATCCTGGGGGTCCTGCTGAGCGCGCTGGCCATGCAGTTCATCTTTGACGGGCTGCAGCGCAGCGGTTTGCTAGGGGCATGAAGGGACCGAGGGGATCCCGAGCGGGGGCCTGTCGCCCGTGGCGGCAAGGCCCCCGCGTCGCGTAGATCAGAGCAGGTCGTCGGCGATCGCGTCCATGCCGGCGGCCGCGCATTCATCGTCGATCTGACCGCTGGGCGCGCCGGAGATGCCGATGCCGCCGATAATCCGGCCCCCGGCCATGATCTGTTTGCCCCCGCCCAGGATGCTGACCCGGGGCAGATGCTGGATCCCGTAACCGGCCGCGCCGGGATCGGTCATTTCGCGCAGTTCCAGGGTGTCGGTGCGGAAGCTGACGGCGGTCCAGGCCTTGCTGATAGCGGTGTCCACGGTATGAGGCCCGGCGAAGCGATCACGCTTGAGCGCCTGGGGCGTCCCGTGGCGGTCGACCACCGCCGCGGTCACCTGGGTGTCGCGATCGCGGCAGGCCTGTACCGCCGCCTCGGCGGCCTTGACCGCGAGTTCGGGGATCAGGGTGGGGGTATCGAACGTCCCCTCGCTGGCATGCAGTGGCGCGGCAGCCAGTACGAGGGCGATGGGGGCGGCAAGAGCGTAGCGCAGAGTCTTCATTACGGGCCTCCAGGGAGCCGGGGTTTCGCACCCTGATCACTAGATCGCCCGGTCGTGCCCTTCAAGCGGTCCACGATGCGCGCGGACCGGCTGCTCAGCCTGCTTGAGGAAACGATCCGATTCGTCGGTAAGTTACTGTGTTTTCTTTATAAAACGCATCAAATAACGCTGGCGCGAGTGGTCGTCGAGCGGGCTCAGGCCGCGCCGCTGGCGACTTCGCGATCACGGCGGGCGAGGTCGCGCAGGGCATGGCGCAGGGCGGGTCGAAGCGGGGTATTCAGATGGGCGCGGGCGCGTCCCGGCGGTATCCCCTGATCGCGGCAGAACAGACCCAGGGCATAGGCAAGATCATCGCGGGACAGCGCCGCTTCACGTTCGGCAGACGGGCCCTTGCAGGCACCGCACTGATTCACGCGGACCTGAAAGGCGGTATTGGCCAGCATTACGCCGAAGCCCATGCGGGTGGCCAGAAGCTCCGCGATGTGCGCCTCGTTGCCTTCCAGGGCCGGTGGGGTCTGGCGCGCCGTGGCGAGCAGACGCAGGGCGATCTCGCGTGCGAAGTGGGCGATCAGGGCCTGGGAATGGGGGACCAGTTCCGGATCGTAGGGGATACCCACTCCCGCACTCTGGGCTGTCGTTCCGTTCGGGGCGGCGCGGGCTGTGCCCATGGCGTCCCACGGGACCGGGGCGTCCATCAGGTTGCCGGGATGCGAGAGCCGAAACGGGCCGTCGGCGAGCCCGGCATGCTCCAGGACGCGATCAAATACCAGCTGTGCCATCGCCTGCCGGTTGTCCGCCTGGCCGGGGAAGTGCTCGGCCGTGGGCAATACCAGGTGTGCTTTGCGCAGAAGCGGGCCCAGGTGGGGTTCGTTCTCGGCCCAGTCGAAGATCGCGTGGATCCAGGCACGGCTTTCCGGGTCGAGGGCCGGCGCGCGTTGAAACAGGCGGGGGATGAGCGAGATCACATGCGATCCTGAACGGCGGATGTAGCCTTATTGTACGGCAGGCGATCGTCGGGTCGCGATCGCAAGGCTCGGTTCAAGTGACCGGGCGAACCGCCTGCTATGTTCGAGACACAGGGTCCACGTGGATGCCAAACGCAACAACCGGCCAAACCCCAGGAGGCCAGCATGAGTACGATGAAGGCGGCGGTTTTCGTCGAGCCGGGTCGGATCGAGATTCAGGACCGGCCCATCCCGGAGATCGGGCCGACCGACGCCCTGCTGCGGGTGACGACCACCACGATCTGCGGGACCGATATCCATATCCTCAAGGGCGAGTATCCCGTGGAGGCCGGGCGCATCGTCGGGCACGAACCCGTCGGGGTGATCGAACAGCTGGGCAGCGCGGTGACCGGCTACGAGGTGGGCCAGCGTGTGATCGCGGGGGCCATTACGCCCTGCGGGCAGTGCCATTCCTGTCAGGAAGGCATCTCCAGTCAGTGCGGTGGCAAGGCCATGGGGGGCTGGCAGCTTGGGAACACGATCGATGGCTGCCAGGCGGAGTACGTGCGTATTCCCAACGCCCAGGCCAACCTGACCCCGGTGCCGGACGGGCTCAGTGACGAGCAGGTCCTGATGTGCCCCGACATCATGAGCACGGGTTTCGGCGGTGCGGAGAGCGGGCACATCCATATCGGCGACACGGTGGCGGTGTTCGCGCAGGGCCCGATCGGCCTGTGTGCCACGGCGGGCGCCAAGCTGATGGGCGCGACCCGGATCATCGTGGTCGATGGCGTGCCGGAACGCCTGGAGACCGCCCGCAAGCTGGGCGCGGATGTGGCGATCAACTTCCACGAACAGGACCCGGTCGAAGCGATTATGGACCTGACCGGGGGCCGCGGGGTGGATGTATCCATCGAGGCCCTGGGGCAGCAGGAAACCTTCGAGGCCAGCCTGCGCATCCTGAAACCGGGCGGGACGCTATCCAGTCTCGGGGTTTACTCGGGCAAGCTCTCGATGCCGCTGGATGCAATCGCGGCCGGACTGGGGGACCACACCATCGTGACGACGCTGTGCCCCGGCGGGAAGGAGCGCATGCGGCGGCTGATGGAGGTGGTCGCTTCGGGGCGCGTGGACCTGACGCCGATGGTGACGCACCGCTACAAGCTGGCCGATATCGAGGCCGCCTACGACCTGTTTTCGCATCAGCGCGACGGCGTGCTGAAAGTGGCGATCACGCCGTAGGGAGCCACTGACGGAACCAGGCCGCCGCGAGGTCCGCCGCCTGCTCCAGCGTGCCGGGTTCCTCGAACAGATGGGTGGCACCGGGGATGATCTCCAGATCGCAACGGGCGTGCATCAGCGCCTGCGCCTGGCGATTGAGCTGGATGACGGTGGTGTCGAGGCCGCCCACGATCAGCAGCGTGGGGCTTTCCACCCGTTGCAGGGCGTTACCCGCCAGGTCCGGACGGCCGCCGCGCGAGACGACCGCCCGGATCGCTTGTGGCGCGGCCGCGGCGGCCCGCAAGGCAGCGGCCGCGCCGGTGCTCGCGCCGAACAGTCCCAGCGGCAGGGCCGCCAGGGTGGGCTGTGCCGTCGCCCATTGGCAGGCCTGCACCAGCCGCCGGCCGAGCAGCTCGATGTCGAAGCGGTTGGCGTAGGTCCGCTCCTCCTCCTCGGTCAGGAGGTCGAACATCAGGGTGGCCAGGCCGCTGTCCTGCAGGGTGCCGGCGACCTGGTGATTGCGGGGGCTCAGGCGGCTGCTGCCGCTGCCATGCGCGAAAATGACCAGCCCGATGGGCGACCCGGGCAGGTCGAGGATTCCCTGGTGGGGATCGCCATCCAAGACGAGGCTTACGTTACGGTCCTCAGCGGGAGACATCGGGTCGTTGCGACTGGTGGACCGAGGCGAGCAAGGCGATGACTTCGTCATCCGAGGTCTGCTCGAAATCTTCGTAATAAGCCCCAACGGACCCGCGAAAATATTCCGGGATATCCAGGGTGACCAGTTCGTCTGCCTCGGTTTCCAGCATCGCGGCGGTCTCCGCCGGCGCGACGGGGATGGCCACGACGAGGTGGCGGGGCCGGCGCTGGCGGGCGTCGCGGATCGCGGCCCGCATGGTCAGGCCAGTCGCGATCCCGTCATCGACGATGATGGCCAGTTTGCCGGTCACCTCCGGCACGGGTGCGGTGCAGTACAACTCGCGCCGGCGCCGGGCCTCCGAGCGCTCGCGCGCCTCGGCCTGCTCCAGCCAGTCGGGATCCACGCGCTCCGCCTCGCGCGGATTGCAGACCCGTTCGCCGTGTTCCGGTACGGCACAGATGGCGTACTCGGGGTGGAACGGGTGACCGATCTTGCGCGGGATCAAAAGGTCCAGCGGCATGCCCAGGTGCCGGGCGACCACAGCGCCCAGCGGCACCCCGCCTCGTGGCAACGCATAGACGACCCCGGGCTGACCTCGATAACGGTCCAGGGCGCGGGCGAGCCGCTCACCGGCTTCATTGCGGTCTCGGAAGCGCATGCGGGCACCTCGCGCAGGGGGTTATTCCCGTGAGTGTAGGCCACCGTATCGCGCACCGGGGAACGCCAAAAGAAAAGGCCCGGGGCCAATGGCGCCCGAGCCTCGCGAGGAGATGGTCTGGTCGAGGGGCTTAGTTGAAGGCTTCCCCGGGCTTCACGCCCATGGCCTTCAGGATCATCGCCAGCGGGCAGAAGCCGGTGAAGGCGGACTGCAGCAGGTTGAAGCCAACGAACAGGGTCAGGATCAGCCACATCGGGGTGAAGAGCCAGGCGAGGATGGCGCTGATGATCACGACGGTGCCGGCAAAGGCGAGGACGATGCGGTCAATGCTCATGGATGATGCCTCCGGGTTTCGTATTAGTAATCGCTAATATGTAGTCTGTCGCCCGTGATTACAAGGGGTGCGGGGCGGTCGCACCCTACGGGGAACGTTGAGCCCAAAGTGGCCTGTAGGGACTCAGCGGAAGATCTCGCCAGGCTTCAGCCCCATCGACTTCATGATCATGATCAGGGGGCAGAAGCCGGTAAACGCGGCCTGAATCAGGTGGACGCCGATAAAGGCCGCGAGCAGCAGCCACCAGGGGCTGACCAGCCAGGCGAGCAGGGCACTGACCAGCACGACGATCCCTGCGAACAACATGAAAAAGCGGTCTGTGGACATGATGACGCCTCCTTGGGGCAGAGCCCGAGGGGGTTGTCTGCGGGGCGTAGCCCGGGGGAAAGCCGGGCCTGCTGACTCGGCTTCCCTGTGGGGCGCCTCTGGACAACCTCGTATCTCCGAGATTACACCCCGCGGGGCGATCGTCAAGGTAGGGATGTGCGTCAGGAGAGAACACCACTGGCTGTGGGAGCCCGAAAAATGGAGCCGGCGACAGGAGTCGAACCTGCGACCCTCTGATTACAAATCAGATGCTCTACCAACTGAGCTACACCGGCCTGATGTCGGGGAGTCGTGCGCCCCGGGCGGGCCCTGGCGGAGGGCCCGAGAAAATGATGGTGCCGGGAGCGAGAATCGAACTCGCACTCTGTTGCCAGAACCGGATTTTGAGTCCGGCGCGTCTACCAGTTCCGCCATCCCGGCTTGTGGGGTGCCGGAGAGATGCCGATGGGTCGGCGTCTCCCCGCGGCACACGGATGTGCCGTCGGAATCGCCCTCAACGGGGGTGGATTCCAAAGCAGGCTGCAAAACGCGTTTGCAGCGCTGCGCGCGCTGAAAAAGCCAGGTCGACTTTGTTCAGCGCGAGCGTAGTGTAGCGCAGGTTCCCCGTGGCAGAAACGGGCTTCGCGGGCCGGGGCATGCCGCGCCGCGCTGGCGTGGCGCGTGGTAGCATCGCGCGCCATGCGTGTTGCCGACTTTGATTACGAGCTCCCGTCGGAGCTGATTGCCCAGTATCCGTTGCCGGACCGTGTGGGGTCGCGCCTGCTGGTGCTGGAGGACGAGCGCCCGCGGGATGCCGGCTTTGCGGAGATCGAAAATCTGCTGCGCCCGGGCGATCTGCTCGTGCTGAACGACACCCGAGTGATCCCGGCGCGAGTATTCGGGCAGAAGGAGAGCGGGGGCCGGGTCGAGGTGCTGGTCGAACGCATCGAATCGACCGGGCAGGTACTGGCCATGGTCCGGGCCAGCCGAGCGCCAAAGGTGGGGACCCGCCTGCGGCTCGCGGATGCTTTCACGGTCGAGGTGACCGGGCGCGAGGGGCCGTTCTTCCGGCTGGTTCTGGTGGAGGCCGGGGACGTGCTGGCTCTGTTGCGCACGCACGGCCATGTGCCACTGCCGCCGTATATCGAGCGGGCTGACGAGGCCCATGACGCGGATCGCTACCAGACGGTGTTCGCCCGCCGCGAGGGTGCGGTCGCCGCCCCCACCGCGGGGCTGCATTTCGACGACGCGCTGCTCGCGCGGCTGCGCGAGGCCGGGGTGGAGACGGCGACGGTGACCCTGCATGTGGGGGCCGGGACCTTCCAGCCAGTCAAGGTGGAGGACACCGCCGCGCACGAGATGCATGCGGAATGGCTGGAGGTCTCGCCCGAGGCCTGCGCCGCCGTGGCGGCGTGCAAGGCCCGCGGCGGGCGTGTGGTGGCAGTGGGCACGACATGCGTGCGCTCGCTGGAGACCGCAGCGGCCGGGGGCGCGCTTGAGCCGTTCCAGGGCGAGACGCGGCTGTTCATCCAGCCGGGCTACACGTTCCGCGTGGTGGACCGGATGGTCACCAATTTTCATCTGCCACAGAGCACGCTGCTGATGCTGGTGGCGGCGTTCGCCGGCTATCACCGGATCCTGGATGCCTACGCCCATGCGGTCGCGCAGCGGTACCGGTTCTTCAGTTACGGCGATGCGATGTGGCTGGCGCCGGGGCGGGCCGATGACCTCCCGCCCAGCCTGAGCGCCGATACCGGAGGCACCGATGGAGTTTGAAAACCTGGCCGCCGATGGCCCGGCGCGGCGCGGCCGCCTGCATTTTCCGCGCGGGACGGTCGAGACGCCGGCATTCATGCCGGTGGGGACCTACGGCACGGTCAAGGCGATGACTCCGGAAGAGCTGCGCGAGCTTGGGGCGGAGATCATCCTTGGCAATACTTTCCACCTGATGCTGCGCCCGGGCACGGAGGTCATCCGCGCGCATGGCGACCTGCACGACTTCATGCACTGGGAGGGGCCGATCCTGACCGATTCCGGGGGATTCCAGGTCTTTTCGCTGGCCGAGATGCGCAAGATCTCGGAGGAGGGCGTGCGTTTCCAGTCGCCGGTGGATGGCTCGAAGGTGCTGATGACGCCGGAGTCGTCGATGCAGGTGCAGCGCGAGCTGGGCTCGGACATCGTGATGATCTTCGACGAGTGCACGCCGTACCCCGCCACGGAGGACGAGGCGCGCCAGTCCATGGAATTGTCCCTGCGCTGGGCGGCACGTTCGCGCGCGGCGCATGGCGATAACCCGGCGGCCTTGTTCGGGATTGTGCAGGGCGGGATGTATCCGGAGCTGCGCCGGGAATCGGCGGAAGGCCTGCAGGCGATCGGTTTTGACGGCTACGCGCTCGGGGGATTGTCGGTGGGGGAGCCGGAGGACGAGCGGCTGCAGACCCTGGACGTGACCCTGCCGCTGTTGCCGCCGGATCGCCCACGCTACCTGATGGGGGTGGGACGACCGGAGGATATCGTCGAAGCGGTGCGTCGCGGCGTGGACATGTTTGACTGCGTGATGCCCACCCGCAACGCGCGCAACGGTTTTCTGTACACCCGCGAGGGCGTGCTGCGCATTCGCAATGCCCGTTTTCGCGAGGATACCGGGCCGATTGACCCGGAATGCGGCTGCTACACCTGTCGTCACTATTCGCGGGCCTATCTCAAGCATCTCGACAAGTGCAACGAGATCCTCGGCTCGCGCCTGGCGACCACCCACAATCTGCATTACTACCAGGACCTTATGCGCGGAATGCGCGAGGCGATCGCGGCGGGGGCGCTCGATGCGTTCGTCGCCGATTTCTACGTTCGGCGCGGCATGGACGTCCCGCCTGTGCCATAATCCGCGCGTTATTTTTTACGCCGTCCGGCCGCGGTTTTCGGGGCAGGGCGGTGCTTGACCCGAACCGACAGACGGAGTGTTTCGATGGACTTTCTGATTTCTGCAGCGCATGCCCAGGAAGGCGGAGCCGCCGGCGGCGGCATGATCGAGTTCCTGATCATGATCGTCATTTTCTTCGCGATCATGTACTTCCTGATCATCCGCCCGCAGAGCAAGCGCGCCAAGGAACATCGCAACATGGTCGAGGCGCTCTCCAAGGGCGACGAGATCGTCACCAACGGCGGTGTGGCCGGCAAGATCACCGAGGTCAGCGACGACTTCATCAAGGTTGATATCGCCGATGGCGTGAACGTGGCCGTGCAGAAGCAGTCGGTCGCCTCCGTGATGCCCAAGGGCACGCTCAAAGACCTTTAAACCCCGCCCTTCAGGGTCTCCGAATATGCGCAATTCCTATCCGGCGTGGCTGTACGCCCTGATCGTCGTGGTCGTTCTGGGTGCGGGGCTGTACGCCGCGCCCAACCTGTTTCCGGAGGACCCGTCGGTCCAGATCGGGAATCCGAT
Source organism: Thioalkalivibrio sp. ALE17 (assembly GCF_000425605.1). Taxonomy (NCBI): domain Bacteria; kingdom Pseudomonadati; phylum Pseudomonadota; class Gammaproteobacteria; order Chromatiales; family Ectothiorhodospiraceae; genus Thioalkalivibrio; species Thioalkalivibrio sp. ALE17. The sequence continues at coordinate 48,559 of NZ_AUDT01000004.1, forward strand.
GACCGGCGAGATCGACGAGAACATCCGGGATCTCATGGGCACCATCCTGGGTGCCCAGGGCGTGACGCCAAAGCAGGTCGAGGAGCAGGACGACGGTCAGATATTGCTGCGCTTCGAGACCACCGACGAGCAGTCGGCCGCCGCCGAGATCCTGCGCAACGCCCTGGACGACAACCATACGGTGGCCCTGAACCTGGCCCCGGCCACGCCGAACTGGCTGCGGGCGATCAATGGCCAGCCGATGGCTCTGGGCCTCGACCTGCGCGGCGGTGTGCACTTCCTGATGGAGGTGGATCTGGAGGCGGTGATCGGCACGGCGATGGAGCGCTACGCGAACGAGTTGCGCGGGCGCATGCGCGACGAACGGCTGTCCTTTGACACGATCGAACGCAGCTCCAGCGACCTCACCGTGATGTTCGGCAACGAGGCGAACTATGAAGCGGCCGAAAGCTGGCTGACCCGCGAGTACCGCGGCGAACTGGAGTGGGACGTCCGCGGCTCCGGCGACTCCATCCGGATGGTGGCGACGCTGGACGACGACCACCTGACCGAACTGCGGCGGCAGGCCCTGCAGCAGAATATCTCGACCCTGCGTTCGCGCGTCGATGAACTGGGCGTGGCCGAGCCGATCATTGCCCAGCAGGGCGAGAACCGCATCGTCGTGCAGCTTCCGGGGGTGCAGGACACCGCCAGGGCCAAGGAGGTGCTGGGTGCGACGGCGACGCTGGAGTTCCGCCTGGTATCGGAATCCGGGGACCCGATGGAGGCGGCGGAGTCCGGCCGTGCGCCGTCGGGCACGCGTCTGTATCGCGAGCGTGACGGGACGCCGGTGCTGCTGCAGCGCCAGGTCATGCTGACCGGTGACTACATCACCGACGCCTCTTCCGGTATTGCGCAAGACACCGGCGGGCCGGCCGTGTTCATTAACCTGGATGGCCAGGGGGCGCGGATCTTCTCGCGGGTGACCTCGGACAACGTGGGGCGCCTGATGGCCTCGGTGTTCATCGAGACGACCACCGAGACGGTGGAGGAAGACGGTGAGCAGGTCCTGCGGACCTCGCGCAGCGAAGAGGTGATCAACGTTGCGCGCATCAATGAGCCGCTGGGTCGGCGCTTCCAGATCTCGGGACTCGACAGCACCCGCGAGGCGCGCAACCTCGCGCTGCTGCTGCGTGCCGGGGCGCTGGCCGCGCCGATGTCCATCGTGGAAGAACGCACGGTCGGGCCAAGCCTGGGGCAGGAGAACATCGACCGCGGCATGCAGTCGGTGGTGATCGGCTTTATCGCCGTGATGATCTTCATGATCCTCTACTACCGCGTGTTCGGCCTGATCGCGAACGTGGCACTGGCCCTGAACCTGATCTTCATCGTGTCGGTGCTCTCGATGCTGCAGGCGACATTGACCCTGCCGGGGATCGCCGGGATCGTGCTGACGGTCGGTATGGCGGTGGACGCCAACGTGCTGATCTTCGAGCGCATACGCGAGGAGATCCGCAACGGATTGTCACCACAGGCGGCGATCTCGTCCGGCTATGACCGGGCCTTCACGACCATCGCGGACGCCAACGTGACGACGCTGATTGCGGCCCTGGTGCTGTTCCTGTTCGGTACCGGTCCGATCAAGGGCTTCGCGATAACGCTGTCGATCGGGATCATCGCTTCGATGTTTACCGCGATCATCGTGACCCGCGCCATCGTCAATCTGACCTACGGGCGCCAGCGCCGGCTGACGCGCCTGGCCATCTGAGCGCCGGGAGACCCGCATGCTTCCGCATCTGAATTTCGCCGAATCGAACATCGATTTCCTGGGCAAGCGCAAGATCACGATCGCCATCTCGCTCATCCTGATCCTCGCTTCCATCGCCATGCTCGCAACCCGCGGCTTGAACTTCGGGATCGACTTTACCGGGGGTACCCTGGTGGAGGTCGGCTATCCCGAGGCGGTCGAGCTGGATCCGATCCGTGAGACCCTCGCGGCCGGGGGCTTTGCCGGGGCCCAGGTGCAGACCTTCGGGACCTCGCGCGATGTGCTGATCCGTCTGCCGCCAAGCGAGGATGACGACGATCCGGCGATGCTCTCCAACCGCGTGCTGAACACGCTGCAGGATGGTGGACCGCAGGACCCGGACCTGCGTCGGGTGGAGTTTGTCGGCCCGGCGGTCGGGGAGGAGCTGCGCGAGCAGGGCGGCCTGGCGATGATCTATGCCCTGGCGGGCATCCTGATCTACGTGGCGGTTCGCTTCGAGTGGCGGTTTTCCATCGGTTCGGTTCTGGCCCTGGTACACGATGTCCTGATCACTCTGGGGATCTTTTCGTTGCTGCAGCTGGAGTTCGACCTGGGCGTGCTGGCGGCGGTACTGGCGGTGATTGGCTACTCGCTGAATGACACCATCGTCGTGTATGACCGAATACGCGAGAACTTCCGGGTGCTGCGCAAGCAGGGTACCGAGCAGGTGATGAATAACGCGGTCAACAAGACCCTGGCGCGTACCATCGTCACCAGTATGACAACCCTGCTGGTGCTGTTCTCGCTCGCGTTCCTCGGCGGGGCGGCACTGCAGAATTTCTCGATCGCCCTGATCATCGGGGTGATTGTGGGGACCTACTCGTCCATCTTCATCGCGGCGACGGCGGCCTTGATGCTGGGCGTTGACCGTCAGGTCCTGCTGCCGGTGAAGAAGGAAGGGGCCGAGGAAGATCAGACGCCCTGAGGGGGGCGTCACACCGGGTTGCACGTTGCGGCCCGGAAAGAAAAAGCCCGGAGCCGCAAGGCCCGGGCTTTTTTCGTGTCGGACGGGCCGCCTGGTTCAGAAGGACAGGGCGTTCTGCACGATGCGGTCGACCAGTTTGTTGACGTCGCGCAGGGCCTCCGCGGAGGGCTCGTCGCCGATCTCCGGGACGCGCTGGTAGCCCACGTAGATGGTACCGGGCTCGTCGGAGAGTTCGTAGATTGCGATCACGTAGGGGCAGAAGGTGATGTTGTGAGGGTCCGCATCCATGGTCGCGCGCGAGTAGGTGGCGCTGCAAAAATCGACGGACATGCCGTTCAGGTACAGGCCTTCGCCACTTTCCTGGTCGGCGGTGCGGTCCAGCATGTCGGCAATGTAGCCGCGATTGTTGATCACCAGTCCCTCGGCGGCGATGGCGTCCTCGATCATCTCGTAGTAGAAGTCGAACTCGCCCTCGATGCTGTACACCACGCGTTCCTGGGTCTCGATCACGGTCTCGGGGCCGAATGCGTGCGCGGTGCTGGTGGCGAAGCCGACGCCAAGCCCGAGGGTGATGGCGAGGGCCGAGGTCCGCAATGCGCGTGTAACGGGGTTGGTCGTTTTCATGGTTCCTTCCTCAGGTAGCGGGTTCGAAGGCTGGATGAGCGAGGGCGGGTGTCGCCGCCAACGCCCCTCGGGACGGCCGGCACCGCGTTTTCCGGGATGCCGGGTTCAGTCGAAGAAATGACCGGCAAACCGGGTTCGAGGGGCCCAGTAGGGGTTGTCCAGTTGCTCAATACGCACCTGGCCCCGGGAGCTGGGTGCGTGTACGAAACGTCCGTCTCCCACGTAGACCCCGACGTGATCGATTTGACTCCCGTTGATCGCGAAGAACACGACGTCACCCGGCGTCGGGGCGCCGTCTCGCCGCGTGGCGGCCCGTGCCTGGTCGCGAGTGGTGCGCGGCACGCTGCGACCGGCCTCGCGGTAGGCGCGCTGCACCAGGGCGGAACAGTCGAGTCCGGAGGCGTCGGTTCCCCCGTAGCGATAGGGCGTGTCCAGGTGCCCCAGGGCCGTGAGGACGACCTCCGAACGCTCCAGACCGGCCTCGGGCGCGGGACTCATCGGCCCCTGCGGGAGCGGCTGGGGGGTGGCGATGGTGGTGGCGGTCTCCGTGCCGCGCGGCTCGGGGCCGGCGCTGCAGGCCGCGAGGAACAGCAGGCCGCTGCCCACCAGAGCGAGGGGCAGGAAGCGCGGGACGGTGTCAGAAAAGATCGCGTTCGGCATAGCGGTCGGGGACAGTGAAGAGCTCGGGACTCAGGTCGTCGGTGGAGATGCCCGCGAGGCGAGTGGTCACGCCGTCGTGTTCGCTGACCTCCAGGGGGATGCCATCCACGCGCGGCAGCAGGGACGCGCCCATCTGCGAGGCCATCGGGCCACCGGCCTCGAGGGCGCTGAGGGACAGCTCATACAGGCGATCCATCAGGGCGCCCAGGGTGGCGAAGTCGTGTTCCTCCAATCCCAGACGGGCCGGGTCCGACACGCAGACCGTACTCTGCACCTGACCATCGATCAGGACCTCGTGCTCGTCACAGACGAAATCGCCGATCTCGCGCTGCTCGCCGGTGGTCCGGGTGCTGATTTCGGCATCGAAGCCTTCCGCGCCGATGCCCAGTTGCGATTCCAGTTGCTGGCGCACCTCCGGCGGAAGCTGCTCCATCTGGCGACGCAGATCGCTGACCATATCGGTCATCGCGCGCATTTGCTGGTCCATAACCTCGCGGGTCAGCGGGGTGTAGGTCTGTTCGGTGTCGTCCACGACGGTCAGCTGGTCGTTGGTGGCGTCGAACAGCATATAGCCGGAGGTGCCGCTCATCGCCTCGTTCAGCTCCATGCGAACGATGTCACCGCGCACCAGGATCTGGCTCTCCAGCCCCTCGTCGTCCACATAGTGGAGCAGGGCATCGGCCTGGGCCGCAGAGCCCAGCGCCAGCAGCCCGCAGGCGGCGAGCGGTGCAAGGGCGTGGCGGAGGCGGTCGAACGGGCCAGTACGGCAACGATGCATGGGGGTGTCTCCGGTTTCCGGGCGGACTGTGGTGCTCGTGGGCCTCATTGTAGCGCGTTGCTCAGGTTGCGACGGGCTGGAGCAGGCGGTGCGCGAGGGCATCGGGGTCGAGCGGTGCATCCGGGGCGACCTCGATGCAGCCTTCGGCATCGGTCGGCCATTCCTGTTGGGGCTGCTGCTGTTGCATGACCTCGATACCGGCATCCGAGGCGTCGGTGCCCGCGCGAGCGCGGCGCTCCAGGCGCTCGCGCAGAACGTCTTCGCGCGCCTGGCAGGCGACCACGGCGAACCCGGCCGCATGGCGCCGGGCCAGGGCCTGGAACGGAGCACGTTGCTCGCGGGTGAGGAAGGTGGCATCCACGACGACGGTCAGTCCGAGCGACAGCAGGCGTTCCGCGCGCTGCAACAGGTGTTCGTAGATCCGGGCGCGCCCGGCGGCGCTGTAGTCCACCGGCTCCTCCATCCGCTTGCGCTCGATGTCGGAGCGCAGCCGGATCGCCCCCAGGGCCTCCAGCACCTGGGTACTGACGACGGTCTTGCCACTGCCGGAGACGCCGTGCATCAGGACGAGGCGCGGCGAGCCAGCCTCGGTCAACCGGTCCGCGAGGGCGAGGTAGCGACTCATCTCCGCCCGGTGGGCCGCTTGTTCATCGGACGGCAGCTGGGGCTCGGCTCCGTGTATGCCCTGGACCTTGGCCCGGATCAGGGCACGGTAGACCTGGTACAGCGGCAGCAGGGCAAGACCATCGAAGTCTTCGCGCCCCTCGAGATAGGCATTCAGCAGCCGCCAGGCATGGGCGCGGGAGCGGCGGGCCAGGAGATCCATGGTGGTGAAGGCGATCTCGGACATCACGTCGATCCAGCGCAGGGCGGGATCGAATTCGATGGCGTCGAAGGCGACCGGGACCTCGTCGCCATCCTCGTCCGTGACGTAGACCAGGTTCCCGAGGTGCAGGTCACCATGGCCGTGGCGCACGAACCCGGCATCATGACGTTCCTGAAGAAAGGGCCACAGCCGATTGATTTCCGTTCGAGTCCATTGTTTCAGGCGCTCGAGGCGCGCCCGATCCGAGGCGCCGGTGACCGATTCGGACAGGGCCGGGAAGTTGTCCAGCATGGGTTGGGTCGCGGCCTCGGCGGTCCCGTACTCGGATTGAGCATCGGTCCGCTCGGTGCGCTCATGGAAGGCCGCGATGTAGTGACCGAGCGCATCCATGGCCGCCGTGGGGAGCCGGTCCCGGTCCAGCAGTCGGTCGAGCTGACGCTCGCGGTCGAAGCGACGCATGCGCACGGCGTAGTCGAGCACGGGTCCGTCGCCATTGATGACCGGATGCGCGTCGTCACCATTGAGGGTCACGACCTCCCGATAGAGCTGGGGCGCCAGGCGGCGGTTAATCTCCAGCTCGGTCTCGCAGTAATGGCGGCGGGCGTCCAGCGTGGTGAAGTCGAGAAAGCCGAGATCCAGCGGTTTCTTGAACTTGTAGGCCTCGTCGCCGGCGAGGATCACGGTGGAGATATGGGTCTCGATGGTCCGAACCGCTCTGGTGTCCGGCAGGGGCGTCGGGAAGCCGTTGCCCTGGACCAGTTGGCGCAGGCGTTTCTGGTGCTGTTCCAGTTCGGTCATGGGGGCTCCGCTTGGAGGTTCAGGCGGGCGAGCGTCGGCGCCGGATGTTTTTCCCGGAATCGCCGGGCATGCACCCGTTTTTGCTTGCCGGTCAGGTTACCATTGCAGCCGTTCCGGTCACGTCGCCCCCCAGCCAGTCCATGCCACGAAAGAGCCGCCAGCGTCCCCGTCATCGAAACGCGCCCCGCAGGGGGCGGGTCCGGCGCCTGCTGGGCGCGGGGGGCTGGACCCTGGCCGGCCTGCTGCTGGCCGCCGTGGGGATCGGGGGGCTCTATGTCCATCATCTGGACCGCGAGATCCGCGAACGGTTCGAGGGCCAGCGCTGGGCATTGCCCGCCCGGGTGTATGCGCGGCCGCTGGAGCTGTATGCCGGCCGCCCGCTGACGGCGGATGCGCTGGAGATGGAGCTGCGCGCGCTGAATTACCGCGAGACGCCGGAGGGTTCGGGCCCGGGCGAGTTTCACGTCAGCGGCGGTACCGTGCGGCTGACCACCCGGCCGTTCACGTTTGGGGACGGACCGGAGCCGGCCCATTCGGTACGCGTGCGCCTGGCGAACGGCCGGGTGCAGTCGGTGGCGGAGCAGTCCGGGGGCCGCAATGTGGACCTGATGCGGGTGGAGCCGTTGCTGATTGGCAGCATCTATCCGACCCATGGTGAGGATCGCATCCTGGTCGATATCGACGAGGTACCGCGCGAGCTGATCGGGGCGCTGCTGGCGATCGAGGACCGGCGGTTCATGTCGCATCGCGGGATTGATCCGGTGGGCATCGGGCGCGCGGCGGTCGCCAACCTGCGTGCCGGGCGCACGGTCCAGGGGGGCAGCACGCTGACCCAGCAGCTGGTCAAGAACTTCTACCTGACGCGCGAGCAGACGCTGAGCCGCAAGCTGAATGAAGCGGTGATGGCCCTGTTGCTGGAACACCGCTACGACAAGCGGGAGATCCTCGAGGCGTATCTGAACGAGGTGTTCCTCGGGCAGACCGGCGAGCGGGCGATCCATGGCTTTGGCCAGGCGGCCCAGTTCTACTATCAGCGTCCATTGAACGAACTGCGCCTGGATCAGCTGGCGCTGCTGGTCGGTCTGGCGCGGGGAGCGAGTTATTACGATCCGCGCCGCTTCCCGGAGCGGGCCACGCAGCGCCGCGACCGGGTCCTGGAGGCGATGGCGGAGACCGGTCTGGCGAGTCGCGAGCGCGTGGATCGGGCCCTGGCAACCGCACTTGATGTCTCCCCGGTAATGCCGGAGGGGCGCAGCCGTTTCCCGGCCTTTCTCGACCTGGTGCGGCGTGAGCTGCGGGCCGACTACGCGGACGAGGATCTGCGCAGCGAGGGCCTGCGGATCTTCACGACCATGGATCCGGTGGTGCAGATGCGGCTGGAGGATCGCCTGGTGCGGGGTGTGGACGAGCTGGTCCGGAGCCGCGGGGGCGGTTCCGACCTCGACAACCTGCAGGCCGCGGCGGTCGTGACCGATCCCCAGGCGGGCGAAGTGCTGGGGGTGGTGGGGGATCGCAACCCGCGCTTTCCCGGGTACAACCGGGCCGTGGAGGCCCAGCGCCAGGTGGGGTCGGTGATCAAGCCGTTCGTCTATCTCGCGGCCCTGACCAACCCGGATCGTTACACCCTGGCGACCCTCCTGGATGACAGCCCGCTGACCCTGCAGCTGCCGCACGGGGAGCCCTGGACACCGCGCAATTTCGATCGCGAGAACCGGGGGACGGTCACGGCCTGGGAGGCCCTGGTGCAATCCTACAACGTGGCGACCGTCCGCCTGGCGGAGGAGATCGGTATTTCCCAGGTGGTCAACCTGCTGCAGACGCTGGGGCTGCAGCGGACGCCGGCCCCGTTGCCTTCGCTGGCGCTGGGCGCGATCGAGCTGTCACCGCTGGAGGTGGCCGGGCTCTACCAGGCGCTGGCGAACGGCGGCTACGCGACGGGTACCCGGGTGATCCGGGATGTCCTGGATCAGAACGACGAGGTCCTGTCCCACTACGGCCTGTCGCTCCAGGGGGCGGTGTCGGATGGTTCCGTGCGCGTCCTGACCCATGCCCTGCACGACGTGACTCGCGAGGGGACCGGGCGGCGGATCGCGGCGCGGCTGAACGGTCAGGTGGTGGCTGGCAAAACCGGTACCACGAACAACTTTCGGGACAGCTGGTTCGCCGGCTTCGATGATCGGCATGTGGCGGTGGTCTGGCTGGGGATGGACGACAATCGCCCGACCGGACTCACCGGTGGCGTCTCCGCCGCGCCGGTCTGGGCGGAGATCATGGCGGGGGTAGGCGTGCACTCTCTGCGGCTGGAAGGCCACCCCGGCGTGGGCTATCAGGAGGTGGACCTGGCCTCCGGCCTGCGGGTGGAAAACGAGGACCATGCCTGCGAGGCGGTGAAGACGCTGCCGTTCTGGCAGAATTCGGGGCCCGAAGGGCGCGCCGAGTGCGACCTGGGCAGTGATTCCGGCTCGCAGGGCTGGTTCGAGAGGTTATTTCGTTGAAGATGTTCCGTATTGCAGAGGACCGGTCCCGAGAGGCCTGGATGGCCGACGGCGGCTGGCGGGCCGTGCAGGGTGCGGGGGTCGTTGCGCTGGCGCTTGTGCTGGCGGCCTGCGCGACCCCGGCGCCCCGCGATGCCGGCGCGCCCGCGCCCGACGCGACCGAGAGGGCCGTTGATGAGGATCCGGCGCAAGAGGAGCGTGATGCACCCGAGCCGGAACGCGAGCCAACCCCTGGCGCGGCCCTGCAGCTGGCCCAGCAGGCCGAGTCGGCGCGCCAGGCCGGAGATACCGCGCGCGCGGAACAACGCCTGGAACGGGCCTTGCGCATTGCGCCACGGGATGCGGGCCTGTGGCATCAGATGGCCGTGCTGCGCCTGGAACAGGGTCGCCACGAACAGGCCGAGCGCCTGGCGGAGCGTTCCCTGCGGCTGGCGGGTGGGACCGACCGCGAGCTCGGGCTGAAAAACTGGCGCGTGATCCTCGCGGCGCGCGAGGCCCTGGGCGATGCCGCCGGTGCCGAGGAGGCCCGAGAGGCGATCCGCCGTCTGGAAGCCGACGTTGTCTGACGCGGCGGCGGGATCGGCGGCCGTTCACGCCCTGAGCCCGGGGGGCGACCTGGCGGAGGCCGTTGCCGGCTTTCGCCCGCGCGAGCCGCAGCAGCGCATGGCCGTGGCGGTGGAGGAGGCCCTGGCCACCGCACCCACCGCCCTGCTGGTCGAGGCGGCCACCGGGGTGGGCAAGACCTTCGCCTATCTGGTGCCGATCCTGCAGGCGCGCCGCCGCGCCCTGATCTCCACCGGTACCAAGACCCTGCAGGACCAGCTCTTCGAACGCGACCTCCCGGTGGTCTGCGAGGCGCTGGGCTATCGCCCGCGCGCAGCCCTGCTGAAGGGCCGGGCCAACTACCTTTGCCACTATCGCCTGGAACTGGCCGCAGCCGAGGCGGGCGGCGCGACCGGTGGCGGAGTACGCCGTGACCAGTTGCCGGTGATCGAGGCCCTGCAGCGGTTTGCGCGCACCAGTGACACCGGGGATCTGGGGCTGGCCGGGATCCTCGCGGAGGACTCGCGACTCTGGCCGCAGGTCACCTCGACCGTGGACAACTGCCTGGGCGGGGAATGCCCGAACTACAACGACTGCTTTGTGGTGCAGGCGCGCAAGCGTGCCCAGGAGGCGGACGTAGTGGTGGTCAACCACCACCTGCTGCTCGCGGACATGGCCCTGAAGGAGGAGGGCTTCGGAGAACTGCTGCCCGAGGTGGACGCGGTGATCGTCGACGAGGCGCACCAGTTGCCGGATATTGCCGGATCGTTCTTCGGGATTGCCGTGGGCACGCGCGCCCTGCGGGAGCTGGCGCGGGACACGCGGCGTGAACAGGAGCAGCATGCCCCGGAGATGCTGGACATTCGCCAGCGGGTCGCGGAACTGGAGGCGTGCGTCGCCGAGTTCCTCGAGGCGTCGCGGACCTGGGAGGGGCGTTCCAGCTGGGATACGGTCAACCCGGAGGGTGCCCTGGATCCGTTGCTGGACCGCCTCGACGCGACTCTGGGGTTTGTCGGGGACGCGCTGGAGGCCGCCGCGGCACGGGCGCCGGGGCTGGAGCAGCTGCGCGGGCGCAGCGCCCTGTTGCTGGAGCGCCTGCGGGAATGGCGCGAGGAGACCCCGGATACCGTGGCCTGGGCCGAGCGCTTCAGCCAGAGCCTGACGCTGCACCGAACGCCGCTGGATGCGGCGCGTCCGCTCGCGCAGCGCCGGGCCGCGCGCCCGGCGGCATGGATCTTTACCTCGGCCACGCTGGCCGTGGGAGAGGACTTCAGCCATGCGGCGCGGCGCCTCGGACTCCCCGCGGACGTGGCCAGCGAACGCCTGGACAGTCCCTTCGATTTTCCCCGTCAGGCCTGCCTGGTGCATCCGCAGCCACCGCTTCCCAATCCCAACGATCCGGGATATACCCGGGCCTGCATTGCCTGGGCGTGGCCGCTGTTGCGGCACAACCCGGGGGGCGGGTTCTTCCTGTTTACCAGTCACCGGGCCTTGCAGGAGGCGGCCGCTATCCTGCGCGCCGAACTGCCACGCGACCGCGAGCTGCTGGTACAGGGCGAACAGCCGCGGGGCGATTTGCTGGCGCGGTTTCGCGAATCGGGGACGGCCTGGCTGCTGGGGGCCCACAGCTTCTGGGAAGGGGTGGACATCCGCGGCGAGGCGCTGTCGATCGTGATCATCGATCGCCTGCCGTTCGCCGCGCCCAACGATCCCGTCCTGCAGGCGCGCGCGTCCGCGCTGGAGGCCGAAGGTCGGTCGCCGTTCATGGAGTTCACCCTGCCGCAGGCCGTGCTGGCCCTGAAGCAGGGCGCGGGGCGGTTGATCCGGGATGCCGATGATGCCGGCATCCTGGGCCTGTGCGATCCGCGTTTGACCGGAAAATCCTACGGCCGGCGCTTTCTCGCCAGCCTGCCGCCGTTCCATCGCACCCGGGAACCGGCGGCCGCGCTGCGCTTCCTGGAGCAGGCCCGGGAGACGAATACATGCGCCTGATTGCGCTCGAAACCGCAACTGAACAGTGTTCGGCCGCGCTGTATGTCGATGGCGAGATCCTTGGCGTTGCCGAGCGCGCGGCGCGGCGCCACGGGGAATTGATCCTGGGGCAGGTGGAACAGCTGCTGCGCGAGGCGGATATCCCGCGCGCCAGCCTGGATGGCGTGGCGGTGGGCCGCGGCCCCGGGGCCTTCACGGGCGTCCGCCTCGGTCTGGGGGTGGCACAGGGGATGGCTTTCGCGCTGGATCGCCCCGTGGTGCCGGTCTCCACGCTGCAGGCCCTGGCGCAGCAGGCGCTGCGGGAGGGGCGACGGCCGGCAGCCGTACTGGCGGCACTGGACGCGCGCATGGGCGAGATTTACTGGAGCCTTTGTCCGGTCCGGGGGGACCGCGTGGAGACGGCGGCGGAACAGGTCGGGGCGCCTGCCAGCCTGGTGCCTGCCTGGCCCGAGGGCGAGCGTTTCGGTCTGGGCTCCGCGTTTGCCGCCTACCCTGAACTGGCGGCCGCGCAGGGGCTGGCCATGGCCGCCGTGGATCCCGACGCGCTGCCGGATGCCCGCGAGATCGCCCTGCTGGGGGTGGACGCCTGGGAGCGCGGCGAGGCCGTGGCCCCCGAGTATGCGCAGCCGGAGTATATCCGCAACGATGTCGCCCGCCCGGCCACGCCGCGATGAGCCGGGAAACCGAAAACGACGCCACTCCCTACCCGTGGTTGCCGCCGCTGGTCGCCACGATCAAGGCGGAGCCGGAGGACTTTCGGGTCGAGGAGGTACCCGCCACGACGCCCGAGGGGCAAGGCGAGCATGTCTGGCTGGAGATCGAGAAGCGCCTGCTGAACTCCGAGGACGTGGCCGTGTGGCTGGGACGCGAGTCAGGTGCGGGACGCGGCCGGGTGAGCTACGCCGGGCGCAAGGACCGTCAGGCCGTTACCCGCCAGTGGTTCAGCGTGCAGTGCCCGCCCGAGTCCGAGCCGGACTGGGCCGGCCGGGCCGAGGCCTGGAATATCGCACAGGAGGCCGAGGCGACGGGTAGCTGGATGCGGGTGCTGCGCATGGTGCGCCACGCGCGCAAGCTGCGCACCGGCCACCTGGCCGGCAACCGCTTCGAGATCCGGCTGGGTGCCGTGCAGGGTGACCGGGCGGCGGCGGAATCGATCCTGGCGGCGGTGCGGGATGGTGGCATCCCGAACTACTTCGGTGCGCAGCGTTTTGGTCGCGATAATCTGGAGCGGGCGCGCGTCTGGCTGGGTGGCGGGCGGGCGCCGCGCAGCCGCAATCAGCGCAGTCTCCTGCTCTCCGCCGCGCGCTCGGCGATCTTCAACGCGGTACTCGCGGCCCGCGTGCGCCGTGGCGACTGGGACCGGCTGTTGCCGGGGGACGTGGCCAATCTGGAAGGCTCCGGCAGCGTGTTCGCGGTACCGGAGGTGGATGCCGAGCTGGAGGCCCGTGCCGCCCGCCTGGACATCCACCCGACCGGGCCCCTGTGGGGCCGTGGCGCCATGCAGACGGCGGGCGAGGTGGCGGCGCTGGAGGCGGCCATCGCTGCAGAAGAACCGGTATTGGCGGAAGGGCTGGAGCAGGAGGGTGTCCGGGCCGCCCGCCGATCACTGCGCATGGTGCCCCGGGCCCTTGCATGGCGCTGGGGGGGCGACGACCTGTGGTTGTCGCTGGAACTGGGGGCCGGGGAATATGCGACGGGGGTCCTGGACGCGATTGGCAACGCGCGGGACGCGGACCGGTCGGGCTGACCGGGGCGGGCTCAGGCGGAGTTCTTGAGCTTGCTTTCGGCGCGTTCGGCGCGCTGTTCGGCCTCCACGCGGTCGGTGATGTCCTTCTGGATGCCGATGTAGTACGTGAGCCGGTCCTCGTCGTTGAATACCGGGGTCAGCGACAGTTCGTTCCAGAACAGGCTGCCGTCCTTGCGGTAATTGCGCAGGGTCACGCGGCAGGGGCGGTTTTCCTCGATGGCCGAGCGGATCTCCTGGCGTACCTCCTGATCGGTGTCGGTGCCCTGGAGGAACCGGCAATCGCGGTAGAGGATCTCTTCGGAGCGGTAGCCGGTGAGTTCTTCGAAGGCCCGATTCACATAGATCAGGATGTTGTCATCGCCCTCGCGCTCGGCGATGACGATGCCGTCATTGGAGGCATCCACGGCGAGGGCGAGGAGTTCGGCGTCTATCGTTCGGGTCATAAACGTGTAGCGATCTGGTCTGCGAGTCGAGCGCGCCAGGGCCCGGTACCGGGCGCAACCCCCGCGCTTGTATGGCACGAAAATAGCACGTTCCGGTGCCACTGTGTTCAAAAATCGGACACCAGCCGGGATGATTTCGCGTGGCGCAGACACAAAAAAGGCCGCCCGGAGGCGGCCTTTCTGTATGGGGCCCGGGCGGTTCGCCGGGACCACACCAAGGTTCACATTTCCTGGGTCACGGTGAAGGCGCCGCGCACGTCACCCTCGCGGAAGCCAGTTGCCTGATCTTCGGGGTAAAGGCGTTCCAGCGCGTGCTTTACTTCGCCGCTGACCTCGGATCCGTGGCAGGTGAGGCAGGCCCCGCCGGTCGGGATGGCGGCCATGAAGCGGAACTTCGGCTCGCCGCCTTCGGCCTCGACCACGCCGAAGCGGGGCGGGAGATCCGCGGCCGGGGTACCAGCCGCGTGCTGGGCCTCGAAGCCCTGCAGGGTGAGGCGTTCCCAGCGGTCCGGGGCGTTGTTCTGGTTACGCAGCTTCAGGCTGGTGCGACCGATCTCGATGCCGGTCTCGGCCGAGATATCACGTGCAATCTCGGGGGCGCGTTCGTTGCAGACCTGGATGGCCTCGGTCGGGCCGCCGGATTGCATGGCGGACATCAGCTCGCCCTGCAGGGTGCTGGCGAACTTCTGGATGGCGTCACGATTGGCGGCGATGCGTTCCTGCAGATCGTCCTGGCTCAGCTGGGGCATCGTGTCGGCACTGGCGTAGCCGCTGCCGGCGGTGAATGCGATCAGGCCGAGGGCCAGGGGGGCAAGCTTCCAGTTCTTCATGGCAAATACCTCGCAGTGCAGAGTCCGTTGCGTCCTGTACCTATACAAGAGCTGTACAAAGCATGGACCGATAATGGTTGGAATGCAAGGAAGGGCGTACGGAAAGGATAGCCGGCCGGGCTAGCCAATTCCGTAAAACACCTCACAGGCCTCGACTCAGTCTAAGCGTGAATATCGCGAATTGCGAATATGGCAAGGGCCGTATGTGAGTGCGCCGTTGGTTGGGGCGGTCACGGCCCGTTCGCATGGGGTCTCAGGGAGACGCTGATTTAATCGCACGTCCGCGCTCGAGTCGCTTTTGCGTGCGAACAAGGCGCAGTGACTGCCGTGCAGTCATTCTGCACACGGGAGCCGCAACGCCGTGCGCATGCCCGTTTTTGATAACAACGGGCGGCCGAGCCCCTGCTTTTTCAATAGCTTGTGGGGTTGGTGCCCCCCGATTCTGAATGAATATGGCCCGATCCTGCGTTGCGCCCCGAATCCATCAGAAACGGGCGGGTAGAACCACTAGCCGCTGCACGACGCGCCTTGTCTCGGAACGTTTGTCTCGAACAACTGGGGGGCGCCAACGCGGACGTGCGATTAAATCAGCGTCTCCCTCAGCGAGCGAAATCCGGGTTGCGCGGGCGTTTGAGCAGGACGTAGACCGCCCCGGTTCCACCGTCGGCCGGGCGTGCGGAACAAAAGGCCAGTACGTCGTCGCGCTGGCGCAGCCAGTGGTCGGTGAGGCCCTTGAGGACCGGGCCTTGCTGGCGCGAGCGCAGTCCCTTGCCATGCACGATGCGAACGCACAGGGCTCCTTCCCGGCGGGCATCGTCGAGGAACAGGCC
The DNA here is from genome assembly GCF_000425605.1 of Thioalkalivibrio sp. ALE17. Taxonomy (NCBI): domain Bacteria; kingdom Pseudomonadati; phylum Pseudomonadota; class Gammaproteobacteria; order Chromatiales; family Ectothiorhodospiraceae; genus Thioalkalivibrio; species Thioalkalivibrio sp. ALE17. Next base: position 63,836 of record NZ_AUDT01000004.1, read on the forward strand.
GATGGCGCGGCGCGCCTCGTCGGCGAACAGGCCATGCAGGTCGATCTCGTCCTGGATGCGGTAATGCCCGCCGCGCAGCTTGCGGAATACCCGCTGGCTGATCCCCGGGCGCGTGAAGCGGAGTTCATCGCCGGGCTGCAGGTCAGCGGCGTTGAGTGGATCGCTGAGCCAGTCGGCGTGGGCCTGGGCCTCGTCGGCGTCGCGCTGGCGGGCCCGGGCGGCGGGTCGCGGCGGCCGCACGTCGGCCTGATCGCTGTGGAGTCGACGAACGTTGCCAACCGCCTGCAGGAATTCGTCGAAATCGTTGGGATCATCCCCGGAGTTCATGGCAGGATACTCGCACTTTTCGGGGGGCGGGCGCGATCGTGTCGATCGACGGGCCCGGCCCGGACGGTTTCCAGTATATTAAGAGCCCCCTCAACGGCCCCTTTCCTGCATGCGCATTCTGGTTAGCAACGACGATGGAATTCACGCCCCGGGCATTCAGTGCCTGGCGACGCATCTGCGCCGGATTGCCGAGGTCCATGTGGTGGCGCCCGACCGCGATCGCAGTGGCGCCAGCAACAGTCTGACCCTGGTGCGGCCGCTGCGCACGCGTCACCTTCAGGGGGGCGACGTGCAGGTGGACGGGACGCCGACCGACTGTGTCCACCTGGCGATCACCGGCCTTTTGCAGCAGGAACCGGACGTGGTGATCTCCGGCATCAATGCCGGTGCCAACATGGGGGATGACGTGCTTTATTCGGGCACGGTCGCCGCCGCGATGGAGGGGCGCTTCCTGGGACTCCCGGCGATCGCGGTCTCGCTGGTGGGGCCGGACCTGCGCCATTACGACGCCGCCGCGAGCGTGGTGGTCGAGCTGCTGGACCGCATCAATCGCGTTCCGCTGCCGGCGGCCACGATCCTGAACGTGAATGTCCCCGACCTGCCGCGCGCCGAGATCCGCGGGGTCCAGGCCACGCGCCTGGGGCATCGCCACCGGGCCGAGCCGATGATCGCGGACGAGGACCCCCGCGGGCGTCCGATCTACTGGGTCGGGCCGGCCGGTTCGGAACAGGATGCCGGGCCCGGTACGGATTTCCATGCGGTGCGCGAGGGGTATGTCTCGGTCACGCCGATCCAGGTGGACCTGACCCGCTTTGACGCGATCGATACGGTAGGGCGCTGGCTGGACGATTCCCTGCCGGAGGCTGGGCATGGTTCCTGATGCCGCCGGCGCGGGCCTGACCTCGCAGCGGGCGCGCGATCGCCTGGTCCGGATCCTGGAGGGGCAGGGGATTCGCGATCCACGGGTCCTGGAGGCCGTGCGCAGCATCCCGCGCCACCTGTTCGTGGAAGAGGCTCTGGGGCACCGTGCCTACGAGAACACGGCCTTGCCGATCGGTCATCGCCAGACCATTTCCCAGCCCTTTATCGTTGCGCGGATGACCGAGGCCCTGCTGGAAGGTGATCGCCCGCGCACGGTCCTGGAGATCGGGACGGGCTCGGGCTATCAGGCCGCCGTGCTGGCCCAGATCGTGGATCGGGTGTTTTCGGTGGAACGCATCCAGGCGCTGAGCCGCAACGCGCGCGAGCTTCTCAGTCGTCTGGGGATCAACAACGTGAACCTGCGCCATAGCGACGGTGGGGAAGGGTGGCCGGAGAAGGGGCCGTTCGACGGCATCATCCTGACCGCGGCGCCCCGGGAGGTGCCGGAGGCGCTGCTTACCCAGCTGGCGCTGGGCGGCCGACTGGTCGCGCCGGTGGAGGGTCCGGACGGGCGCCAGCAACTGGTGCGCTACACCCGGACGGAGGAGGCCTACGTGCGCGACATCCTGGATGCCGTGATGTTCGTGCCCATGCTGCCGGGGGCCGAGCAGTGACGCGGGTGGCGCCCCTTCCGGGTGGGTGTGACTGAGCCGATGGTGGTGTGGTGCCGATGAAGCTCTTCGAGCCCCTATACGACCGGGTGATGGGATGGTCCCGTCACCCCCATGCGCCGCGCTATCTGGCCGGGCTTTCGTTCGCCGAATCCTCGTTCTTTCCGGTCCCGCCGGACGTGATGCTCGCGCCCATGGCGGCCGCTCGCCCGCGCTCGGCCTGGCGTCTGGCCGCGCTGACGACACTGTTTTCTGCCCTCGGCGGTCTGCTGGGTTACCTGATTGGCTGGCTGGCGTTCGAGTGGATCGGCCCCTGGTTGCAGCAGGTGGGGTATGGCGAGGAGTTGCGCCAGGCCGAGGCCTGGTTCGCGACCTGGGGGGTATGGGTGGTGCTGATTGCCGGTTTCTCGCCGATCCCCTACAAGCTGTTCACCGTCACCGCCGGGGCCTTGTCGATGGCCTTGCTGCCGTTCTTCATCGCCTCGCTGGTCGGGCGCGGGCTGCGCTTCTTTCTGGTGGCGCTGTTCATGGCCTGGGCCGGTCCGCGCGCGGAGCAGCACCTGCGCCCGTACATGGAACGCCTGGGCTGGGCCGCAGTGATCCTGCTGGTCGCGGTCATGGCGGTTTACCTGGTCATGGACTGACCGATGCGCCTGCGCGCGGTTCAGGGGGTGCTGACGATCGTACTGCTGGCCCTGATCGTGGGCACGCTGGCCGGTTGCGCGGCGCGGGCCCCCAGCGGGAGCGGGGCCTCGATGCCGGATACGCACGTCGTGCAGCGCAACGAGACGCTTTATCGAATTGCCCAGCGCTATGGGCTCGAATGGCGTGACCTCGCGCGGCGCAACGCGATCGATGCCCCCTATTTGATCCACCCGGGGCAGCGCCTGCGGCTGCGGGGCGCCGCCCGCTCGTCCCCGCCCAGCGCGCCTCAGGCATCGTCCGCGCCGAGTTCGCGATCGTCCTCGTCCGGCAGTTCCGGGAGTGGCAGCAGCTCCAGCAGTGGGGCGTCCAGCTCGACCTCCAGCAGTTCGAGTTCCAGTCCGAGTTCGGCGCCTGCCGATCCGGGGGGCTGGCAATGGCCCGCGGACGGCCAGGTATTGCGCGGCTTCTCCAGTAGCGGCACGCGGCGAGGCCTGGCGATCGGCGGCGAACGTGGAGATAACGTCCGCGCGACGCGGGCCGGCGAAGTGGTCTATGCAGGCGGCGGTCTCGTGGGGTATGGTCGATTGGTCATCCTCAAACACGATGCGCGGTTCCTCAGCGCCTACGGGCACAACGATGAACTGCTGGTTTCGGAGGGTGACCGGGTGCAGGCGGGTGACACGATCGCGCGTCTGGGCTCGTCGGGGGCCGAGCGCCCGATGCTGCATTTCGAGATCCGGGTGGATGGGACGCCGGTAGACCCGACGCGCTATCTCCCGGATCGCTGAAACGATCAAGAGCAGGACACTACATGGCCAAGACCCGGCAGCCGGTGGACCCGGAACTGGATGACGAACGCCTGACCGAAGGCCCGGCCGAGGACGAAGACGGGGAGGCGCTGCCCGAAGATCTGGCTCGGCCGGTCGAGTCCATGCAAGCCCCCGAAGATCCTGAAGATGCCGAGGACGACGCGGCGCAGGTGGCCCCCGAGGTCACGGTTGGCCTTGAGCCGGAAACCGAGGCCCCCGTGCGGCCGAAGACCCTGCGTGATGCCCGGCCGGCCGAGCTGGATGCCATCCAGATCTACCTGCGCGATATCGAGTACCGCCCGCTGCTGACCCCCGATGAAGAACGCAAGTACGCCCGGCTGGCACGTCAGGGCGATGACGCCGGTCGGCGCCGCATGATCGAGTGCAACCTGCGGCTGGTGGTAAAGATTGCCAGGCGTTACCTCAACCGGGGGCTGCCACTGCTGGATCTGATCGAGGAAGGCAACCTCGGTCTGATGCACGCGGTCGAGAAGTTCGACCCGGAGCGGGGGTTCCGGTTTTCCACCTATGCGACCTGGTGGATCCGCCAGACCATCGAGCGGGCCCTGATGAATCAGGGGCGGACGATCCGCATTCCCGTGCATATCAGCAAGGAACTGCGCATGCATGCGCGGATCGCGCGCAACCTGACCCAGGAACTCGGCCGCGACCCGAGCGAGGAGGAGCTGGCGCAGCGCCTCGGCAAGCCGGTGGCCGAGATCCAGAAGCTGCGCGCGATGTCGGAACCCTCGACCTCGATGGACCTGCCGTCGGGCCCGGACGGGGACCGCTCGCTGACCGATATCCTGGCCGATGCGAATGCCCCGGAGCCCTCCACACTGCTGGAGGATCAGGACCTCCACCATCTGGTGGAGGCCTGGCTGGCGGAACTCGATCACAAGCAGCGCGAGGTGCTGGTGCGTCGGTTCGGGCTGCACGGTTTCGAACGCTCGACGCTGGAGCAGGTGGGGTCGGAGATCGGCGTGACCCGCGAACGCGTGCGGCAAATTCAGATGGATGCCCTCAAGCGGCTGCGCAAGCTGCTCGAATCGCGCGGGATGAAGGGCGACGAGGTCCTGCCGAACTCCTGACCCGGGTTCCCCGGGCGGTGGTCCGACTACCCCTCGATGATCAGAGCTGCGGCGACGTCGCGGCCCTCCGCCATGATCAGGTTGTAGGTGCGGCAGGCCGCCGCGGTATCCATGATCTCCACGCCCAGCCCCTGAGCGCGAAGGTGTCGCCAGACCGCACGGTCCGGAAACCGCTGCAGCTCGCCGGTGCCGATCAGCAGCACCTCGGGCGGGGTGTCCAGTACGGCTTGCAGGTGATCCACCCGCAGCTCGTCCGCCGCCTGCACCGGCCAGTCGGTTTGCAGCTGGTGCGGGCGGACAATCAGGCTGCGGCTGTGGGCCACCTGATTGATCCCGACGCGACCGGTCTCGTAGCCGGTCACGATGTAGGACTCTTCGCTGGTGACTTCGGAGAACAGCATGCTGCGTACGCTACTCCGGCGCCGTGAATGACTCAAGAATGCGCGCCCTCACCAGAGGGCGGCGGCGCCCCGATTCGTTGACAGGTCCGGGCCCGGGTTATACTTTGGCGCGCTTTCCGGTGCGGCATCCGGAGGGGCCTTCAGGGTCCCGGAAAACAACCGCCAAGGCCCCAACCAGGACCCAGACCCGTGACCGACGTCTTCCCCCGTATTGAGCGCCTCCCGCCCTACGTCTTCAACATCGTGAACCAGTTGAAGGCCGAGGCCCGCGCCCGTGGCGAGGACATCATCGACTTCGGGATGGGTAACCCCGACCAGCCGACGCCGCAGCACATCGTGGACAAGCTGTGCGAGGCGGCCCAGCGCGGCGATACCCATCGCTACTCCGTGTCCAAGGGCATCCCGCGCCTGCGTCGTGCGATCACACGCTGGTACAAGACCCAGTTCGACGTGGATCTGGACCCGGAGACCGAAGCGATCGTGACCATCGGTTCCAAGGAAGGCCTCGCGCACCTGGCGCTGGCGACCCTGGGGCCGGGGGATGCCGTCCTGGTGCCGAACCCGGCGTATCCCATTCATCCGTATGGCTGCGTGATCGCCGGTGCCGACGTGCGCCATGTGCCGCTGACACCGGATGTCGACTTCTTTGCCGAGCTGGAACGCGCGATCCAGGACTCCTGGCCGAAGCCGAAGATGCTGATCCTGAACTTCCCGGCGAACCCCACCACGCAATGCGTGGATCGCGAGTTCTTCGAGCGGGTGGTGGCGATCTGCAAGGAACACGGCATCTGGATCGTACACGACCTGGCCTATGCCGAGATCAGTTTCGACGGCTACAAGGCGCCGTCGATCTTCGAGGTGCCGGGGGCCAAGGACATTGCGGTGGAGTTCTACACCCTGTCCAAGACCTACAACATGCCCGGCTGGCGCGTGGGCTTCATGTGCGGCAATCCGACGCTGGTCGCGGCCCTGGCGCGTATCAAGTCGTATCTGGACTACGGCACCTTTACACCCATCCAGGTGGCGGCGATTGCCGCACTGGAGGGCCCGCAGGACTGCGTCGACGAGATCCGCGAGCTGTACCGCGTGCGCCGCGACGTGCTGTGCGAAGGCTTGAACAAGCTCGGCTGGCAGGTGGAGAAGCCGAAGGCGACGATGTTCGTCTGGGCCCCGATCCCGGAACCGTACCGCGAGATGGGATCGCTGGAGTTTGCCAAGAAGATGCTGCGGGATGCCAAGGTGGCCGTCTCGCCCGGCATCGGGTTCGGCAACTACGGCGACGACCACGTGCGCTTCAGCCTGATCGAGAATGAACAACGCACTCGCCAGGCCCTGCGGGGCATCAAGGCGATGTTTCGCGCCGACTCCATCCTGTCGGAGGCGACCGAGGACAGCCCGGCCTCGGGCAGCTGAATCGGAAGCAACAGGTACTGAATGCAATCAACACCGGGCGCCCAACGGCGCCTGACGTCAAGGACAGCAAGGCTATGACGCCGGTAAAGATCGGAATTCTTGGACTGGGTACGGTGGGCTGCGGCACGGTGAACGTGCTCGCGCGCAACGGCACCGAGATCGCCCGCCGCGCGGGTCGCGATATCCAGGTCGTGGCGGCCGCCGCGCGCGATGTCAACCGCGAGCGGGAATGTGACTGTTCGCAGATTCGGCTGACCACCGATCCGGCGGCGGTCGTGAATGACCCCGAGGTCGAGGTCGTCGTCGAACTGATGGGCGGCACGGACCCGGCCCTGAACCTGGTGCTGGCCGCGATCGACGCCGGCAAGCACGTGGTCACCGCGAACAAGGCCCTGATCGCTTTGCACGGCAACACGATCTTCGAGCGCGCCCAGCAAAAGGGCGTGATGGTCGCCTTCGAGGCCGCGGTGGCCGGTGGCATCCCGATTATCAAGGCGATTCGCGAGGGTCTGGCCGGCAACCAGATCGAATGGCTGGCCGGCATCATCAACGGCACCGGCAACTTCATCCTGACCGAGATGCGCGACAAGGGTCGCGATTTCGAGGACGTGCTGGCCGAGGCCCAGGCACTGGGCTATGCCGAGGCCGACCCGACCTTTGACGTGGAAGGCATCGACGCGGCCCACAAGCTCGCGATCCTGGCCTCCATTGCCTTTGGCATTCCGCTGCAGTTCGACCGGGTCGCGGTGGAAGGCATCAGCAACATCACCCGCGAGGATGTCGGTTTCGCCGCCGAGCTGGGCTACCGCATCAAGCACCTGGGTATCGCCCGGCGCACGCCCAAGGGCTACGAGCTGCGGGTACACCCCACGCTGATCCCGGAACGCCGGTTGATCGCCAACGTGGACGGCGTGATGAACGCGGTGCTGGTCAACGCCGACGCCGTGGGCCCGACGCTGTACTACGGTGCGGGTGCGGGCGCGGAGGCCACCGCCTCGGCCGTGGTGGCCGATCTGGTCGACGTGGTGCGTGCCCTGACCACCGATCCCGAGAATCGCGTGCCGCATCTGGCCTTCCAGCCGGATGCCTTGTCGGACAAGCCGGTGCTGGATCTCGCGGACGTCGAGACGTCTTTCTACCTGCGTCTGCGCACGCAGGACCGTCCGGGCGTGCTGGCCGACATCACCCGCATCCTCGGCGAGCACGGCATCAGCATCGAGGCGATCCTGCAGCGTGAACCGGATCCGGAGCGCGGCGAGGCGACGATCATCATGCTGACGCACAAGGTGCGCGAGGGTGCGATGAACGAGGCGATTACCGCGCTCGAGGCGCTGGATCACCTGCTGACCCCGATTACCCGTATCCGCATGGAAGGGCTGGCGCGCTGATCCCGGCGCCCGGACTGCAACCGCAACGACAGAGAACATCATGGCCTTTGGACACCGCTATACCGGACTGATCGAACGCTACCGCGACCGCCTGCCGGTGCATGACGACACCCGCATCATCTCGCTGGGCGAGGGCAACACGCCGCTGATCCGGCTGAACAACATCCCGCGTGATCTGGCGCGGGAGGTCGAGATCTACGTGAAGTTCGAGGGGCTCAACCCCACCGGTTCGTTCAAGGACCGCGGCATGACCATGGCCGTGACCAAGGCGGTGGAAGAGGGCTCGCGGGCGATCGTCTGCGCCTCCACCGGCAACACCTCCGCGGCGGCGGCTGCCTATGCCGCCCGCGCCGGGATCACCGCGTTCGTGGTGATCCCGGATGGCAAGATCGCGATGGGCAAGCTGGCCCAGGCGATGATGCATGGCGCGACGGTGATTCAGATCGAGGGCAACTTCGACGACGGCATGCGCCTGGTCAAGGAAGTCGCCTCCAACACCCCGGTGACCCTGGTCAACTCGGTCAATCCGTATCGCCTGCAGGGCCAGAAGACCGCCGCTTTCGAAATCGTCGAGGAGCTGGGTCGGGCCCCGGACTATCACTGCCTGCCGGTGGGCAACGCGGGTAACATCACCGCGCACTGGATCGGTTACAGCGAGATGGCGGCCAAGAGCAGTGACGACGTGACCGATGCCTGCGCCTATTGCAAGGGCCACTGCAAATATGCCGGAGGCGGCATGGTGGGTAACCGCCCGCATATGGTGGGCTACCAGGCCTCGGGCTCCGCGCCGTTCATGCGCGGCGCGATGGTGGACAACCCGGATACCGTGGCGACCGCGATTCGCATTGGCCATCCGCAGTCCTGGGACATGGCGTGGACGGTGCGCGAAGAGTCGGGTGGCTGGTTCGATGAATGCCAGGACGACGAGATCCTTGCCGCGCAGAAGCTGCTGGCCGAGAAGGAGGGCGTGTTCTGCGAGCCGGCCTCGGCCGCATCCCTGGCCGGCGCCCTGCGCGACATCCGCGACGGCAAGATCCCGGAAGGCTCGACGGTCGTGTGCACGCTCACGGGCAACGGACTGAAGGACCCGGACACCGCGATCGCGCAGAGCGTGGTGCAGCCGACCAAGGTGCCGGCCGAGCTGGACGCGGTCTCCCGCGCGATTCGCGACAACCTGAGCTGAGGCCACGCCGTGCCGGCCGGCCTCAGGGCTTGCTGCGCAGGTCCAGGTCGAACAGGGTGTCCCCCCCCAGTCGGAAGATCCGGCAGGGCGGGCGCAGGGCCTGATCCAGCGAGTCGATCTCCGGCAGCGTGACGCCGGGGCGCCCGGACCCGATCAGCATCGGTGCGATGGTGAGGTGCAGGCGGTCCAGGGTGTCGGCCTGCAGGAAGCGCGAAACCGTTTGCCCGCCACCCTCGACCAGCAGGCGGTGCAGGCCCATCTCCGCCAGCCGCCCGCGGATCCGGGCCGGGTCGAAGCGCCCGTCGTCCCCGGTGGGCATCTCCAGGCATTCCACGTGTTCGGGAAGCCCGCAGGGGCCGTAGCCGGCCGCGTGGAGGACGAGCGTGCGGACCTCGGCATGGCGGAAGACATGGGCATCGGCGGGGATGCGGCCGTCGGGGTCCAGGATCACGCGCACCGGATTCGGGCCCTCGGTCTTGCGCACGGTCAGACGGGGGTCGTCCGCGACCACGGTTCCGGCGCCGACGATGACGGCATCCACCAGGGCCCGCAGGCGGTGCAGGCGCTCGATATCCTCGGGGCCGGTGACGTAGTGCGAATGGCCGCTGGCAGTGGCGATGCGTCCGTCCAGGCTTTGCCCGAGCTGGGCCACGGTGATGCTGGGCGCCTCGACGATCGGGCCGTAGAGATCCAGCAATTCGTGGGCGCCCGGCGCCAGGGGCCCGGGCAGGGGGCAGCAGCCGGGCTCGGCCCGCTGGGCCAGCAGCCAGCGCCAGGCTTGCTCCTCGGTGACCGGATATGCCGTCATGCCGCAAATTCCGGGGTTACGGGACCGCGACCGGCCAGTTGGGGTAGGCTAGGGGCCGATCTCCCGCACGCGTAGCCGATCAGTCCCGAATCCGGCAGGTTCCTGATGACACGTCTGGAGTATCCGGGGCTCGCCTTCGGGGAATTCGCGGGTTGCGGGCGGGTCATAAACAAAACTCCCTATGGACGTACCCGATGCACAACGCCGATCGCGGGATCTTTGATCTGCGCCGGGGCCATCCGGTCCTGGTAAGTGGTTCGCAGTCGAGTGTACTCGTTGCGGCCGTCGAGGGTCTGACCCCCGTTCTGCTGGATCGTTTGACCCACATGACCGGGGCGTCGCCTCGACTGATTCTAACTGCGCACCGGGCCTCTGCAATGGGCTGGGCCCAGCCGCTGCAGGAAGGCTGGGAGGGCGTGGCCCTCGAGTTCGCCCCGGACACCGATCCCGAGGCGCTGTTTACCCTGGCCAGTGCCCCCGAGGCCTCGAACGAGGCCGGACACCCCGATGCCGCCCTCGGCCAGCCGACGGTGACGCGGGCATTGCCGGCGGAAGTCGCCGCCCTGGAACTGGTGCGGGCGGGTCGCCTGTTGCCGGCGGTGGTGGCCGCCCCGGTGCCCGAACCGGTGCCCGAGGCGATTCAGTCGGCGCTTGCCGATGGCATGTTCCTGGATGTAGACGAGCAGGAGGCCCGGGCCGTGGCCCAGCATCCGCGGCTGGAGCTGGCCTATGTCAGCGAGGCCCCCGTGCCGCTCGCGGATGCTCCGGTCACGCGCTTCATGCTGTTCCGGGAGGGGAACGGGATTCTGGAGCATGTCGCCGTTTTGATCGGCGAGCCCCGGGACTGGCCCGAGGCGGTCCCGGTGCGACTGCATTCGGCCTGCCTGACCGGCGATCTGTTCGGCAGCCTGCGCTGCGACTGCGGCGACCAGTTGCGGCTGGGCGTGAAGACCATCAACGAGTCGGGTGGGGGCGTACTGCTGTACCTGGCGCAGGAAGGCCGCGGCATCGGGCTGGCCAACAAGCTGCGCGCCTACACCATGCAGACGGCCGGTCTGGACACCATCGACTCCGACTGCCAGCTGGGCTTCGAGGCGGACGGGCGGCGCTACGATGCGGCCGTGGAGATGCTGGAATTCCTGGGTATCGATACCGTCCGTCTGTTGACCAACAACCCCGGCAAGATCGAGGCGCTGCGGGCCGGCGGCATCGACGTGGTGGCGCGCGAGCCGGTGCACGGCAAGCTGAATCCGCACAACCTGCGCTACCTCAGCACCAAGGCCGACCGCGGCGGTCACTGGCTGCAGGAGCTGTTGGCCTCGGAGGCCGAGCGCGGCTGAGGGACCGGTCAGGCGCGCAGTTGCGCCAGATCGAAGCGGGCCGTGTCGCGGATGGCGGCGGCCAGGATTCCGGCATAGTGCGCCACCAGGCGTTCGCCGAGGTCCGCGGTCGCCGCGCGGGCATCGCCCACGACCCCTGAGGGATTGAGGTCCTGCGCCATCCAGGCGAAGGACGCGCGGCCCTCGGGTTCCAGCACCTCCATTGTCTCGGCCAGCGTGGCCCCCAGCGACGGCGCGTCGGCGGCCGCGTCCATGTGGACGGTCTCCGGCGCGAGGAAGCGCATCATCGCGGTCTCGATCAGCCCTCCGTGCAGGCCGTGGCGGAGTTCCTCGGCCGGGATGCCGAATTCGGGCGGCGGGGGCTGGGTGAAGTAGTGATGCTTGACCACCAGCATACTGTGGTCCCGGCGCAGCTCCAGCGCGGCCAGGTCGCAGATCGCGGTGTTGCCGCCGTGGCTGTTCACGATCAGCAGTCGGCGAAGACCGCTGCGCGCTACGCTCTCGCCAAGATCACGCAGCAGGGCCAGCGCGGTCTCGGGGCGCAGGGTCAGCGTGCCAGGGAAGTCTGTGTGTTCATGACTGGTAGCGACGGCCACGGGCGGAAGGACGACCCGCGGCAGATCCTCCGGCAGGGCCTCGCAGGCCGTCCGCAGGAGCCCCAGGCCGATACGGTAGTCGGTCTCCAGCGGGAGGTGCGGGCCGTGTTGCTCGATCGCCGACAGGGGCAGGAGCGCAACGGCGTCGCGCGCGGCGAGTTCGGCGATCCCGGCGCTTGTACGGTCCTGCCACCAGGGGAGGTCTCGGGCTCTCATGCGTCCAGCCTTGCCGCCTGGGGGCGTGGCGTCAAGCGACAGGGCGGCGGGCATATAGATCGCCCGAACCCAGGCGGTCGCCGTGTGCCTCCAGCCAGGTCAGGATTTCCGCGCCGGACTGCCATTGGGCAAAGCGGTACTGGCGTTGCTCGCCGGGGATCAGGTTGTACTCGTAGGTATCGAGCGCATCGAGTTGCCGGAGGCAGTCGCGGGTGACGTCCAGCGCACCGGCGACGAATTCGAACGAGAGGGCCGGGACCGCGTGGGTGAGCCCGCGCAGGACCTCGGCCTCCAGGCCTTCGACATCGATCTTGCAGAAGGCGGGGGTGCCGTATTCCTCGATCAACTGGTCGAGGGTGACCATGGGGACCGTGATCTCGTCGTCCCAGTGCACGTGCTGGAAGCTCCGGTTGTGGTTGCGCAGCGATCGGACCCAGGGGCGCGAAGCCGAGGAGACCGTGGGGTGGCGCCGGCTGATCTGCAACTGCGCGGAGCCGGGGCGCGGCCCGGCGACCTCGCGGCGGATCGCGATACCCGGCCGGCCGCGCACGGCGCGCCGCAACCAGGGCAGGAGCTGGGGCTGGGGTTCCAGTGCCACGACCCGGGCGCCCAGGGCGGCAAAGGCCAGGGTGCGGTCGCCGACGTGGGCCCCGATGTCGAACACCAGGTCGCCGGGCTGGACGAACGAGGCATACATGCGCTGCAGGCCTCGCTGCCGGCCGGGACGGCGATAGATGATCAGCGAGCGCAGGACACCTATCGCCTGGTCCAGCCAGGCCATGCGGGAAGGGCTTTGCGGGGATGCATTCATCCCGGCAGGCTAACCGAGCCGGGGCCATGGGGGAACGCCGGCGGTCTAGCAGAGTCTTCAGAAGGGTTGGCAGGTACGTGCCTGGCACGAGCGGCCGGGTAGAACGGGCGGGACGAGGAGCGATGCATGAATGCAGGTTTTCGGATGCTGAAACGGCTGGTTTCTTCGGGTCTGCTGGCCGTTTCGCTGGTGAGCGTTGCCCAGGCCGGTGATGACTGTGCCGCCGCTGGCGTCTGGTCGGCGCCGGGCGGCGAGCGGCTGGATACGGCCGAGTTGTATGCCGACCTGGCAAGGCGTGATGCAGTCCTGCTGGGCGAGCGCCATGACCGAATGGATCATCATCGCTGGCAATTGGCGACCCTGGCGGCACTGCATGGGTATCGCCCGGACCTGGTGATCGGCCTCGAGATGCTGCCGCGTTCCAAACAGCCGGTCCTGGATGCCTGGGTCGCGGGCGAACTGGACCCGGAGGCCTTCCTGGAAGCGAGCGGCTGGTATACCCACTGGGGCTTCGATCCCGACCTGTACTGGCCCATCCTGCACTTCGCCCGTTTGCATGACGTGCCCCTGCTGGCGCTGAACCTGGAGCGGGAGTCGATCCGGCGGCTGGGCCATGAAGGCTGGGACGCGTTGGACGAGGAGGCACGCGACGGCGTGTCCGCCCCGGCCGCGCCCAGCGACGGGTACCGCGCGTATCTGGAATCCGTATTGGAACGCCACCCGGCCGGGATGGGGCCGGATGCGGAGCGCTTTGTCGCGACCCAGGTGGCCTGGGACCGCATGATGGCGGGCGCCATCTCCGCGCATCTCGAGGCGGGCGGCGAGCGTCCTCCGCTGGTGGCGGCGATCATCGGCTCGGGGCATCTGGAATACGGCTACGGGGTACCCCACCAGCTCGCCGATCTGGGCGTGACCGACACGGCGGTGCTTTTGCCGCGCGAGCCCGGGGAATGCGCGGAAACCGACCCGGACCTGGCGGATGCCGTATTCGGGGTCCCGCGCGACGATCGATTCGAACTTTCGGGGGCCCTGCTTGGGGTACACCTGGAGGCCGATGACCAGCCGGGTATTCGCATCCTGCGGGTCCAGCCGGACTCGGTGGGCGAGGCCGCCGGCTTGCAAGCGGGGGACCGCGTCCTGCGGGCCGGGGACCGATCCATCCGCGCGGCGAGCGACCTGCAGCGCGTGGTGCGGGCCGTCGCGCCCGGTACCTGGCTGCCCCTGGAGATCGAGCGCGAGGGCGAGCAGCTCGAGCGGGTAGCGCGTTTCCCGCGCGGGGACTGAACCATGCGAACCGGCTTGCTTGCGGGCGTCATCATCGCCGTAGGACTGCTTCTGGCGCCGCTCCCCGGCGCGGCCTCTGTTGCCGGGGTGGTGGTGCAGGTGGAACTGGATCCCGGCCAGTCGCGGCTGGAGGGCCGGTTCGAGGCGGATCCGGCGCAGGTGGATCCGGCCACTCTGCGGCGCTTCCGGCTCGATCCGGGGATTGCCGTGGACGCCGTCTCGCTGGGCGGGCACCCCGTCGAGTTCGAGCGTAGCGGAGATGGCTGGCTGGAGCTGGCGCGCGCGCCGGAGGCCGATGCCGGCGCCCTGGTGATTCGCTACGGCGCACGTCTGCCCGCACTGGACGATGCGCGACCCGGAAGCGGGTTCCTGGCCCCGGAGGGCGGATATCTGCCGGCGGGGGCGGACTGGTATCCGCGAAGACCGGAGCAGGAGCCGCATGCCGTGCGCATCGAAGTGACCAGCCTCGGCGGCCATCGGGCGGTCGCATCCGGTTCGCAGGTGGCGGAGGAGCGCGAAGGAGACCGGTACCGCACAACCTTCGAACACCCGGCGGCACGCGCGCTGGCCGTGGCCACCGGACCCTGGGACGCGGTCGAGCAGGAGGTTGGAACGGTCACGGTGCGCACGCTGTTTCCGGCTCACCTGGAGGCCGAATTCGGCGCGACCTATCGCGAGCAGGCGGCAGGCTATATCGAGCGCTTCAGCGAGGCGATCGGGCCATATCCCTACGACACTTTCACCATCGCCGCGAGTCCGCGGCCGGTGGGGCTGGCCTTCCCGGGTTTTACGCTGATGGGCGAGCGCGTGATTCCGTTGCCGTTCATCCCCCATACCTCCCTCGGACACGAAGTGCTCCACGCCTGGTGGGGGACGGGGGTGTACGTGGACGCCTCGGGCGGCAACTGGTCGGAAGGGCTGACCACCTTCATGGCCGATTACCAATTCAAGCGTGATCGTGGTGAGGGGCGTGAGGAGCGCGGGCAGTGGCTGCGTGACTACGCGGCCCTGCCCAGTGGGCAGGACCGGCCACATGGTAGCTTCCGGGGCGGGAATTCCGGCGCCGCGCGGATTGCCGGGTATCACCGCGGAGCGATGCTGTGGCGGATGCTGGAGGACCGGATTGGGGAGCAGGCCCTGCGCGCCGGCGTGCGCGAGCTGTATGCCGAGTGGCTTTTTCGCGAGGCCGACTGGGCCGCCGTGATCGAGGCCTTCGACCGGGAGACGGAGGAGGACCTGCGCCCGTTCTTCGAGCAATGGATCGAACGTACGGGGGCGCCGACGCCGGAACTGGCCGCGCTGCGGCTGGAGCCGCGCGGGAACGGGTGGCAGGTGACGGGGCAACTGCGTCAAGCGGATGACGACGACCCGTGGCACCTGCGTGTGCCGCTGGTGCTGAAGACCGTGGAGGGGCGCGAAACGCACTGGATCGAGCTGGAGAGCGTGTCCCGGCCAGTTTCGATCAAGACCGAAAGGCGGCCGCGGGCGATCGCCGTCGATCCGGACTGGCGGCTGTTCCGGCATCTGGCCGATGGCGAGTCGCCGGACATCCTGCGCCAGGGCGCTCTGGATCCGGATGTGCGGGTGTTCCCGCTCGGGGATGCCGGGGCCGCGGAGGTTGCGCCCTGGCTGGGGCGTGTGCCCGAGGTCGCGGTGGGCATGGGGGGCACGCGGATCCTGCTGGGCACGCATGCCGCCGTGGCGGAATGGCTGGACGTGCGCGGGCTCGCACCGGAGCCTGCGGCCGTGGAACCGGGCCTGGAAACGGGAACCAGCGCCCGGGCCTGGACGGTCCCCGGCACGCAACTGGTGGTGATCAGCGGCCCGGATGCGGAGGCCCGGCGTAGTGCCGCGGCCGCCTTGCGCCATCGGTCGCACTATAGCTATCTGCTAAGGACCGCAGGCGGGGACTGGGAGACGGGCCTCTGGTCGCAACCCGGCATCTGGCAGGAGCTGGCCAATGACGACTGAGTTTCGACTCGATCCGCGGCTCGTCGCGGATACCTGGGCCGTGGCGGAGTGGCCGCTGTCCAGCGTCCGATTGATGGATCACTGGGACTACCCCTGGTTCATCCTGGTCCCGCGGCGCCCCGACCTGCGGGAACTGCATGCACTCGCGGTGGAGGATGCCACCCAGCTGGCCCGCGAATCGCGCGCCCTGGCCCGGGCGATGGAGCAGGCCTTCGTCCCGCGAGCGCTGAACGTGGCCAAGCTGGGCAACATCGTGGAGCAGTTGCATCTGCACCACGTGGCGCGCTTCGAGGGGGACCCGGCGTGGCCCGGCCCCGTCTGGGGTGCGCCGAAATCGCGGGGCCTGGAAACACAAGAGGCCGAGGACCGCATCGCGCGGGTCCTCGGCCTCGTGGAAGACGTCGGCGGTTAGGCCGGCGTCTTGCTTCAGGGTATGCGTCAGAAGCGGTAGCCGACGTTCATCCCGAAGGTCCAGGGGTCGATGTTGACGGTACCGAGATGGGCGCCACCCAGCGACACGTCGGTGTCGATGTCGATCCAGCGCACTTCGGCATTCACGAACCAGTTGTCGTCCACCGCGAAGTCGATCCCGGCCTGCACCGCGGCGCCCCAGGAGTCGTCCAGGTCGACATCCTGCCCCAGCGTGACTGACGCCGTATCTTCGTCGAAGAAGTAGGTGTAGTTGATACCGGCACCCACGTAGGGGCGGACCGCGGTACCGGTGTTGAAGTGGTACTGCAGGCTCAGCGTCGGCGGCAGGTGGCGCGTGCTGCCGATGTCGACCCCGCCCACGTTCAGATCATGCTTGAACGGGATGGCGACCAGGAGTTCCAGACCCAGGTTGTCCGTCATCATGTAGGTGATGTTGCCGGACGGACGGGTGTTCGACCCGACGTCAGCCGGAGCTGTTGCGCTCAGCCCCAAGCCGCTGGCATTCAGGTTGCCGTTGTCGGACTTGGGGGCCACGTGGGTCAGGCCGCCGCGGATCAGCCAGTCGCCGGCGGAGACGTCGGCGTTGGCGGCGGTGGCGTGGGCCGGGATCAGGGCGGCAGGGGCCAGAAGGCCGGCCAGCGCCAGGGAGCGGAAGGTCAGGGTGTGTCGCATGTTCGATTCCTCCGAAGGCGTGTTGGTCGGAGGTACTATCGCGCCGCGCGTATCAGTATTCGTTGATGCAGATCATCTCCGCTGATGGTTTTCAGAACGGCAGTCGCTGGCCCTCGAAGTCGTGGAAACTCCCGGACTGCTCGGCGTCCAGCCGGTCCAGAACATCCAGCAGGCGACCGGTTGCGTACTCGGGGCTCAGCACCTCCGGCGCGCGCGAGCGATACGGCTCCGACAGGCGGGTGGCGCAGGTGCCGGGCTGCAGGCCGACCACGACGGCCTGACGGTGGCTGAACCGCAGTTCCAGGGCCGTGGTCCGCACGATCTGGTTGAGGGCCGCCTTGGAGGCGCGATAGCTGACCCAGCCGCCGAGGTGGTTGTCCTCGATGGAGCCGACCCGGGCGGACAGGGTGGCCAGGACCCCCTTGCGGTTGCGCGGGAGCAGCGGTGCCAGATGCTTGAACAACAGCGCCGGGCCGATGGCGTTGATGGCGAAGGCTCGGGCCATGACGGCCGGATCGAGGTCGCGCAGGCGCTTCTCCGGGCCCTGGCCGTCGATGGTCAGGATACCGGTGGCATCCAGGATCAGGTCCCACTCGGCGGCCTGCTCGCGCAGCCAGGCGGCGGCATGTTCGATACTGGCCTCGTCGACGAGATCCACGGGCGGGTCGCTGTGGCGACCGAGTGCGATGACCTGCGTGCAGTTCGGGTCCTGTTCCAGGTGTTGCACGAACGCGGCACCGAGGCCGCCCGTGGCGCCGACCACCACGGCGCGATAGGGTATCTGCAGGGATTCCATACACCCTGCGACCGCCAGGCGGGGAATTGATTCCGGGGTCATATCCCGGGAAGGGAGCGCATGAACTTTCTCCACACCCTGGGTCACGCGGCGCGCAATCTCGCGCCCATCGTGATCGTGGTGGCGGTGTTCCAGGCGCTGGTGCTGCGTACGGTGCCGGATGGCCTGCTGTCCATGGTGGTCGGGCTGGCCATCGTGGTCTTTGGCGTGGCGCTGTTCCTGCAGGGGCTGGAGATGGGGATCTTCCCCATCGGCAAGAACCTTTCCAACGCGCTGGCCCGGCGGGGTTCGTTGCTGCTGCTGATGGCGTTCGGCTTCACCCTCGGCTTTGCCACGGTGATTGCGGAGCCGGCCCTGATCGCGGTCGCGGAGCAGGCGGAGCTGATCAGCGAGGGGCGGATCGAGGGAATCGTGCTGCGCCTGATCGTCGCATTGTCGGTCGGGGCCGTGGTGGCGCTGGGGATCCTGCGCACGGTGCTGGGCCACCCGCTGCACTGGTACATCCTGACCGGCTACGTGCTCGTGGTGCTGGTCACCTTCTTTGCCCCGGAAGAGATTGTCGGTCTGGCCTACGACTCCGGCGGGGTGACCACGAACATCGTGACCGTGCCCCTGGTGGCGGCTTTGGGTTTGGGGCTGGCCGCCTCGATCAGCGGGCGGAATCCGCTGCGTGACGGGTTCGGGCTGGTGGCGCTGGCCGTGATGGTGCCGATGATCACCGTGCAGCTCTACGGCATCATCGTGTTCACCGGCGCCGATATCGGGGCGCCGACCAACGCCGAGACCGCCGCGATGGATCCGGACACGGATCTGCCGGGGGCCGAGGGTCACTGGCTGGCCACGATGGGCATGGACCTGCTGCTGATGCTGCGCGACGTGGCGCCGATCATCGCGGTGATCGTGGTGTTCCAGTATTTCGTGCTGCGCAAGCGCATCCCGTATCTGCCGCGGGTGATCTTCGGTTTCGTGCTGGTGGTGCTGGGCCTGTACGCCTTCGTGGTCGGGCTCAAGCTGGGACTGTTCCCGATCGGCGAGAGCATGGCCGAGCAGCTGATCACCAACGAGCTGTTCCTGTGGGTTTATCTGTTCGCGTTCTCCATCGGTTTTGCCACCACGATGGCGGAACCGGCCCTGATCGCGATCGGCCAGAAGGCGGAGGAGGCGGCGCGCGGCTCCCTGCGCGGCGATGTGATCCGCATCCTGGTGGCGCTGGGCGTGGCCATCGGTATCACTATCGGGGTGCACCGGATCCTGGCGGGCGATTCCATCCACCACTACATCATGGGCGGCTACCTGCTGGTGATCGTGCTGACCATCCTCGCGCCGAAGCAGATCGTGGCGCTGGCCTTCGACCTGGGCGGCGTGACCACCTCGGAGGTGACCGTACCCCTGGTGACGGCACTGGGGATTGGTCTCGCGACGCACCTGGAGGACCGCAACGTCCTGATCGACGGCTTCGGCCTGATCGCGTTTGCGTCCATCTTTCCCATCGTCACGGTGATGCTCTACGCGATCGCCGTGGATCTGTACGAACGCTGGTTCACGCGTAACCAGGAGGAGTAGCGCAATGAGATTTTCCGCACTGGTGGCCGTCCTCTCGGATGACCTGGAGGAACAGGCAATCGCCACGGCCAAGGAGGCCGGCGCGGGTGGAGTAACCATCATGGACGCGCGCGGCATCGGGGCCGAGGCGCGCAAGACCTTCCTCGGCATGACCTACGAGGGGAGTCAGTCGGTCCTGTTGTGGGTACTGGAAAAGAAGGTGGCCCTGGGCGTGCTCAAATGCATCTCCAGGGAACTCGATCTGGCGAACGATCCGCGCGGGATTGCCTTTACGGTGGATCTTGCCCACCTGGCCGGTATCGGGCGCAACCAGATCGAGCAGTTCCAGGAACAGGTCAAGGAAGAACTCTGACGGAGACGATTATGCTGGTAAGCGAGATTCTCAGACCCAACGTGGTGACCGTGTCCCCCCTGGCGCCGTTGCGCGAGGCCATGCAGTTGATGCGCAAGCATGGCGTGAAGTCCCTGGTGGTGGAGAAGCAGCACGCCCACGATGCCTACGGCATCATCACCTACACCACGATCCTGAAGACGATCGTGGCGGAGGAGGGCGATATTGACCTCTCGAACGTCTATGATGTCTGCACCAAGCCGGTGATCACGGTGCCCGCCGAGATGGACGTGAAATATGTGGCGCGGTTGATGGTGAGCCAGGGGATCCGGCGGCTGGTCGTGCTCAAGGGCAACGAGCTTGAGGGCATCGTGACCACCAGCGACATCGTCGGCTCGATCCTCGAGATGGCCGATATGGACTGAACCCCGCTTTCGCGGACGAGTCCGATTCCTCGGCCGTATACTTCGCGGGGCCCGTCCCCGCGCCCATTCGTTTCCGGAAGGCCGTGCCATGCCGCCCATGTCGTTCATCGAGGGGTTCGAGAAACTCCGCCTTCTGGATGCGGCCATCGAACAGTCGCACAACTCGGTGGTCATCACCGATGCCGATCTGGATGCAGGCCCGCGGATCGTCTATGTGAATGCCGGTTTCGAGCACATGACCGGCTACGATCGCGACGAGGCCCTGGGCCAGACCCCGCGCATGCTGCAGGGCCCGGCCACCTCGCGCGCGGTGCTGGACCGGATGCGGGGTGCCCTGGCCAGCGGGGAGTGTTTCGATGGCGAGGCCATCAACTACCGCAAGGACGGTTCCTGGTACCGGGTTCGCTGGCACATCTCGCCGGTGTATGCGGAGGATGACGACCGCCGGGTGACCCACTTCGTGTCGGTGCAGCAGGACATCACGGACGAACGGCGCCGCGATGACGAGATCCGGCTGCTGTCCACCGCGCTGGAGGTATCCGCGGACCCGGTCCTGATTACCGACCCCGAGGGCACCATCACCTACGTGAATGCGGCCTTCGAGGAACAGACCGGTTACAGCCGCAACGAGGCACTGGGGCAGACTCCGCGCATCCTGAAATCCGGCCAGCAGGATGCCGATTTCTATCGCGAGATGTGGGACACGCTGAAGCGGGGGGATGCCTTTCGCGGCGAGTTCGTGAATCGGCGCCGGGATGGCTCCCTGATGCACATGGAGCAGAGCATCAGCCCGGTCACCAATGCCGGCGGCGAAGTAACCCACTACGTGTCGATTGGCAAGGACGTGACCGATCGCGTGCGCATGGAAGACGAGATCCGGCGGCTGGCGCACACCGACTGGCTGACGGGTCTGGCCAATCGTCTGAGTCTCGGCGATACCCTCGAGGCGGAGATGGAGCGCAGCCGACGCTACGGGCGTCCGTTGTCCCTGATCATGTTCGATATCGACCGCTTCAAGGACTTCAACGACGACTACGGCCACGAGACCGGGGACGAGGTGCTCAAGCGCCTCGCGGAAACCGTCCGCGGCGCCCTGCGCGAGGCGGATTCCCTCGGTCGCTGGGGCGGGGAGGAGTTCATGGTGGTGGTGCCCGAGACGCCCGGCGCCGGGGCCGCGGCGATGGCGGAAAAACTGCGCAAGGCGGTGGCCGCAATGGAAACACCCTGCCCGATCTCGGTGACGGCCAGTTTCGGTGTCAGCGAGATGCGCCCGGGCGATACGCCGAAGACGCTGGCCCGTCGGGTGGACGAGGCGATGTACCAGGCCAAGGAGTCGGGTCGGAACCGCGTCGTGCTGCTCTGAGCCGAGCACTCAAACCCGACACACCCCGAGCCAGCAAAAAGGGCCGACCCGAATGGGCCGGCCCTTTCGATTTCAGGGGCAATTTCAGAGACGATTTGCGGGGCGCGGCGTCGCGCCCCGGCCGCGCCCGCGGGCTACGCGCGGCGGCGCAGGACCCAGATCTCCAGCAGCGCCCAGTCTTCGCCCGGGTAGTTCTCCTGTTCCAGCGGCGACAGCCGGCGGTGCCGGCTGGCGGTGCTGCCCACGAACTCCAGGTGTTCCAGCAGCAGGCGCTTGGTGGCGTCGGCCTTTTCCAGCGCGAAGGGGTTCAGGAAGTTGACGAGCATATAGCCCTCGCGCGGGGTCTCGGCGAAGGAGCGCACCAGCTTCTCGATGGCCGGCGGGTCGAGGTAGACCAGCGACGCGGTGGAGATCACGATATCGGCGTCGGCCATGGCCTTTTCGATCGCGGCCTGGGTCTCCGGCGCCGGCTGGTTCAGATCGGCCTCGAAGGTCTCGTCGAACAGCCCGGCGCTCTTGCCGTAGGCCAGGGCATTGCCGGAGATATCGATCCCGGTGGTCTTCATCGGCAGGCGGCGCGGCGCGGCGACGGTCTTGCAGGCCTGTTCGTCGGCCCAGTTGGCGCGGATCGCCTCGACATCCATGTTGTGGATGGCGGCCATGGTGGTGTTGCCGAAGCAGCAGCACAGGTCCACGTAGTTCAGGGTCTTGCCGGCGGCCGCCTGCTTCTCGGCCCAGGGGAGGATCAGCCGGTCGAAGGTTTGCCGGTTGAAGTCGTCGGAGATGTAGTCGAGCGCGTCGATGATGCGCTCCTTGAACGGTACCGGCGTCTCGGCGACGTAGATGTCGTCGAAATGCTGTTTCTTCTCCTCGGTCTTCACTTGCGGCTCACTCATCGGCTTTTCCTCGTTTGATAAACCCACCATGTTCGGGGGCATGCGCGCGGAACGTCAAGTAACGCTACTGACGCCGGTGATGCTGGCAGGGCCTCGCGCGGCGTTCCGGCTATGTATCATGAAGGAATACGCGGGAAGGCTTGCGCGCCGTTGTCGCGAAAAATGCGGAAAAGGGACGTGAATGAAGATCGACTGTTTCAAGGCCTATGACGTACGCGGGCGGGTGCCGGATCAGCTCAACCCGGAGGTGGTAAGGGCCATCGGGCGTGCGTTTGCCGAGGAGATTCGGCCGGGGCGAACCGTGGTCGGCCACGATATTCGCCTGTCCAGCCCGGAACTGGCGCGGGCGCTGATCGAGGGCTTGACCGCGGGCGGTAGCGACGTGG
Source organism: Thioalkalivibrio sp. ALE17 (assembly GCF_000425605.1). Taxonomy (NCBI): domain Bacteria; kingdom Pseudomonadati; phylum Pseudomonadota; class Gammaproteobacteria; order Chromatiales; family Ectothiorhodospiraceae; genus Thioalkalivibrio; species Thioalkalivibrio sp. ALE17. The sequence goes on from NZ_AUDT01000004.1 coordinate 86,515, forward strand.
CGGACATCGGTCTGTGCGGCACGGAGGAGGTCTACTTCGCAACGGCGCACTACGGCGCCGGTGGCGGGATCATGGTTACGGCCAGCCACAACCCGCTGGACTACAACGGCCTGAAACTGGTGCGCAGCGAGGCGCGCCCGATCAGTGGCGACTCGGGCCTGCAGGCGATTCGTCACCGGGCCGAGCGGGGGGATTTCCGGCCCATGCCCAATGGGCAGATCCGGCATCTGGACCACCGGGGCGACTACGTGGCGCGGCTGCTGGCCTCGATCCAGCGCGAGGCCCTGCCGCCCCTGAAGATCGTGGTCAATCCAGGCAACGGCGGCGCGGGCCCAGTGCTGGAGGCGCTGGAGCCGCATCTGCCGTTCGAGCTGATCCGGGTCAATTTCGAGCCGGACGGTCGATTTCCCAATGGCATCCCGAACCCGCTACTGCCGGAGAACCGCGCCGCCACCGCCAATGCGGTGCGGACTCATGGCGCGGATCTGGGCGTGGCCTGGGACGGGGACTTCGACCGCTGTTTCCTGTTCGACGCCCAGGGGAACTTCATCGAGGGGTACTACATCGTCGGCCTGCTCGCGGAGGCCTGCCTGGACGGCCATGCCGGCGAGCGTATCGTCCATGATCCGCGCCTGACCTGGAACACCATCGAGATGGTGCGCGCCGCGGGCGGCGAGCCGATCCAGTCGAAGACCGGGCATGCCTTCATGAAAGAGCGGTTGCGCCTGGAGGACGCCATCTACGGTGGCGAGATGAGCGCGCACCACTATTTCCGCGATTTCTACTACTGCGATACCGGCATGCTGCCGTGGCTGCGAGTGGCCGAGCTGATGGGGCGGCGTGAACAGTCCCTGGGCGAGATGGTCGCCGAGCGCATGGCCCGCTACCCCTGCAGCGGCGAGTTGAACTTCGAGGTGGAGGACGCCGCCGCGGCCAGCGAGCGCGTGCTGCAGGCCTACGCCGGGCAGGGCGGGGAGGAGGATCACACCGACGGCGTCAGCCTGGAATTCGCCGACTGGCGGTTCAACCTGCGCAGCTCGAATACCGAACCGCTGCTGCGCCTGAACGTGGAGACCCGCGCGGACCCGGCCCTGCTGGAGCGCCGCGTGGACGAGATTTCCCGCCTGATACGGGGTTAAGGACGATGGAACAGACGCAAAGCCGGATCGAACTGCAACCGGTGATCCTGGCCGGCGGCTCGGGCACCCGCCTGTGGCCGGTATCCCGCAGCCATTATCCGAAACAGTTCCTGCCCCTGACCGGGGAACAGACCCTGCTGCAGCAGACCGCCCAGCGACTGGACGGTCTGGGCGCGGCCCCGCCGCTGGTGCTGGCCAATGTCGAGCACCGTTTCCTGGCGGCCGAACAACTGCGCGCGGCGGGCGTACAGCAGGCACGCATCCTGCTGGAGCCCGAGGGCCGCAATACCGCCCCGGCGATCGCGCTGGCGGCATTGCAGGCGCGGTCCGAGGGGCGCGATCCGCTGCTCCTGGTGTTGGCGGCGGATCACCACATCGGCGATCCCGAGGCCTTCCGGGACGCGGTGGTGCGGGCGATGGCGCTGGCCGAGGCGGGGCATCTCGTGACCTTCGGGATCGTGCCCACGGCGCCGGAGACCGGCTATGGCTATATCCAGCAGGGTGAGGCACTGGGCGCGGATGGCGCGCGCGTCGCCCGCTTCGTGGAAAAGCCGGACGCGACCACGGCCCGCGAGTACATCGAGCGCGGCGATTACCTCTGGAACAGCGGGATGTTCGTGTTTCGGGCGTCGCAGTATCTGGAAGAACTGGAACGTTTCGAACCCGTCATCGTGTCTGCTTGCCGGAGCGCCCTGGAGAACGCGCGGGAAGACCTCGACTTCCTCCGGGTGGACCCCGACGCGTTTGCGGCGGCCCCCCATATCTCGGTCGACTACGCCGTGATGGAGCGGACCGAGCACGCCGCCGTCACGCCGCTGGCGGCTGGCTGGAGTGATATCGGCTCGTGGTCGGCCCTGGCGGGGGTGCGGGGCGTGGACGAGCAGGGCAACACCCTGCGCGGGGACTGCCTGCTGGAAGACAGCGAGGGCTGCGTGGTGGATGCCGATGGTCTGCTGGTCGCGGGCATCGGGGTGCGCAATCTGGCGGTAGTGGCCACCCGCGACGCCGTGCTGGTGGCCGACCGCGACCGGGTGCAGGACGTCAAGCGCATCGTCGAACGCCTGCAGGCGGCCGACCGTAGCGAGCACGTGGACCACACCGTGGTGTACCGGCCCTGGGGCTGCTATGAATCCATCGATACCGGGTCGCGCTATCAGGTCAAGCGCATCACCGTGAATCCCGGCGCGCGCCTGTCGCTGCAGATGCATCACCACCGGGCGGAACACTGGGTGGTCGTCAGCGGTACCGCGCGCGTCACCAACGGCGAACAGAACTACCTGGTCACCGAGAACGAGTCGACCTTCATCCCGATCGGGCAGGTGCACTGCCTGGAGAATCCCGGCGCGCTGCCGCTGGAGCTGATCGAGGTGCAGTCCGGCAGTTATCTGGGCGAGGACGACATCGTGCGCCTGGAGGACGTCTACGGGCGCGCCTGAAGCACGTGCCGCCGGGGGCGGGAATGGTATGATCCCGCGTTTTGGGCGGGGCGTGGGGCGCACGCCGCCCGGCAGCGGGAGTCGATATGGCCAAAGTGGCATTGATCACCGGGATCACCGGACAGGACGGGGCCTACCTGGCCGAGTTCCTGCTGGACAAGGGCTACGAGGTACACGGCATCAAGCGTCGTTCCTCGCTGTTCAATACCGATCGCATCGACCACCTGTATCAGGACCCGCACGAGAGCGATCGCCGCTTCATCCTCCACCACGGCGATCTGACCGACTCCACCTGCCTGATCCGCATCATCCAGCAGGTGCAGCCGGACGAGATCTACAACCTGGCCGCGCAGTCGCACGTGGCGGTCTCCTTCGAGGAGCCGGAATACACCGCCAACTCGGATGCCCTGGGCACCCTGCGCCTGCTGGAGGCGATCCGCATCCTCGGCATGGAGCAGACCACGCGCTTCTACCAGGCGAGCACCTCGGAGCTCTATGGCAAGGTGCAGGCCACGCCGCAGGACGAAACCACCCCGTTTTACCCGCGCAGCCCCTATGCGGTGGCCAAGCTGTATGCCTACTGGATTGTGGTCAACTACCGCGAGGCCTACGGCATGTACGCCTGCAACGGCATCCTGTTCAACCACGAATCCCCGGTGCGCGGCGAGACCTTCGTCACCCGCAAGATCACCCGCGCCCTCGCACGCATCAAACTCGGGCTGCAGGAGCGGCTGTACCTCGGCAACCTGGACGCAAAGCGCGACTGGGGCCATGCCCGCGACTACGTCGAGATGCAGTGGCTGATGCTGCAGCAGGACACCCCGGACGACTACGTGATCGCCACTGGCGAACAGCACAGCGTACGCGACTTCGTCGACGCCGCGGCCCATGAGCTGGGCATGCGCATCGAATGGCGCGGCGAGGGCGTGGACGAGCAGGGCTTTGACGACAAGGGCCGCTGCATTGTGTCGGTGGACCCGCGCTATTTCCGGCCCACCGAGGTCGAGACCCTGCTGGGGGATGCCAGCAAGGCCAGGCGCGAGCTGGGCTGGGAACCGCGCATCCGCTTCGAGGAACTGGTGGCCGAGATGGTGCGCGAAGACCTCAGAAGCGCCGAACGCGACGAGCTGGTGCGCGACCACGGCTACCGCACCCTGAGCCGCCATGAGTAAGCCGCAGCGCGTCTTCGTCGCCGGGCATCGGGGGATGGTGGGCAGCGCCATCTGCCGCCAGCTCGAGGACTGGCCGGGCGTGGAGCTGCTGACCCGCACCCACGCCGAGCTCGATCTGACCGATCAGGCCGCGGTGGAGGCGTTCATGCGCGTGGAACGCCCGGACCAGGTCTATCTGGCGGCGGCTAAGGTGGGCGGGATTCACGCCAACAACACCTATCCGGCCGAGTTCATCCGCGACAACCTGGCGATCCAGACCAACGTAATTCACGCCGCCCACGGCGCCGGCGTGCGGCGGCTGCTGTTTCTCGGCTCCAGCTGCATCTACCCGCGCGAGGCCCCGCAGCCGATCGCGGAGGCCGCCCTGCTGACCGGGCCGCTGGAGCCGACCAACGAGCCCTACGCCATCGCCAAGATCGCGGGCATCAAGCTGTGCGAGAGCTACAACCGGCAGTACGGCACGGACTATCGCTCGGTCATGCCGACCAACCTCTACGGCCCGGGCGACAACTACCACCCGGAGAACAGCCACGTGATCCCCGGGCTGATCCGGCGCTTTCACGAGGCGAAACAGGCCGGCGCCGATTACGTGACCGTCTGGGGCAGCGGGACCCCGCGCCGCGAGTTCCTGCATGTGGATGACATGGCGGGGGCCTGCGTGCACGTGATGAACCTCGACCAGACCACGTACGCGGAGCACACCGAGCCGATGCTGAGCCACATCAACGTGGGCACGGGCGAGGATCTGACCATTGCCGAACTGGCGCAGCGGGTGGCCGGCGTGGTCGGCTTCCGGGGCGAGCTGCGCTTTGACCGCTCGAAGCCGGATGGCACCCCGCGCAAGCAGCTGGATGTGTCGCGCCTCGCGGCGCTGGGCTGGAAGGCCCGCATCGGGCTCGACGAAGGGCTGGCCGGGGCCTATGCCGAGTTCCTGGAACACGGCGGAGCCAACCGGTGAGCGATTCGCCGACGGACCGGATCCGGGTCAAGTTCCTGTCGACGATGCGCGAGGCGATCTGGCGTCACCAGTTGCCGGACGGCGAGGCGCGCTGGGGGCGTTGCGAGTTCACCTTCGACCCGCAGGCCACCGAGTACGACTGGCTGGTGGTGTACGACGAATTCCCGTCCAACACCGGGCGCAACCGGCATTACAGCGAACGCCTCGCCTGTGGCGCCGAGCGCACCCTGCTGGTGACCATGGAGCCGCCCTCGATCAAGTCCTACGGCCGGCGCTTTACGCGCCAGTTCGGCCGGGTACTGACCTCGCACCCGGAATGGGCGCTCAAGCACCGGCGGCGCATCCATTCCCAGCAGGGGATGATCTGGTACTACGGCTTCGGCAGCCAGGGTGAACGGCCGTACAACGACATGCGGGCACACCCGCCGCTGGAAAAGAGCCGCGACATTGCCACCATGTGCTCGGCCAAGCGCCAGCGGCACACCCTGCATCGGCGGCGCTACGACTTCACCTGGGCACTGAAGGCCCAACTGCCCGAGCTGGAAATCTTCGGCAAGGGCGTGCAGCCGCTGGATGACAAGGCCGAGTGCCTGGATGCCTATCGCTATCACGTCGCGGTGGAGAACTACGTGGGGCCGCATCACTGGACCGAGAAGCTGGCGGACGCCTTCCTCGGCGCCACGCTGCCGTTCTACTACGGCGCGCCGAATGCCGCGGACTACTTCCCGCCGGAGAGCTTCATTGCCATCGACATCGACGATGTCGAAGGGACGGCCGAGCGCATTCGCCGCGCGATCCGCGACAACGAGTACGAACAGCGGCTGCCGCATATCCTCGAGGCCCGGCGTCGCGTGCTGGAGGAGTACAACCAGTTCGCCGTCGTCGCGCGCATCATCGAGGCCGCGCACGACACCGAACCGGCCGGGCCGACCGGCCAGTGGATCCACTCGCGCCGGGCCCTGCGCCGCCGCGACCCGCTGGCCGCCCTGGAGGGCGCCTGGGAAAAACTCACCCAGCGCATCGGCCACCTCTCCGGCCGCGCTGGCTGAGGTATTTCGCGGGCCAGGGACAACAGGCCGAGAGATCACGCCTGTCCAACCAGGGCCGTTTCGCGTGATCGATTCAGCGATGCATCCCGGGAATTCTCGGTGGACTCCGTGTGCTCTGTGGTTTTCCTTCGTGCCTTCGTGAGCTTCGTGGTGAATAAGGCCCTGGCCCTTTAGTCGCTGCGCCAATGACGAATGCCGGTTCAGCCGAAGTCGCGGGAGCGGGTGGTCAGCTCGCCCAGCCAGGCGCTGCGGTCGATCAGGCGCTGCACGATCAGGTGGCCGACCCCCTCGCTGTACTGCCATTCCCCGTGGGCCTCCAGCAGGCGGCCGTGCAGGACCTCGGCGCGAAAGCGCTCCACCCGGTCCGGCCAGACGATCAGGTTCAGCGTGCCGCTCTCGTCCTCCAGGGTCAGGAACACCGTGCCGTTGGCCGAGCCGGGCCGCTGGCGGGTAATGACGATGCCGGCATAGCGGGCGCCCGGGTGCCCGGGGCGCTCCAGTAGCCGGGCGGCGGTGGGTAAACGTCTTTGCTCCAGGAACGGGCGCATCAGCGCCAGCGGGTGCGGGCCCAGGCTCAGCCCGGTGGTGGCGTAGTCCTGCACCAGGTCGTCCACCGCATCCGGGCGCGGCAGCAGCGGGGTCACGTCGGCCTCGCGCACCGTCTCGGCCGGGGCGTCGGCGAACAGGGGCAGGGGTTCCTCCACCGCCTCGGTCGCCCAGCGCGCCTGATGGCGGTTGCCGGCCAGGCCCCTCAGGGCGTCGGCGCGGGCCAGGCGGTTGGCCTGGGCGCGGGTCAGGGCGGCGCGGGCGACCAGATCCGGCACGTCCGCGAAAGGCCGTTCGGCGCGCGCGGCGACGACGCGCTCGGCCACGGCCCGCGCGAGCCCGCCAACCCGGTTCAGGCCCAGGCGCAGCGCCAGCGCGTCGCTCCCGGCCACCGGCTCCACCGTGCAGTCCCAGTCACTGCAGCGCACGTCCACCGGCCGTACCTCCACGCCGTGGCGGCGGGCGTCGGCGACGATCTGTGCCGGGGCGTAGAAGCCCATCGGCTGGCTGTTCAGCAGCGCGCAGGCAAAGATCGCCGGTTCGTGGCACTTGAGCCAGGACGAGACATAGGTGATCAGCGCAAAGCTGGCCGAGTGCGACTCGGGAAAGCCGTACTCGCCAAAGCCGAGGATCTGCTTGTACAGCTGCTCGGCGAACCTCTCCGGATAGCCGCGTTGCCGCATCCCGTCCATCAGGCGCTCGCGGTAGCGTGCGAGCTGGCCGGTGCGCCGCCAGGCCCCGATCGCGCGGCGCAGCCCGTCCGCCTCGCCGGCGGAGAAGCCTGCAGCGACCATCGCCAGCTCGATCACCTGCTCCTGGAAGATCGGCACGCCCAGGGTGCGCCCGAGTACGCGCTGGATCTCGGCATTCGGATAGCGCACCCGCTCCGGGTGGGCACGGCGCTTCAGATACGGGTGCACCATCTCGCCCTGGATCGGACCGGGACGCACGATGGCGATCTCGATCACCAGGTCGTAGAAGTTCGCCGGTTTCAGGCGCGGCAGCATGCTCATCTGCGCGCGCGACTCGATCTGGAATACGCCCAGGGTGTCGGCCTTCTGCAGCATGCGGTAGACCGCCGGGTCCTCGGCGGGGATGTCGGCCAGGCCCCAGTCGCGTCCCCGGTGGCGCGCCATCAGCTCCAGCGCGCGGCGCACGCAGGAGAGCATGCCCAGCGCCAGCACGTCGATCTTCAACAGCCCCACCGCGTCGAGATCGTCCTTGTCCCACTGGATCACCGAGCGCTCCGGCATCGCCGCGTTCTCGATCGGCACCAGCTCGTCCAGCCGGCCCTCGGCGATCACGAAGCCGCCGGTGTGCTGCGACAGGTGGCGGGGGAAGCCCAGCAGCTCGGCGGTCAGCGCCTGCCACTGTCGGGCCAGGGCACCATCCGGGTCCAGCCCGACCTCGCGCAGGCGCTCGGCAGGGATGCCGTCGTCCCACCAGGCGAGGTTGGCGGTCAGCGCATCCAGCCGCGCGCGCGAGATGCCCAGGGCGCGGCCGACGTCGCGCAGGGCGCTGCGCCGGCGGTAGCGGATCACCGTGCAGGCCAGCGCCGCGCGCTCGCGGCCGTAGCGCTGGTAGATGTACTGAATCACCTCCTCGCGGCGCTCGTGCTCGAAGTCGACATCGATATCCGGCGGCTCGCCACGCTCGGCGGAGATGAAGCGCTCGAACAGCATGCTGGAGCGCGAGGGGTTTACCGCCGTGATCCCGAGCGCATAACAAACGGCGGAATTCGCCGCCGAGCCGCGCCCCTGGCACAGGATCCCGCGGCCGCGGGCAAAGCGCACGATGTCGTAGACCGTCAGGAAGTAGGGCTCGTAGCCAAGCTGCGCAATGATCCCGAGCTCGCGCTCGATCTGCTCGGACACCTTCGGCGGGATGCCGTCGGGCCAGCGCCCGCGCGCGCCCTTCAGGGTCTCCTCGCGCAGGTAGGCGGCCGGGCTCGTGTCCCGGGGCAGGGGATCGGTCGGGTAGCGGTAGGTGACCGCATCCAGCGAGAAGTCGCAGTCCTGTGCGATCCGCACACTGGCTGCGAGCCAGGCGGCGGGATACAGCGTGGCCAGGTCGTCGCGCGGGCGCAGGCAGCGCTCGCCGTTGGGGAAGCGCGCCGGGGCCGCCTCGGCAACCGTGGTGCGCAGGCGCAGCGCGGTCAGCACGTCCTGCAGGGCACGCCGGCCGCGAGCGTGCATGTGCACATCGCCGCAGGCGACGATCGGGAGCCCCGTCGTGTCGGCGAGCTGCCGTGCGCGGGTCGCGAGCGGGGCATCCTCCGGCGTGCGCAACTGGCTGACTGCCAGATGGGCCTGGTCCGGCACGGCCCACCCGGCCAGCCAGCGGGCCGTTTCGGCGAGCGTCGGCTCCGCGATCTCGGGCTCGATGCGCAGCAGGACGTGCCAGCCGGTACGGGCCTCGGCGGGCAGGGCGTCGAGGTCCGCTTGCGTCAGGTGGTAGTGCCCCTTGTCCGCCGCCCCGCGCGCCCGGGTGATCAGACGGCACAGCGCGGCATAGCCCGCCGCATTACGCACCAGCAGGGTCAGGGCGGGGCCGTGTGTCAGCCGGAAGGTCGCCCCCAGGATCAGGTGCAACCCGCAGTCCTTCGCCGCCGCGTGGGCGCGGACCACGCCGGCCAGCGAGGCGGTATCGGTCAGCGCCAGCGCGCGATAGCCCAGCGCCTGGGCCCGCTCGACCAGCTCCTCCGGGTGCGAGGCCCCGCGCAGGAACGAGAAGTTGCTGACGCTCGTCAACTCGGCATACGCCGGGCTTGCGGGCTGAGGGGGCGGGGTGTCTTCCATATGCTGTATATAAAAACAGTACAGCGGCGCACGCAAGAAACCGGGCCCGCGCGGAGGGTCCCGGAATGCACCTCACCGCCTGCAGTGGCGCTACACTGAGGGGACATTCCCGACGCGCTGGAGCGCCTTGTGAACCCGCCACGCACCGATTCGCTCGTTCTCGATATCGGCAGTGTTCCGCTTCCCGAGGGCGGGGCCATTGGCATGACCCGCTGCCCCGGAAAACGCCCGAATGAACGGGTCTGCGGGCCGCGGGATGTTCAGGCCGATCTTGCGGCTCTGAGGGATTGGGGCGCAGGCGTGGTCGTGACCCTGAATCAGGACGATGAACTGACGAGCCTTGGCCTGCCTGATCTCGGGAAGACGGTGCAGGCGATGGGCATGCACTGGCTGCACCTGCCGATCGGCGACATGGCCACCCCGGACCGTCCCTGGGAAGCGGGCTGGCGGGACGTCGGTCCCCGGGTCCACCAGTGGTTGCGATCCGGCGAACGCGTCGTTTTCCACTGTGGTGGCGGCCAGGGCCGCGCGGGGACCATCGCGGCCCTTACGCTCATTGAACGCGGATACACGCCGGACGAGGCCATTCAGACGGTGCGCAAGGCCCGCCCCGGTGCGATCGAGAGCCCCGACCAGGAGCGCTACCTGCTGAATCGACCGCTCCCCACTTGATCGGACTGCCTGGCGTTACAGGCCGTTCCGGGCGAGCAGTTCCGGGATCTGGCGCTTGAACCGGAAGAATCCGTGGGTGGCATGGGGCCAGGCGAGGTCGTCCCACATCCGGCGCAGCGGAATGACCTCGATTCCGTCTTCCGCCAGCTCGTGAGCAATGACATCCAGGGCGTCGGCCAGGGGCCCGACAGGCGCCTCCGGTGTGGCGATGGTAGTCACGCCGGCGGCGGCACACTGCGACCGCAGGGTCTCCGCATGGAGTTGCGGGAGAACGGTTGCGGGCTGCTGCAGGCTCTCCCCCGCGCGCCGCGCCGCATCCTCGGCTAGCGTGTCTACCCAGTGGCCAGTCGCGGCCCCAAAGGGCCAGGGCATGTCAGGGTGGCCGCGCCGGGCGACGGCGATTGCCGCCACGTCGGTCTCCTCCGGCAATACTTCCTGACCGCTGAAGTCGTCGCCATGCAACAGGAGGAGCACGCGCCGGCCGCGCGGCAGGGTTCGCGGGCCCGGGAGGGCGCCAGCAGCAGGCGGACTCTCGTCGCGGATAGCGGGCGCTTCGGACGCCAGACCCTGCGGACCGAACCGATTGTCGGTAAACCGGGCAATATTGTCGGTCGTTGCGAGGTAGGTCTTGCCCGGCGTCTGGATGCCCGCGACCCAGCGCCAGCCCAGGGTGTTGGAGGCAGGGTCGGCATCGAGCAGATGGCGCAGGAAGAAGTCCGCCCCCAACGTCCACGGCAGCCTCAGAGTGAAGATCCAGATCGACGCAAACCACATGCGCGCATGGTTGTGCAGATACCCGGTTGCGACCAGTTCGCGGGCCCATTGGTCGAATCCGTCGACTCCGCTGCGCCCGGCCTCGGCCGCGGCGACGGCCTCGCGCAGGCCATCGTCTTCGGCGAGGCGTGCCCGATCGCTGTCGCGTTCTGCCACGAAGGCACGCCAGACGCGGGGGCGCATCTGCAGCCACCCTTTCCAGTAGGTACGCCAGAAGACTTCCTGGATAAACTTCTCGGCCGCCTCGGGCGAATGCCGGGCCAGGACCCGTGCGATCACCTCGTGTTCGCTAATGATCCGGTGGCGGATGTAGGGCGAAAGCAGCGATACGTTGTCGCGTCCACCGGGCCCGGGATCGCGGTTGCGCTGGGCCGCATAGTGACGCCCCGCGCGGGGGACAAAATCCGACAGCCGCTCCAGGGCGGCCGCCCGTGACGGCGGGAAAAGGGCGGCGCGTTCGTCTGGTGGGTCGCCGTCGGTGTCGACGAGGCCGGTCATGGGGTGCCCCTGTGCAGGGCGGGAAGGTTCTCGAGGACCGCGTCCGCTAGGGCCTGGCCGCTGTCGAATGCCGACTCGACGCGCGGTCCCAGGGCCCAGTCCCCGCAGGCGCCCAGGCGCTGCCCGGCGTCCCAGAGGCAGGGGCGGCCGGCGGCCTGCTCGACTCGCGCGTACAGCCACCGGTGGACCTGATGCTGGAGCAGGCGGCCGGAGCCGAGCAGGGGCCGCAGGGCGCTCAGTAGCGGATGGGCCAGTTGATCCGGGTCTTCCTGGATGTGCTCGCGGGACCAGTCGGGGCCAGCGTGGGCCACGAGGGCCTCGGATTCCGCATCTCGGCCAGGTTTGGTGCCGTTCCGGGCAACCCATGCCAGTGGTTGCCCGGACAATTCGCGCGACGTTTCGTGCAGGTCGGTCCGGCCTTCGACGGCGGCCATCAATGCAATGCAGGGGGCATAGCGAACGCCCGCGAGCTCCGCAAACCCCGTCTCGGCGGTGGCCGCCAGCTCTGCGGCCTGCGGTGCGGGCAGGGCGAGCAGGACTGCGTCGAACGGGCCCTCAAGGCCGGCATGTTCAGGCACCGACTCGATCTGTAGATACCAGACCCCGCCTGAACGTCGAAGGCCGTCGACTCGGGAGTTGCGCCGCACCTCCAGGGGTGCAGCCAGGGCACCGGCCGGGGCCGTCATGTCGGTGTGGCCCACAAGCCTGTCGGCTCCCCATTCCGCCACCACACCCTGCGCTTGCCAGGCCTGTACCTGACGGCGAAAGCCTGCCCCACGAGCAGTGAAATACTGGGCCCCGTGATCGAAGCTCAGGCCATCCGTGCGCCGCGTCGCCATGCGTCCGCCGAGGCCCCGGCTCTTCTCCAGCACGAGACAGTCATGACCGGCATCGTGCAGCCGCCGGGCGGCTGCGAGCCCGGAGATCCCGGCACCAATGATCGCGATGCGTGCCACAACCCTTCAGCCGCCTGTCGGGACCATTGGGCGCACGCGGGAGAACCCGCCGTCCACCGACAGGACCTGGCCGGTGACCCATCCGGCCTCGTCGGACAACAACCATGTGACAGCCCGCGCGAGGTCTTCCGCCTGCCCGTAACGCTGCAGCGGATACTGCGCCACGATCTGTGCCTCGGCACGCGGGGAGGCAAACAACCGTTCGGTGGCGCCCGTCCGTGTCAGCCCGGGTGCAATCCCGTTAACCCGGATGCCGTGGCCGGCGTAGGTCGCGGCAGCGGCCGGGACCAGGCTGGCGATCGCACCCTTGGCCATCGCAATCGCCTCGTGATTGGACACGCCGATCTGAGCAACGACCGAGCTGAACAGAACGGCGCTGCCGCGGGGTTCGTCCGTCTGGAGTCGGGCCTTCACCCAGGCGCGCAAAGTGTAAAAGGCGCTGTCCTGGTTGGCCGCCATGCAGTCGCGATACTGCGCCTCTGTGGTTCGGTGCAACGGGGCCAGCAGCGCGCTGCCGGCACAGTGAGCGAGTCGCGTGGGGGGCTCGCCGAAATGTTCGGAGGCCCGGACCACGGCCGCATCCGCGCCTTCAGCGGTACTGACATCCGCGGCGATCGTACAGGCCTCGAGGTCATTCGGAAGCTGCCCGCGAAGGGCTTCCAGCCCCTCGGCGTTGCGCGAGACAAGAGCGACCCGGTCATATGCGGGATCGAGGGATCGCAACAGCGCGCTTGCCACCCCGCCGGTTGCGCCGGTCACCAGGACTGTCCGTTTCGTCATCGCGCGTGGCTCCTTCGGGCTACTTACATGGGGCAAGACAAAGCGTTCGTCCCGTCTCCGGAGGGCAAGTTCAACAGGGACCTTCGAGCCGCCCCTGAGCGGGTTGTCGCTTTGCCCCGCACGAACCCCGAGCGCCGCCGGGTGTCCGCACTGGGAAGACCGGGCCGCGGCTTCCATGCAGGCCCGCCCAGCCCCACCTTGCGGAGTCCGTGACAGATGCCCAAGCCCGTCCACCTCGTATGGTTCAAGCGCGATCTGCGCGTCGATGATCACGGCCCGCTTCATCACGCCGCACAGGCGGGACCCATACTGCCGCTGTACATTGTGGAGCCCGGCTACTGGGAGCTGCCGGATACGAGCCGGCGCCATTGGGATTTCATCCGGGCCAGCCTCCTGGAACTGGATCAGGCCTTGTCCGATCTTGGTCGGTCCCTCGTCGTGCGCGAGGGCTCTGCGGTGGAGGTGCTCCAGCAGCTACTCGACGAGATCCCGGTTGCAGCCGTGTACAGCCATCAGGAAACCGGGAATCGCTGGACCTATGACCGTGATCGTGCGGTCGCACGCCTGCTGCGCGATGGCGGTGTCCCGTGGCGCGAGTATCGTCAGCATGGGGTCGTGCGCGGGCTGCGCAACCGCGATGGCTGGGCGTCCCAGTGGGAGGATTTGATGCGTGAACGCCCCTTTGGCGCACCTGGGGCTTTGGCTGCTGGACCCGCGGTGGCCGGCGGGGTCGACCGCCTGCCGCAGGCTCCGGCGGGTGTTGCGGCCGACGCCGCGATCGATCTGCAGTCCCCGGGATTGCAAGCCGGGCGCCGCGTTGTGCGCGATTTCCTGCGCGAGCGCGCAGAGCACTATGCCGGTGGTATCAGCAGCCCCGCGCGGGCCTGGACCGCCAGTTCGCGGCTGAGCCCGCATCTGGCTTACGGCACGGTTTCGTTGCGCCGCGTGCTGCAGGCCTCGCGCGAACGTCAGAGGGAGGTGGGCGCGCCGCGCGGCCTGGATCGCCGGCAGGCTGCATGGAAGAGGTCGCTGCGCCAGTTCGAGGAGCGGTTGCACTGGCACTGCCACTTCATGCAGAAGCTGGAAGATGCCCCGGACATCGAGTTCCAGAACCTGCATCGTGCTTGCGATGGACTGCGTGAAGACGCCTTTGATGAGCACCGTTTTCGTGCCTGGCAAGACGGCCTCACGGGATACCCCCTGGTCGATGCGTGCATGCGCGCCTTGCGCGATCACGGCTGGATCAACTTCCGTATGCGCGCGATGGTCGTCGCGTTCGCCTCATATCACCTCTGGCTCCACTGGCGCCGGCCCGCGCAGCATCTGGCACGCATGTTCACGGACTACGAGCCCGGCATCCACTATAGCCAGATGCAGATGCAGTCGGGAACGACGGGTATCAACGCCCTGCGCATCTACAACCCGGTGAAGCAATCGCTGGATCAGGATCCGGACGGCGTGTTTATTCGGCAATGGGTACCGGAACTGGCGCGAGTACCGGGCGACTGGATTCACCAGCCCTGGAAGATGACAGAGGGCCTGCAGCGTGAATCCGGTTGCCGCATTGGCCACGACTATCCGCTGCCGGTGGTGGATCACGAGCACGCGGCGCGGCTGGCACGTGAACGCTTCAAGTCGGTGCGCGGGACCGGGGCTTCCCGTCAGGAGACGGCCGGTATCCACCAGCGCCATGGCAGCCGGCGCCGCCCTTCTGCGCGTACCCCGGGCCGGACGAGGCAGGCGCGTACGCGGGATCAGATGGACCTGTTCCCGGACCCGGATCCGTGAGCGGCTTCCGGGGTACGGCTTCGGTGCTCGTCGAACAGCGCGGCTGTCCTGCATGTGTACGCGGTAGAGTAGGGCGTTACGGCCGGCTCGGTAGGGCGGGCTCGCTCCGTCAATCGTCACCGGTACCGCTCGAGGCATACCATGCGAAGCGCGATCTATGATTTCCTGATCCTGCGGCTGACGGCCCGCTGGTACGCGGCGGCGCTGGAACGGATTCCCGACGGGGCACGGGTTCTGGACGTGGGGATCGGCACGGCCGGGGCATTACTGGCCAACGCACCGGGTGTCAGACGCAAGGAATTGCGTGTCACGGGGATCGACATCGACGGCGACTACGTCCGTCGGGCCCAGCGGCGGTTGGCGGAGTCACCGTTGGCCGACTGCGTCGAGGCGCGTCAGGAATCCGTGTACGACCACGCGGGCGGCCCCTACGACGTGGTGTATTTCTCGGCGAGCTTCATGCTGCTGCCCGATCCAGAACAGGCCCTGCGCCATGCCACTGGCCAGCTACGACCGGACGGTCGCTTCCTGTTCACGCAGACCATCCAGCGTCGGCCCTCTCGCTGGATGGAGTGGTTCAAGCCGCTGCTGCGACGGCTCACTACCATCGATTTCGGGCAGGTGACCTACGAGGCGGATCTCCGTGCCCAGCTGGCGGCGGCCGGGCTGGTGGTCGAGGAATGGACCGTACTCGCCACCCACGGGGCTCGCGCCTCCTGTCTGGTGGTGGCGAGACCTGCCAGTACGACCGCCGGTCAGGATGCCAGCCAGCGCGCCAGCAGCATATAGCGGCCACTCATCGATCCAGACCACCAACCCCCGTAGGAGCCTGCTTGCAGGCGAAGTTCCGAACAGGCGGTCATTCCGGAAACGCACAGCGGTTATTCGGGAACTCGGGCTCCGGGGCCGGGGCGGACGCCAGAGATCCCGGCTCTGCGCTTTGCTCCGGCCGGGATGACGGTGTGGCGCGTGGAAGGAGAAGGGCGCCCACTTCCTCACGCTTCGCCGTCTCTCCGCTCGGGGCGATGTGGGGTCAATCCGAAGGCAGACATCCAGGCACCGAGGGGTTACGGGCGTTCGTGCTCTTCTCCGGAGCCCAGCCAGAAGTCCAGGCGTTTGGCGAGAAACTCCTGCCCGCTCATGTAGTGGGACCCATCACAGGAGAAGTTGAGGCCAACCATGCCGTTGAAGATATTGAGGGAGCCGGAGCGCAGGTAGATCGTGTCGTCCATGAAGCGCAGCTCGCGGAAGGTACGGAACACCGCTGCGACCTGATCCGTGGAGAGTAAGGCCTCCTCGGGGTAGGACCGCTGGGGATAGGCGAGACAGATCCCGGGATCCGTGAGGTCCTCGTAGTCCAGCAAGCGGTAGCGGAACGGGTCGTCGCGCAGCCACAAGGTGGCCCGGGAACTGGAGAAATGCAGCTTGCCGTGGAATACGCCGTGGGCGGCCACCAGCTCGGTCAGGAGATCCAGTACCTCGTCGATCCGGGTGTCGAGCGGGCTGTCCACCCGATGCTGGTTGAATAGGCCCCCGCGGATCGCTGGATCCCCCTTCAGCTGCATCCATTGGTCCGGCTGCTGATAGAGGTCGCGGGTCAGGGGCAGCTCCCGCAGGTCGAAGTCCGCCCCCAGGAATCCCAGCAGTGTGCCGTCGCTTTGGGTCAGACGTTGCACGGCCGTCAGGGTAGGGCGGCGCCGATTGCGGCTGATGTAGGCCGACGACATGGAGAACTCGGCCCCGGCCAGGGCATCGGCCATGTAGGGCCGGGTACTGCGATCCCGCCCGGCCTGGTCCGGCAAGGAGCCTTCCGGGGATACGTTGGCGGTCACCTGGTGAGCGCGCGGATCGAGCACATAGAGGTACTTGCAGGACGGCAGCGCGCCCAGGGCCACGGCGAGTCGCTGCTCGAGGGCCTCACGATCGCCCCACCTCTCGGCGCAGGGGTCCACCAGCCGCGCCAGGGCGGTCGACAGTTGCCCCTGAAGGAGCAGTCGCTGCCGGGCCACCGCCGTCATTGTCGCTTCACTCATGGCCTTCGCTCGGAGGATACCGATGGGAACGCGCCCGCCAAGGGCGACCGTCTGGCGAGGGTGCCGCAGGACCGGCGGTGGCGCAACAACCGACTCGACGCATCCTGACGTCGGATAGGCCACGGCGTTGGGCGTGTCACCATTACGGGCTATAAGTGGCGCCTTGATGGGACTATTCGTAGAGACAGCTACCACAGCGCGGCGCGCGCTCAACAGCTCAGGTCGGCCCTCTGGCCGAGGCAGCGGCAAAAGACAAGCACCGGCCCGCGAAATCCAAAGGTAAGCCCCTGATCCCCGCAGGTTCCGTCAGCGAGCTGCGCGAGAAGCCAGCCATCACCGAAACGACGATACCGCCCCAAAGCTCTTGCGCCTGTTCGTCACCGAGGCTGAAGCCTCCCTACTGTAGGAGGCGAGCCCTCTCGCCGATCGGGCATGTCCGGCGCCCCATCGCCCAGAGGGCTGGGCTCCTACCGGAGAAGGGGGCTGTGGCGGCATGTGAACAAGATGGGTGTCCTCTTCCGTGGTCATCCCGGAAACCGCGCAGCGGTTATCCGGGATCTCGGCCGCCGAGGCAGGAGCGGACGTCAGAGATCCCCCTCTCCGCTTCGCTCCGGCCGGGATGACCGTGGGCACCGGGAGGAAGATGGGTGCCCTCTTTCTCGGTCCTCTTTCTCGGTCACAGGGACGCGGCGGTCCGATGGAGAAGCGCATGGCGATCGGCAAGCGCCGTGATGTCGCGGTCGTAACCCCCGCCGATCACCGCTGCCACGGGCGCGGCCCTCTCGCGACAGACCTGCAGCACGTGCCGGTCACGCGCCTCGAGGCCCGCATCGGTCAGATCCAGATGCCCCAGCCGATCCGCTTGATGTACATCGACGCCGGCGTCGTACACCACCAGGTCCGGGCGCACGGCGTCGATCAGGGTCGCAAGGGCATCTCGCAGGGTGGCCAGATACGCATCATCGCCGGTGCCGCGGGCGAGTTCGATGTCGTGGTCGCCGGGCGTCTTGCGCGCCGGGAAATTGCTGCCCGCGTGCATGGAGAAGGTCACCACCTCGGGGGTATCCGCGAAGATGGCGGCCGTCCCATCGCCCTGGTGGACGTCGAGGTCGATGATCAGGACACGCTGGACCCATCCCATAGCGCGCGCATGGGCCGCTGCGACGGCAATATCGTTGATCAGGCAGTACCCGCTCGCGAACCCCGCGTGGGCATGGTGGGTGCCGCCGGCGGTATTCAGAGCCAGGCCGTCGCTCAGTGCAGCCTCCACGGTCAGCAGGGTGCCGCCCGTCTCCAGTCGCACGCGCTCCACCAGCGCTTCCGACCACTGGAACCCGCTGCGCCTCTGGGCGGCCTTGCTGGTCTGGCCGGACAGGAAGGCATCCAGGTAGGCCGGTGTATGCACGCGGGCCAGAGCCCCCCGAGGGGCGATCTCCGGTTGCAGCCAGTCGATTGTCGTGTCGCCCAGCTCGGTTTCCAGCCGGTCCCGCAGGACCTGGAACTTTGCCATGGGGAATGGATGCCCATCCGGCAGTTCGATCGTGTAGCGCGGATGATGGATGAGCGGAAGCGGCATACGGCGGACTTGTCCTTCAGGCTTCGGACTTCTGTGCCAGGATCATGTAATTGACACTCATCGATCTCGACAGCCACATCCGGCGGGAAAGCGGATTCACCTTGACTCCCGTCTGCGCCACAGGCTCCAGGCCGTCGCGCGCCAGCAGGTCCCGCGTTTCCCGCGGCGTCACAAAGCGCTTCCACTGATGAGTGCCCCGGGGCAGGATGCGGAACAGATACTCCGCCCCGACAATCGCCACCACGAACGAGACCGGATTGCGATTGATGGTGGCCACGAAGGTGTGCCCGCCGGGACGCAGCATGCGGTTGACGCTCCCCATGAACGCGGGCAGGTCCGCCACATGTTCGACCACCTCCATGTTCAGGATCACATCGAAGGTCTCGCCACGCGCGGCGAGGGCCTCCGCGGTGTTCACTTCGTACCCGATATCCAGGCCCTGCTCCGCGGCATGAAGCCGCGCAGCGGCAACGTTGCGGTCAACGACGTCCACGCCCAGTACATCCGCGCCCAGGCGGGCCATGGCCTCGCTCAACAACCCGCCGCCACAGCCGATGTCGAGCATGCGCAGGCCGGCGAGGGGATGCGTAGCCTCCCGGTCCCGTCCGAGTGACTGACAGAGCTGATCCCGGATGTAGTCGCTGCGCAGTTGGTTGAGCACGTGCAGGGGCCAGAGTCTTCCATCCGGTTGCCACCACATCTCGGCCAGGGCGCGGTAGCGCTCCACCTCGGCGGGATCGACGGTTCGGTCGCGTTCCACATTCGGAGAAGTCATCGGCTGGGTCGCTCGCCATCGGCACAAAGGTCTCTTTCCGACCACACGTCGCCGGTTTTGATCGCAGCTGCGGACGATCCGCATTCCCGTGTACCCCTGATCACGCCCCATAGCCCTGAGAGATTCTGGGCCCAGTAGGCGCCTGCCTGCAGACGAAGACCCGTCAAAAGTCGGGCGCGGGCAGGGGATTCGCCTGCAAGCAGGCCCCTGCAGGAGGCTTTTGGTGTCCCGGGCCGATCGGAATCCGCGCAGCGGTTAACGGCCCTTGGGGACAGGCGGGGTGACGTCAGAGAGTCCGGCTCTTCGCGGCCGTATCGGCCGGTTACCGGCAGCCAACCTTGTCATTGATCAGCACAACGTACGGAACTTGCTGTGACGTCGTATCAACCAACGAGTTGAGGAAATCGCCACGGACACCTAAAACATGGATCAGTGTTTCCCTAAAGGGTGCAATTGCCTAGTCCAGCAGGAGGGAGCGTCATGAGTTGCCAGGAACATCCGAATCACGAGCATGAACACGGACCCGGCTGCGGACACACCGCGGTGGAGCACAACGGACACGTCGATTACTTGCATGATGGCCATCTCCACCATCCGCATGGCGACCATGTTGACGAGCATGTCATCGAGGTGAGCGAAACGAACCCGGATCACTGCACCCCGGACCACCAGTGCCAAGGTCATGACCCGAATCACGTGCACGGTCCCGGCTGCGGCCACGAGCCCGTTCCGCACGGGGACCACGTCGATTACCTGGTAGATGGCCACCTGCATCACCCCCATGGTGACCACTGCGACGACCACGGGCCCCTCAAGGTCGTGGCATCGGGGACCTGACTCACGCCATCTCGGCCACGGGATTGGTTTGCCCGGCTCCCCGATCCTGTGTTGCGCCCCGAATGCATCAAAGACGCGGGGGTAGAACCGCTACCCGCTGCGCGTCGCGCCTGGTCTCGGAAAACCTGTGGCACCCACGCGAGTGGGTACATCGATCAGCGTTTCCCTAACCGGACCTCACGACGCCGGTTTTGATCGCGGCGGCGGGCGCACCGCAGGATCGTGTGCCCCAGATGCCTCTCCCATAGCCCTGAGGGATTCTGGGCGCGGTGGGCGCCTGCCTGCAGGCCAAGCCCCGGCCAAAGCCGAGCGGGCCGGGTATTCGCCTGCAAGCAGGCTTCTGCAGGAGACTTGTGGTGTTCCGGACTGGCTGGAGAGCTTGCCGGGCACGGTTGCGATGCTGGATCTGACCAGGGGTGGGTGGCCTCTTGGTTGGTGTTGGACCGGACCGAGCGAATAATGGGATTGTTCTCGGAGCGTTTGTGATCAGGAGAAGCAGCATGAGGGGTCTGGAAGGAAAGGTGATCGCAATTACCGGTGGCGCCGGAGGTATCGGCGAGTGCACTGCGCGCATGGCGTACGAGCAGGGTGCCAGCCTGGTGATTACCGACCGCGAGACCGGACCGGTCGAAGCCATCGCCCGGTCCCTGGGTGAGCGGGCGATCGGGATGGCGGTGGACGTCACTCAGCGTGAGGATAACGAGCGCATGGTGGCGGCCGCGCTGGAACGCTTCGGCCGTCTCGACGGGGTGTTCCTCAACGCCGGGATCGAGGGCGAGGTCGGCCCATTCGAAAGCCGCTCCGATGCAGCCTGGGAGAAGGTCTTCGCCGTCAACGTGCAGGGCGTGCGCCTGGGCGCGGAGGCCGCTTTGCCGGCGCTGCGACGTGGCAGCGGCGGGAGTATCGTGATCACCTCCAGCGTGGCCGGGCTGCGCGGCGCCGTGGGCTTGTCGCCGTACGTGTCCAGCAAGCATGCGGTGGTCGGCATGATGAAGTGCCTGGCCGCTGAGCTGGGGCCGGAGAACATCCGTGTGAATACACTCAACCCGGGGCCGGTCGCGAATCGCATGATGCAGTCCATAGAGGAGCAAGCGAAGCCCGGTCACGCCGACGAGGTGCACCAGGCCTTCGAGGCACGCATTCCGCTGGGCCGCTACGTCAGCAACG
This sequence comes from Thioalkalivibrio sp. ALE17, assembly GCF_000425605.1. NCBI lineage: Bacteria > Pseudomonadati > Pseudomonadota > Gammaproteobacteria > Chromatiales > Ectothiorhodospiraceae > Thioalkalivibrio > Thioalkalivibrio sp. ALE17. The sequence goes on from NZ_AUDT01000004.1 coordinate 107,469, forward strand.
AGGAGTGTGCCGGTATGGCGGTTTTCCTGCTGTCTGACGCTGCTTCGGGCTGCACTGGCAACACGTATGTTGTTGACGGCGGCCTCTGCTCGCAGTAACGCCGAAGGAACCGGCGGTCCTCGGTCTTCGTTGGCGCGAACGTAAAGTGTCGTCGTCCAGCGGGTAGTGGTTCTACCCGCAAGCGGCGCAACGCAGGATTGGGGAATCTGGGGTGCCACCCCTACAACCTATCGATAGATCCCACCTAGACCGGGCGGTAACGGCGCATCTGGCCGACGAGCACCCCCTGGATGCGCAGCTGGTCCGGGGTGACGAAAAGGGGTGTGTAGGCCGGGTTCTCCGCATGCAGCAGGACGCCACCCGGCTTCTGTTCGATCCGCTTCAGCGTGGCGACTCCGTTATCGATCAGGGCGACCACGATCTCGCCGTTGCGGGCTTCGCTGCGCGACTCGATGACCACCCAGTCTCCGTCCAGGATGCCGACATCCTGCATCGAGTCGCCCTTCACCTTGAGCACGTAGCACTCGCCGCGCCCGCGCAGGTGGGCGGGTACCTCCACGGGCTCGGGATGCGCCAGGGCATCGATGGGCTGGCCCGCCGCGATCCGGCCCAGCAGGGGCAGGGTGTTCGGGGTCCACGTGTCCCCATCCGTTGCGGGGTATTGGGTATCCGTGAGCGCCGGCAGTTCATTGGCCAGCCGGATGCCGCGATGACGGCCCCGGGCAGGCTGGACGTAGCCCGCGGCTTCCAGCGCCCGGATGTGCTTGTGCAGCGAGCCGCGCGAGCGCAACCCCAGCGCCTGTGCCAGCTCTTCCAGGCTCGGGGCGTGCCCCTCCGCCGCGAAGCGCTGCAGGGCCTCGAGCACCCGACGCTGGTGCGGGGTCAGTGCCTCCATGGCATCCGCTCTCCTGGTGTTGGATCGTGCTGGACCGGGAACATTGTTCTCCGTTTGTTCTCCGGGCTATGATCGCCACTGTACGGCTCCCGCGAGAAGATTGCCATGACCGAACCGGCGTGCGTCATCCACGAAGATTCTGTCCCCGAGCTGAGCGCCGAACCCCAGGGTGGCGAGGCGGGTGCACGACGCCTGGTCGAGCGCATCAAGGAGCGTTACGCCAAGCGCATTACCGGTGAACTGGTCCTGCCGGCGCGGCCCGCGCAGTATGCGGATCTCCCAGTGGATCTGGACCCGGCCATTGCCGGCGCCCTCCGGTCGCGGGGCGTGGAGCAGCTGTACAGCCACCAGCGCGAGGCCTGGGATCAGATCCGCGCCGGCCGCCACACCGTGGTGGTCACGCCGACCGCCTCGGGCAAGACGCTTTGCTACAACCTGCCGGTCCTGCAGGCAGCCCGCGAGAACAAGGCCAAGGCGTTGTACCTGTTCCCGACCAAGGCGCTCTCGCAGGACCAGGTCGCGGAGCTCATGGAACTGAACGAGGCCGGGGACCTCGGTGTGCGCGCCTATACCTTCGACGGGGATACCCCGGGGGATGCCCGCAAGGCGGTGCGCACCCGGGGCGACATCGTCGTCACCAACCCGGACATGCTTCACCAGGGCGTCCTGCCACACCACACCAAGTGGGCCCAGTTCTTCGAGAGCCTGCAGTACGTGGTGATCGACGAGACGCACACCTATCGCGGCGTGTTCGGTTCCCACGTGGCGAACGTGATGCGGCGGCTGCGCCGTATCTGTCGGTTCTATGGGGCGGACCCGGTTTTCATCATGAGCTCGGCCACCATTGCCAACCCGGAAGAACTGGCCTCGGGTCTGGTCGGCGAGCCGGTGACGGCGATCACCGAGAGCGGGGCACCGGCCGGGGAACGCCACCTGCTGCTGTGGAACCCGCCGGTGGTCAATGCGGACCTCGGCATCCGCGCCTCGGCCCGTTCCCAGGTCACGCGGATTGCGCGCATGGCCCTGCGCGGCAAGCTCACCACCATCATCTTTGCGCGCACCCGGCTGATGGTCGAGGTGATCACCCGCTACATGAAGGACGTGTTCGACAACGACCCGCGCAAGGCCTCGCGGGTCGCGGCCTATCGGGGTGGCTATCTCCCGAACGAGCGCCGCCAGACCGAGAAGGCGCTGCGCAGCGGCAACGTCGATTGCGTCATCGCCACCTCTGCGCTGGAGCTGGGGGTGGATATCGGCAGCCTGGATGTCTGCCTGCTGACCGGGTACCCCGGGACCATTGCCAGCACGTGGCAGCGCCTGGGCCGGGCCGGCCGGCGCAACCGCCCGTCGCTGGGGGTGCTGGTCGCCAGTTCCGATCCGCTGGACCAGTACATCATTCGCAACCCGGAATTCTTCCTCGGCCAGTCCCCGGAGCAGGCGCGTATCGCGCCGGATCAGCTTCTGATCCTGCTGGATCACGTGCGCTGTGCGGCCTTCGAACTGCCGTTTCGCAAGGGCGAGACCTTCGGCGGCGAGGACCTGGAGTCGCTGCTGGCCTATCTGGAGGAGCAAGGTGTGCTGCACCGCGAGTCGGATACCTGGCACTGGACCGAGGACAGCTACCCCGCCCAGAGCGTTAGCCTGCGGTCGGTCGCCGAGGGCAACTTCGTGGTCGTGGATACCACCGAGGGCCGGCAGCAGATCATCGCCGAGGTGGACTTCTCCAGCGCGGCCGAGACGCTGTACGAAGGGGCGATCTACTTGGTGCAGGCCGTGCCCTACCAGGTCGAGCGGCTGGATTGGACCGGGCGCAAGGCGTTCGTCACGCGCACCCGCGCGGACTACTACACCGACGCGATCGACTACACGCGTCTGAAGATCCTGGATGACTTCGAGCGTTCACCCGCAGGCGAAGGTGAGGCCGCCCGCGGCGAGGTGCACATCGTCCGGCGCATCCCGGGGTACAAGAAGATCCGCTACTACACCCACGAGAACATCGGGTACGGCAACATCCACCTGCCGGACCAGGAGATGCACACCACCGCTGTCTGGTGGCAGATGGCACCCGAGGCGCTGGAACAGCGCTTCGCCTCTCGCCACGAGGCCCTGGATGGCTTTCTCGGTGCCGCCTACGCCATGCATCACGTGGCCGCACTGGTGGTGATGTCCGAGCCGCAGGATCTGGGCCGGGCGGTGGGCGATGGTGATGCCCGCTGGTTTGCCACCGTGGGCGCGAACGGCCGCGGCCAGTTGCGCACGCTGGATGGCGGCGAGTGCGATCCGGACCAGGAAGGGCGCTTCCGCCCGGCCGTGTTCCTGTACGACCACTATCCGGGCGGCGTCGGCCTGTCCGCGCCCCTGTTCGATGCGTGCCAACGGGTCATTCGCGACGCACTGAGCCTGATCCGGCAATGCGACTGTGCCCACGGCTGTCCGGGCTGCATCGGGCCCATCCTGGCCAGTGACGAGGTGCGCGGGTTCTCGCCGAAACAGGCCGCGATCAAGGTCCTCGAGGGCCTGGAATCCCATGGGTCTGCATGACCGCCTGAACACGCTGCGCCGCCAGTCCGGTAGCGAACCGCCGGCCCCTGGCCGGACCTCGGCCGATTCTCGTACTGCCGGCACCGCATCGGACACGGGCAACGTGCTGGACGAGATCCGGGCCCGGCTCGACCGTATGGGTGTGGCGGGGACCGGGCGAACACGGCCGAACCGTACAGCCGCCGAATCCGCCATCCCGCCCGAGGAACTGGCCAGGCGCCTGGATGGCGAACTCCTGGCACCGCAAGTGATCCAGCTCGATCGCGCGATGCCGGATCTCCACGCCCATGGCCGACATACCCTGGCCCGGGCGCGCGAACCGGCAATGCCGTTCTGGCACGCCGATCGGCGCGTGGGTTTTATCGATACCGAGACCACGGGCCTCGCCGGGGGTGCCGGGACGGTCGCGTTTCTGGTCGGGCTGGCGACCCTCCAGGATGGCCGGGTCCGCCTGCGTCAGTGGCTGATGACGGCGTTCGCGGGCGAGGGCGCCCTGCTGGAAGCGGTCGACGCCGCGCTAAGCGAGTGCGACCACCTCGTCAGCTACAACGGCAAGACCTTCGACCTGCCGCTGTTACGCGATCGTCGTCGCATGCAGCGCCGCCCGGATGCACCGGAGACTGCGCATACCGATCTCCTGCACCCGGTGCGCAGCCTGTACGGCCACGCCTGGCCGGACTGTCGCCTGCGAACGGTCGAGGAGCGCCTGCTGGGGCTCGCTCGTCAGGACGACCTGCCCGGGTCCGAGGCTCCGTGGGCCTGGAAGGCCTATCTTGCCTCCGGGCGCAGCGAGGAGCTGGAACGCGTCGTCCGGCACAACACCGACGACATCCTGTCCCTGACCCTGCTGGGCCCGGCGCTGGCGTCCGTGCTGTTACAGCCCGCGGCGCATGGGGCATCGGTGGAGGGCGCCGCGCGCGTACAGGAACGCCTGCAGGGAACGGACACCGCCCGGCGGCTGCTCGAATCCCACCAGCACCGGCTGTCGCCGGCCGGCCGATTGTGGCTCGCGCGCGAATGGCGTCGCGAGGGGCGATATGATCAGGCCGTGCCGGTCTGGGAGGCACTGGCGGAGCAGGGCGTCCAGGAGGCACTGGAGGCGCTGGCCAAGTACCACGAGCACCAGCGCCGGGACTGGAAACGTGCGCTGCAGTATGCCGGGCAACTCGCATCCGGGCCCCGGGCCACGGCACGGATCGCAAGACTGCAGGCGCGGATCGACGCAACGGCCCGGTAAGGCGAGACGACATGTGTGGACGATTTGCGCGCTACTCGGCCACCAGCGAACTGGCCTGGCGCTACTTCGAGACCCGGATCGACCAGGACTTCGATGCCCCGCGGTACAACGTCGCGCCAGGCACGGACATCGAGGCGTTCCGGGCGAGCGACAAAGCCAAGGCCGCGTTTCAGCCCATGCACTGGGGCTTCCGGCCGAAACGCGTCACCGAAGGGCCGCAGCCCATCAACGCGCGTGCGGAAAAGGTAGCCAGCAGCCCGTACTTTCGCAGTGCCTTCGCGCATCGGCGCTGCATCATCCCGGCGGACGGCTGGTTCGAGTGGCAATTGACCGGACAGGGCAAGCAGCCGCATTTCATCACCCTGACCGACGACGCGCCGCAGGACGTGCTGTTCCTCGCCGGCATCTGGGAGCCGACCGCGGAGGGTGGGGCCTGCTGCGCGATCATTACCGAGCCCGCGTCCGAGCAGCTGGCGTTCATTCACGCCCGACAGCCCCTCGCGCTGGACGCCACATGCCGCTGGGATTGGCTGGACCCCGCCATCACGGACCGCGAGCAGGTTCGTCACCTCACCCGGCGCCTGCCGCCCAGCGCCTTGCAGGCGTACCCCGTTTCGACCCGAGTGAACCGGCCACAAAACGACGACCCGTCCATCCTCGACCCCACCGGCTAACCGGCCCGATTGCAGAGATCCGGCCCCGGCCCGTCCGGCCGCGGGTCCGCATTCGGATGCTCTACAGTCAGGGGTGAGGCACATGAAAATGTCGTAGCTTGCGGGTTCGCGGCAGAGGGGTGGTCGATGGAACTTCGGGAAGGGCGACGCAGGGGCGTTCGCATGACCGCGGAAGTACAGCCGTTGCAGGGTGCCCCCGCATTCCGGGCAAATGGGTGGGTCCGCGATGTCAGCCTTAGCGGCCTTTACGTAGAGATGCCCGTTTCAGGTATCTCCGAGCATTCAAGACTGAAAGTTACGGTGAGCCCGGAAGAGGACGCCGACGGCCGGACCTATGTTTGGCAGTGCATCGTGATGCGGGTGGATGAGCATGGCGCGGGCGTCATGTTCGATACCGAGGATCCGTCGAGTGTCGAGGGCCTACTCGATCTGATGCGTGAGTCCATCGGACTCCCACCCGATTCGCGATAATCCGAACCCCAAGAGCGAATCCTGCTGCTCGGCCCAGCGATTGGCCAAGGGAAAAAGCCCAGGCCTGGCCCTTTGACCCGCGCACAATACCAATTTCGCTCGCACCCGCGCCCCCTGACCAACCCCGATGGCCCTGAGAGACCCGGGGCCCCGTAGGAGCCTGCTTGCAGGCGAAGCCCCTGCCAAAGCCAGACGCGGGCAGGGGCTTCGCCTGCAAGCAGCCTCCTACAGGCCCTTCTGTGTTCCGACTAGGCGGTCATTCCAGCAACGCCCAGTGGTTATCCGGGATCTCGTGCACCGGGGCAGGGGCCGACTGCAGAGCTCCGGCTCCTCGATTCGCTCAGCCAGGATAAGGCTGTGGCGCCCGGAGCTAGAGGGGCCACCGTCCCACACTGGATGCTCCCTTGCCCCGAAGGTGGGCTAAAGAATCTCCACCGGCGGCCGTTAACGCCGTACCCGTCCCCGTGTGTGAGTGCGCCGCCATGCCTGTCGATACCAGTTTCCACCCAATCTCCCTAAAGGGCCCCGCAGAGCGGTCTGGCTTTACGCGCCAGGGCCTTGCGCAGGCCGACGGCGGCTCCGGCCGCAGCCTGAACGCCCTGCAGAATCAGATCCTGCAGAACCTGGCGCGGGCCATCCCCGGCGAAAGCCTTGGCAGCCTCAAGCGTCTGGATGCCAGCGACTTCACCCCGGAAAAGGTGGCCGACCGGATCGCGACCTTCGTGGAGATGGGGCTGGCGAATGCCCGGGCCCGCGGCGCGTCGGGCGCCGAGCTGGAGGCGCTGAGGGAGCAGGCGACCCAGGGCGTGGAACAGGGCTTTCGGGAGGCGCGGGAGATCCTGTCGGGGCTCAACCTGTTGGAAGGCCGCATCGCCGAGGACGTGGACGAGACCGAACGCCTGACCTTCGCGGCCCTGGAAGACCTCCGGCTGCCTCCCGCCGAGCGCAGCCTGGCCGGCACCACGGCCCTGTCCATGAGCGAGCGCTTCTCGCGCGCCGAGAGCCTGGAACTGAACATCACCACCCAGTCGGGTGCGGAGGTTCAGATCCGGTTTCAGAGCGTCCAGGACGCGCGGCTGCAGACCCAGGTCCAGGTGCAGGACGGGGCAGCCGATAGCTGGCTGGATGTCAGCCGGTACGCGGCGAGCGGCTACCAGTTCTCCGTGCAGGGTGACCTGGACCCGGACGAACTGCGTGCCGTCGAGGAGCTGGTGCGCGATATCGGCTCGCTCGCGGACGAATTCTTCCATGGCGATGTCCAGCGGGCGTTCGAGATGCTGCCGGACCTGCGTTTCGATACCGACCGGCTCCAGTCGATGGAGCTGAACATGACGCGCACCGAGACCTACCGCATGACCCAGGCCTACGAACAGACGCAGCAACTGGACGCGCCGGAACACTCCCGCGCGGCCCAGCGCCTCGAGCAACTGGTGGAGGCCCTCCAGGAACGCTTCAGCCAGCCAGCGCTCCAGTTCCTGGACAATCCCGTCGACACGGGCGGGCAGATCCTGAACACCCTGGTCGAGCAGGATGCGCGGTTCCGCGAGGCCGAGGCCGAGCGCCAGCAGCAGTTCCGGGACAACCTGACACGGCTGCTCGACGCGCTGGGTTAGTCGTCCGGCCCGCGCGAGCGTGGCGAGCCGCGCAGCCGCCCTTGCGTCGCTGGAATGCGATCCCGAGCGGTTGCCGAAGGGCTCGTCTAGGCTGGGACCCGTTCGCGTCGCCGCGCGCTGAGCCAGAGCGCGTCATCGCCCCATTTCGGGTGCGAAATGCCTCGTCCAGGAAGAAGATGGGTGTCCTCTTTCTCTGTTCGAGCGTGGCGAGCCGCGCAGCCGCCCTTGCGTCGCTGGAATGCGATCCCGAGCGGTTGCCGAAGGGCTCGTCTAGGCTGGGACCCGTTCGCGTCGCCGCGCGCTGAGCCAGAGCGCGTCATCGCCCCATTTCGGGTGCGAAATGCCTCGTCCAGGAAGAAGATGGGTGTCCTCTTTCTCTGTTCCTTTCTCTGTTGTGGGAGGCCAGCCCTCTGGTCGATCCAGCGCCAGCCATGCCCCTCGGCCAGAGGCTGGCCTCCCACAGTAGGGTGGGATGGGGCGGTAATTCATCGGTGTGGTCGGGATGCTGGCTGTTAGACTGCCCCTTCAGGGCGCGCAGCGTGCTGCGTGCCTTAAAGCCGAGTCCGGGTCTGATTGGCATTCCGTGAGAACCATCGCTCATCTCGATATGGATGCGTTTTATGCATCCGTGGATCTGCTGCGCTATCCGGAGCTACGGGGGCGGCCCGCGGTGATCGGCGGGCGACGTCTCTCCGTGCCGGAGCGAGGGGCAGATGGGCGGTATCGGTTCGAACGGCTCGGCGATTATCGAGGGCGCGGCGTGGTGACGACGGCGACCTACGAGGCGCGGGCGTTCGGGGTGCATTCCGGGATGGGGCTGATGAAGGCGGGGCAGCTGGCGCCGGATGCGGTTTTGTTGCCGGCGGATTTCGATGCCTATCGGGCCTATTCGCGCCAGTTCAAGCAGGTGGTCCGGGCGCGGGCCGATAAGGTCGAGGATCGCGGCATCGACGAGCTGTTCATCGATCTGACCGACGTGAAGGGCGATCCGGTGGTGACGGCGCGAGGGATTCGGGATGCGGTGCAGGCCGAGACGGGGCTGTCTTGTTCCATCGGCCTGGCCGCGAACAAGCTGCTGGCCAAGATCGCCTCGGATCTGGAGAAGCCGGCGGGGATGACGGTGCTGGGCGAAGGCGACCTCGAGGCGCGCATCTGGGCGCTGGGGGTGGGGAAGGTGAACGGTATAGGGCCAAAGGCGACCGAGCGCCTTAAAGCGCTGGGGATCGTTTCGATTGGCGATTTGGCGAAGGCCGATCTGTATCGGTTGCGCCAGCATTTTGGCGAGACCTATGCCTGGTGGCTGCACGAGGCGGCCCATGGCCGGGACGACAGCCCCGTAGTCACCGAGCGGGAGCCTAAATCCATCAGCCGAGAGTCCACCTTCGAGCGGGACCTGCATCCACGGGCGGATCGGGACGAGCTGACTCGCATCCTGGTGGCCCTATGCGAACGGGTTGCCGGGGATCTCCGTAGCAAGGGCTACTTGGGCCGGACGATCGGGATCAAGTTGCGCTATAGCGATTTCCGCACGGTTACTCGCGACCTTACGCTGGACACGTGGACGGACGACCCTCAGGCGATTCTGGCCGCGTCCCGTGGCTGCTTGCGCCGGATCGACCTGGGTCAACCGCTGCGACTGCTGGGCGTGCGCGTCACCAAGCTGGCCTCGGCGTCACGGAACACCCAGCTGGAAGCCAGCCGACAAACGACGCTGCCCCTGTAGATGCTCGCGGAGCGCATTGCTGCTGCCACGCGGCGCGCGAGCACGTTGAGGGGATGATGACGATGAACGACGTGTCCGGTATGCGCGGTTCGTGGAGCAGGGCGTCCCGGAACAGAAGCTGTCGCTGATGCGCGAGGCGCTGCAGCGCGGCCAACTCACCGTCAACCGGCGTTTTGTGGATGGGGTGGAGCAGGTCATGGGCTGTCGCATTGAGTGGCGGCGTCCAGGCCGTCCGCCGTCACGTCAGGCATGAGAGAATCAATCTGTCCCCGTTTCCCGGGTGTAACGCGCCCCATCCGGGGCCTGCGCATTGGCTTCTGAACATCCTGCAGATCACCGTTTTCAGGGGCTTGGTGACCTCGGAGATCATGCCAGGCCGCACAGGGTCAGATGTCGATGCCGACCGACCGAAAGCGCTGACGCAGTCGATCGTAGTGGCTGCCGCGCCAGTAGACCCGGCCGCAGCCGCTGCAGCGCACGAATGCGCCGAAGCGCTCGAGCACCCCGGGCGGCACCTCGCTCGGCTCGACCGAGTCGGCGAGTGCAGCGCCATCGATCGACCGGAGCTCGCCGTTACACCGCATGCAACGCGAGAACGGCTCGAACAGCCCGGCGAGCTGAAAGCGGTCGACCACCTCGCGAAGCTGTTGCAATGGGTCCGTAGCGTGCACGTACCGCCCGTGAGTCACCCGGCCGTCCTTCAGCAGGCCAGTGTCACGCGTGAGGATAATGCGGTGCTCGTCCTGCGCGGTGCGGATGATGAACTCATCGGAGAAGTCGTTGGCATACAGGCAGTTGAAGCCCAGCGCACGCAGGTAACCGGCCAGCCGTCCCAGATGCACATCGAGGATGAAGCGTGGTTCGCGCAGCGGCTGGGGTCGCAGGCGGGAGACGTCGCCTACGTCGAAGGCCTCGAACACCGGGTAGACCGCCACCCGCTCACCGCCGCGCAGCCGGTGGCCGAAATCCACTGCCCGCCCGTCGACCAGTACCAGGTCAACCTCCGTGTGCGGCACGCCCAGCGACTCGATGCGGTCCTTGACCGAAGGGGTTCCGTCGAACGCGTGTTCAAAGCTCTGGTATCGCCGTTCGGGCGCGAGGAAGTCGTTCAGCTCGGCATACAACCGGAAGGTCGCGGTCGCGCGGCCGAGGGATGCGGATTCGCGGTCCTTGGGCGGGCACATGCCTTCGAGCATACCGAAACCACCCCACGGAAGAGGCGCGCTTCAGCCCCGTTCTTCCCCGGGCCCGACAGACTCCTGGCGGTTCAACATTGGGCGGCGACCAACCGCCGGCAGTAGACTTGCCGCAAGTCGCTGACCCGAAAAGGATGCAGACATGAACGATGTCTTTCTTCAGATCGCCAACGCACTGGTACTAGGGCTCGAAGCAGTCGGCATCGCCGTGATCATCGGTGGATTCGTGCTGGCAACAGTGGTTTGGCTGGTGAACATGCGCCGCATGAGCACACACGAGGCCTACGTCGATTATCGCCGTCGCAGCGTGCGCGGGCTGATTCTCGGACTGGAGTTCCTGGTCGCGGCCGACATCATCATGACCGTAGCGATCGAGTACTCCATGGAAAACGTACTCATGCTGGCCCTGATTATTCTCATACGCACACTGCTCGTGTTTGCCCTGCACCTGGAGATCGAGGGCCGTCTCCCGTGGAACCAGTCGGAGGACGATAGCAAGACCTGACCCACTCGCAGCGGTGGACCAATGTCCGGTGTGATGATGCTGGAGCAGCACTGGGAGGCGATCGTGAGGTCGGCCACACGAGAATGCTGCTAACCCCACGACCCCAGGAGGGAGAGACGCCATGTGCGGACGGATGACGCGCTATAGCGCGACCAGCGAACTCGCCATGCGGTACTTCCAGGTCCCCGTCGACGAGGGGTTCGACGTACCCAGGTACAACGTTGCCCCCGGCACCCATCTGGAAGCGTTCCGGGCCGGCGAGGATGCGCCAGCGGCCTTCCAGCCGATGTTCTGGGGCTTTCGGCCGAGGCGCGTCGAGGACGGGCCGCGACCGATCAACGCTCGGGCCGAGACGGTCGCCACCAGTCGGTATTTTCGATCAGCGTTTGCGCACCGGCGTTGCATCGTGCTGGCCGACGGTTGGTACGAATGGCGCAAGACCGAACAGGGCAAGCAGCCGCACTACATCACCCTGACCGAGGATGCAGCGCAGGACATCCTGATGATGGCAGGTATCTGGGAACCCATGGTCGATGGGGGTGCCTGCTGCGCGATCATCACTGAACCCGCCAACGATCCACTTGCACATATCCATGACCGCCAACCGCTGATACTCGACGCACAGTGTCGGTGGGACTGGCTCGATCCGGGACTGTCCGAGCGTGACGACATCCGGGCCAAGACTCGCCGCTTTCCGCCGGACATGTTGCGCTATCACGCCGTTTCGAGCCGAGTGAATCGTCCGGTCGAGGACGACCCGGGCCTGATCGAGCCGAAGCGCTGATGTGAGGGAAGAAGATGGGTGGGAAGGTGGTAGAGGGTCAGACCTTGCTTCTTGCCTCCTTAGCTGACCAAGGGAAAAAAGCAAGGTCTGACCCCGGAGACCACGCGGTCTGCCGCCAGGGAGAAGATGGGTGTCCTCTTTCTCGAGGCTGGGGCCCTATCACTGTAGGAGGCGAGCCCTCTCGCCGATCGGGCGTATCCAGCGCCCCGCCGCCCGAAGGCCTGGGCTCCTGCGGGAGGTGGGGCTGCTGCGGCATGTAAACAAGATGGATGTCCTCTTCCGGTAACGATTGTCGCTGATGCGCGAGGCGCTGCAGCGCGGCCAACTCACCGGCAACCAGCGTTTTGTGGATGAGGTGGAGCAGGTCATCGGCTGTCGCATTGAGCGGCGGCGTCCAGGCCGTCCGCCGTCACGTCACGCATGAGAAAATCAATCTGTCCCCGTTTCCGGGGAATCGTGTAGCCGGCTTACTCGTAGTGGCTCCATAAACGAATCACCTTGACCACTCTGTCGTCTTCAAGCACCTGGTACACAAGCCGGCGGTGAATATTGATGCGCCGCGAGTACGCGCCGGAGAGATCACCCACCAGCTTCTCGAACGGTGGGGGCTTTCGATACGGATCTTCCGCGATCAGCGACAGCAGTTCATGTGCCTTTGGCTTAAGGCCGCTGGCAGCCAGCTTCTTCGCATCCTTTTGAGCCTGTCGGGTGTAGACCAACTTCCATGTCACCAATCCAGCTCCTCGTGGCATTCATCCGCCGGAGTATCCATGCCCTCGCGGATCGACTCGCGCATACCCGGCACCGATAGCAGGTACAGGGTCTCCTGAATCGCAGACCAGTCCGACTCGGATAGCAGGACTGCGTTGTTCCGCTTGCCGGTGATCACAATCGGCTCGTGGGATTCCGCCGTTTCGTCGATCAGCCGGTAGAGGTTGCTGCGCGCCTCTGTAGCCGTAATTCCCGTCATGGCGCACCTCGCAAGTGTGTGGGCTTCGACCAAGAGTACGCCTTCGCGTACGTCCCGTAAACCGTACGGGTATTCCGCCACTGCCAGACACCGCACAAACTGCGGCAACCGGCCGGATCGTTCCAGGAATTGTCCTTTCGTCCAGCCTGCAACGTCATCCCGAAAACCGCAAAGCGGTTATCCAGGATCTCGGGCGCCAAGGCAGGAGCGGACGTCAGAGATCCCGGCTCTGCGCTTCGCTCCGGCCGGGATGACAGTGTGGCACTTCGAAGAGGATGGGTGTTCTCTTCCTCCGCAGGGTGCTCGCCATAGCCCTTTTAACAGGTGCTATAGTCCGCCCTAACGGCGGCTTATGATGGAGCGGATTGCGATGATCAAATTTTCCGAAGATCTGGTCCCCCTGACAGACCTGAAGGCGAATCCCGGACGGGTTATGAAACACGTGGCCGAGGTTCACCGGCCCGTGCTGCTGACGAGTCGGGGCAGGGGTGTTGCCGTGGTGCAGTCGGTGGCGGATTACGAAAAGGCCGAGGAAGAGCGGGAGTTCATGCGGGCCGTCGTGGCGGGTCTGGCGGACCTGGAGGGCGGTCGGGAAGTCTCGCTGGACGAGGCCAGGGCGCAGCTCGGTCTCAACTAGCAATATGCCCGGCATACGATCACGTTTGCCGAATCCGCCCTGCGCGATCTCAAGCAGATGCAGGAGTGGTACTCGGAGCAAGGTGTGCCGGAGGTCGGACAGAGACTGGTACAAGAGATTTTCCAACGAGTTCAGGCCCTGAACGACCACCCCGACATCGGCAGGGTAGTGCCTGAATTTGACCAGCCGTTTCTGCGAGAGCTCGTCCATCCACCGTTCCGCATCGTGTACCGGCGTGATCCCGACCGGGTAAGGGTTGTCCGGGTCTGGCGAAGCGAACGCCTGCTGCACCTCCCTGGTGGAGCGTCGAAGAAGAACTAGGCCGCCACCAGACCTCCGCTCACGGTTTGTGGCGTTTGAACGCCATCCCGGAAACCGCAAACCGGTTATCCGCAATCTCGGCCGGCGGTGCAGGCGTTAGCGTCAGCGATCTCGATTCTCCGCCTCGCTCCGGCCGGGATGACGTTTTGGCCGCGGAAAAATAAATCTGTCCCCGTTTTTCTCGGTCGGCGCGGGGTTGGATTTTGTGGTTTCACCTGTCCGGTCGGCTTCGGGCAAGAGGCAAGATCTGGCCCCGTAGGTCCGAACGCCTATGCCCAAACGCGCTGGTCAGCCGATCGATCCCATCGGCCCGGGGTAGCTGACCTCCTCGAGCTTGCCGGTGTCGACGTCGTAGATGAAACCGCGCACCGTTACCGCGTCGGGCCCACTGCTGGGCAGCCAGGGATGATTCTTGATCACCGACATACCCCGCCGGACGTCCCACGCCAGGCGCTCCATGTTGTTGTCGTCGCGCGGCGAATCCAGTGGTTCGAGCGGACCGCGAAAAGCGTGGAAAGCGGCCGGACTACTTGAGGCCTGCCCAGTACTGATGAAGGTGCGACCGGTCGCCTGACCGAGCAGCTGCTCCGCTGCCGCATCACCCTCGAGACCGGCTTTGAGAAGGTCGTCGGTAAAGGCGAGCATTCCGCAACGCGTGTGGTGGATGAGGATGATCTCATTGGTATTCAGCAAGTGATGCGAAATGATCAGGCAGCGGATCGCATCCTCGGTCACGACGCCGCCTGCGTTGCGGATGATGTGTGCCTCGCCGGTCTGCAAACCCAGCAGGTCCTCTACATCCAGGCGCGCGTCCATACAGGCCACGACCGCCACGCGCCGCGACGGCTGGATGGGCTGCTCGCCGGGGTGGCTGGGTTCGTGGACCGGCTGGCCACTGGTGTATTGCTCATTATTGCGAAGCAGTTCATCGGTGCTCGAAGTGGCCATGGCGACGCCTCCAATCCTGTCTGACGCATGCCCATGCGTCGTTCCGCGTTGGCGGGTTTCTGTGCGTTCGGATAACTCTTCTTATAGCCACTCGTCCCGGACAATGAAAGGCGCATACAAGGCGCTTCGGTAACGCAGTCAACGGGGCAGGGCAGCACGCGGCACGGCCTCAGATCGTGCCTTTTGCCCCTGCGAGGCTGGAAGCCAACCCGCAAGATCGGAACATCCCTCGCGGATCTTCCTGGCTCATCGCGGAGAGTCCTCCAACAAGATCTGGGTACGTACGGGGGTGTCGAAGCATGGGCAAAAGGCAAGGTCGGGCCCCGGGCCCTCACGGTCCCCTGTAGGAGCTTGCTCGCAAGCGAAGCCCCCGCCAAAGCCGGACCCGGGCAGGAGCCTTCGCCTGCAAGCAGCCACCTACAGGGGGTGTCCTGGGCTGTGGGAGGCCAGCCCTCTGGCCGATGGTGTCGGGTCGAGCGCCGGATCGCTCAGGGGGCTGAGCTCCCACGGATCCGGGAGTATTTTCCTGCGGCGAGCTCAACCCCGTCACGCGCCCCCTTGCGCCACATAGGGCAAGACGGTATCTACCGGGGCTCGTTCGTATCCCGAGCCGGTCGTCAACCCCGAACCCGCGTAGCGGTTATCCGGGAACTCCGGCGCCGGGTTAGAACCTCGTTATTGCGATCCCGGCTCTTCGCTACGCTCGGCTGGGATGACTGCGAGAGAACCGGAAGAAGGTGGGTGTCCTCTTTCTTTCAGTCCCTGGCCTGGAAAATCATGTGCTTGCATGGGGTCAGACCTTGCCTTTTGGACCTTGCCTTTTGCCTCTCCCTTGATTCGTGGGCAAAAGACAAGGTCTGACCCCTAGTTGCGCGCTTCATCCAAATAGCACCTCCAAAGATCGTTGGGCCTGTAGGTGGGGGTAGTTTCTTCCGGGCGAGTTCGGGACATTGCTGTGCTGTTTATCCGATCCAACTGCTCTTGAGTCAGCTGGCTCACCATGGTCGCTTTATCCACATTAGAAGCGGCACCGCTCAGTGGCCATAGAAAAAGTGTTATCCATAGGAGCTTCCACATCAGCCGACCTCCATTGATGGTCGCTAGGGAAAGTAAGCCTGGCGCATGGGCGGCCTTGAGGTTGCGAGTGAAGCGGGGTTGCATGCCGATTATTAATCTCACCAACTTGCGATCCCTAGCCCGATCGAGAATAAGACAATGCCAATCACCCCCGTTTTATCTCCCTGATTCTTATCTGTTTGGTGTTGCTTTATCGCAACCCCAAACACAACTACGCCAAGCACGATCAAAAGTAGTGCAAAAGTGCTCATGAGTTACGGCCCCCATTTCTGTGACATTAGTTCCCGTAGGCCTGGCCCAGTTTACCCGTACCGCTGGCGGTCCCTGGCCTGGAAAATCATGGGGGTCAGACCTTGCCCTTTGCCTCTGCCTTGATGCGGGGGCAAAAGGCAAGGTCTGACCCCGAGTTGTACTGAGGTGTCCGAAATCACTTGACCACTACATCGGGCACCGGGAGATCCTATCTGCCGTGGAGGATGAACAAGGCTGTTAGAAGCATCGCGTTCGCGGCGAGGGATACCCATAGGACGATCGTCTTCCAGTCTGGACTGGGTGGGGCTCCAGGTCGGGAATGCGACGTCTGAGCCGGGCGAGTCCGGCGGACGCGAGCACCAGGATTGGATGTTCCCCCGGGTCGATCACCCGTTGATTTCTTGTTTTGGGCCGTTCTTTTCTCGTGGACATAGTCGCGATCGTAAAGCCCCATATTTGTCTCCTTTTTTCGTGCTAATCCGTTTCTAAAGCAACGTACGGCCTAAGTCGTCAGCGCCGGAAGGCGCGGGAAAAAGTGGGATGGCGCCATTGCGCGGCATCCGGGGGCGTGCCAATCCGTCGAAGTGGCCCCACACTCCTCCGGTCCCCTACGCGGTGCCGCAGCTGGACCGGATTCCAGAGCAAAAGCCTGTTTGGGGGCGGAATACGCCGTTTAAGGCCCTGAAAGAGCCAACTATCGTCAGAAATGCAGTTAAGACCGTCAGTTACCGTGGTCCGACCCCCTTTTTGGCACCGTGGTCCCAGGCGAGCGGATGTCTGGGCCGTCATCGCCGAGTGCCCTCCAGGAGGAGCTGGTTAGGCGCGGATTCTCGGAAGAATTCGGCACGGAATTCGCGGCGCGCGCGGATGCGGTGGTTGGTGCACTCGACCATTTGCGCTTCGGAGTCCCAGCTATCGCAGCCTTCCGGGACTTCATACTGGGCAATGAACGCGCGTTCAAAGGCGCGTTCCCTTCGAGCCTCTGCGGCTTCGCGCTGACGGAGTGCTTCTTCCCGCCGTTGTTGTCGCTCGAGGCGTTCCTGTTGGCCGCGCAGGCCTTCCAGAGCCGGTTTCACCAGCTGCTCGGTCGCTTCAGACTGGATCACTCCCAGCCGCTCGAGCATGTTGTTCACGGCCCGGATCTGCGTGTGGTAGTGCAACAGGTAGGCTAGGGCGAGGACGAGCGCGAGGATCAGGACGACCATGAGGAGTTGCTTGGTGCTCCGGTCCATCGCTGGCTCGTCCGAGTGACGAGGTTGTCGTCGCCGTTTACGACGGGGCGGCCCGTCGCGGTCGTAATCTCGGTCTGATAGCCCCATCCGTGCAGCTCTCTCGTTTTTTCCCTGGGCGTTCGTCGGGTCCTTGGGGGAGACCATACCAATCTTAAGCGAATCGCGCGTGCGCGCGCCCAGGGCGCCGGGGAGGACCCATTCCGCCGGTGAAATTCCTCGTTTAAGGCTCAGAAACCGGCCTTGAACGCACGAAAGTATCGTTCGAACAGGGGGTTACCGTGGTCCGATCCCGTTATCTCCGTAGCAAGAGGCAAGGTCTGACCCCGGAGCCCCGCTTTGATAGCTGAATATCCAGCAATCTGAAGCCCTCTAATTTCCATACTTTAACCTAATAAGGATAAGACCTAACGTTGCGCTCTGCGGCAAATTTGGAGCGCAGCGGAAATCTTGTTCGCCAGCAGCGCCTTGTTAGGACAATTTTGCACTTCGTACTTTCGGTAACCTTTCTCTCACAATTCAACAGGACTACAATTTCAACCCTACGTAATACACTGAACGAACTTTATCGTCATACCTTATGCAACCAGAACGAGCCAAAAGCCGTTGAACATTAATGTCATAGATACCACCATCAGGCACTAGAATCCTACAGTCGCCATTCAAAGACTCGGCGGTCTCCGAGGCATCGATCCGTTCAAGCTTCTTCTTGACTCGAGTTGCTGATTCACTGAGCCGATTCAGCCGATTAGGATCATTCTCACCTTTCAATACTAGTTGATCTGCATGCTTCAAGACTGCCCTGTAAGCAGCAAAGTGCTTCTGGCTTTTGATGAATGACTCAACCATATGATAATCCATTGGTATCCGATCTAATTTTCTATAAACATCGTTCCACGGATAAGACGCAACGCCCGCCTGTCTGTGCTGTGCAGACTGAAACTCAATCCACCTAGACTCACTGTCGGTTACGATGACCGAACCTGTCACCTGAGCTGTAAAAAGGGACATTTCATAGTTTGGCGACATACTAAACTGGATAAGCTGACCGTCATCACCTAGCTGCATTGGCCGCAACATGGCCAATGGAGTTGCCTCGGCATTCGCATCTAACGTATCAATCGACTGAGCAGCAACGTCCTCAGGCATACCAAAATCACTAACTAAACAACGAATTTTGACATCTCTAGGCATCATATGAATTGAGTTCAAATAGTCCTCAATTGCCAGCTTTGTATGGACCTCCATATCTCTCTGACTTTCAACAGCTCGTCGTCGGGATGTTGCCATCTCCATCATTGATCTCATTAAGTTCAGATCAAAATTACTAGGATCAGGAATGAGATTTATAAGGCCATAACCGACGTACGGCTCCAACTCCAACATAAACAAAATGTCTTTTAGCGCCTGGTACTTGTACTTGGCTGGGGCCTCAACTGGACTAAATTCTGGCTTAACGTTATTAGGATTGACTATTGGGGTCTCGATAAGAAACTCATCAAATAATGAAGCCATAGGTAACGCATGCAATCCGATAAGTCGAACATCAAGGGCGCCGGTATATAAAGCTCTGAATCGGCCGTCTGACTTTGGTAGCAATGAATATATATTGGTTTCACGGGGCCACAATACGGAATAGACACTATAAATATCGGAAATTTGCTTCTCCGTAATTTCACGCCTGACATCTAGCCATGTTTTGCCAGCGTCAAGCTCTAGAATTCCCTTGATTGCACGGCAGAAAGCCAAATTTCGCTCACGTATACTCAGCTCACTCCAACTGGTTCGTAATTCTTCCGGCAGATTCTTACAGCAATTCTTGTACTTGCGGCTACTACCACACCCACACATATCATTTCTGCCGATATTTTTTTCATCAATTTCTTTTTTCAAGTGGTGATTTTGAGGCGCTGTACGACCGAATGCATCCTGATAATAGGTACTACCATCTTCATAACCCGCATACATTTCGCCGCCGAAATGGAATAACTCATCAGACGGTGGAATTAGTACATGACGCAATTCATACCAATCACAAGTTAGTCTATTTTCAGGGTAAAGCCAGCTTTCTTTGCCAGCTGCAATTGCCTCTCTGGCTCTGGACTTGATTATGTAATTTATCTGTGTCACTTCATCTTGATTTAACCTTCTTCTATTGATGAAGTTAATAGTATTGACCATTGACTGCCGCATTCTTGTCGAATTTGTACGTTCCTCTACTGGGTTTACACCATCTGGATCTTGCGCATACTCTAGGTTAGTAAGAATTAAGCATCTATTTTTGTCCAATGGGAATATGGTCTGAGATCCCTTTAACGCTATATCAGGATCATTAGGGTACGCACATAACTCTGAATTCGGCGGACAGGCATGGTTGTAGATAGTTACAGGATGGTCAGAAAGAATGAACTTAACGTCAGAATCTTCAGCTGACACTAGTTCACGAATGCCTTCAGCCCATAGCGTGCAGTGGATAGTTCTCAAAGCCTGCATCTCAGTCATTAGCTGGATCTGGCTTAATTCCGGGTACTTAGTCTTGACCCAGTCCAGGCCTTTTGGTGTTCGTAGTTTCTGTGCATCTAGGTAGATGAAGAAGTCCTGAAAGTTATGGTGCCACTGATCCTGATCATCAGAGAGAAATGCTTTGACTGCATCAGCGCCATTATCATCAACTGGACCAAATAGCCTCCGTTCGACAGCGTCATTGACTAGCGTTCCGAAAAAGGTCGAGTACAGGTCTTTCTCGTAAAAGCATTGTGCTGGGGTGAACCAATTTCTTCCGTAGACGGTTTTGCTCGATCCGTCTTTTAGCTCGATCTCACGACGCTTAAGATGACGCAACTCATTATCGCGCTCATCAGTGAAGCCGCGCTGGTGCCATTGCGGTACGTAATGGTTATTTCTTGTCTGGCTCATTGCATATCCGACGCGCACTCCAATACGCACAGCGGTTAAAGTTTTGAGGGGAAGCGAGGCGCTGGGTTGAATGTATTTTCGAGGCCTAACAGTGATTAGATTGTGCGCACGGATACCAGATGAACGTGCGCGCGTGTTTAATTGGATATTGAACCGGGCGCGTGGCGTATGAAAGCGTCGTTGAATCAGTCGGATGGGTCGCCGGCGTGGTCCTAAGGACCGTGTTATCTCGCGCCGCTGTCGATGCGGTTTGTGGCCATCGCCGAGCGGTGAGCCCTTGATGCTGCTGGTCGTTTTTCATGTCAGGCGCCAGTGGTCGTTGTCGGTTGTGGCCTGGCCGAGGATTTGGAGGGCGGCCAAGACCTGGGTGATCGACTTCGTGGGTTTGCGTTTGAAATGGCTGGCCAGGGCTTCCGGGGTTTGGGTGCCGATGGCGAGGAGGCGGCGGACGGCTTCGACCTGGTCGGGCATGGATTTGGGCCAGGTGGGCTTTTTGGCCGGTTCGGTCGGGGTGTCGGCGGCGGCCTCGGGCTTGGCATCCAGGGTGGCGGTGGTCTGGGTGGCTTCGGGGGCCTGGTAGTCGGGGCGTAGCCAGCGGATGTGGCCCTGGGCTTCTTCGGCGGCGCGTTCGGCGTTGAGCGCGACGAGGCGGCTGAGGAGTTCTTCTTCGGCTTCGGCCTGGTCGGCGGGCTTGTCCGGGAGCGGTGTGGTGGCGCCGGGGCGGCCGACGAGGCGGTCGGCGAGGTCGTTCCAGCCGTAGGCGTCGAAGACGGCGCGGTCGAGGTTGTCGTGCAGTTCGCGCAGAAGGGAGACGAGGCCCTGTTCGTGGATGGCGCGTTCCTTGTCGGTCAGCGGTTCTTCGGCGCGGAGTTTCTCCAGCACGTTGTACATGCCGGTGAGGGGCAGGTCCGGGTGTTCGTGCTGGCGCGTCTTGCGGTGGGCGTCGATGCGTTCGGCGAGGTCGCCAATGGTGGCGGCCTGGTGGTCACCGAGTTCTGGGAAGGGGAAGTTTAGGAAACAAGGGCCGTTCTGCCAGCGTGGATCGTTGCCCATCCCCATGCGTCCGCCTTGGGCTAGCGCCCACCGGACATGCAGTCGGCTGCTGAGAACACCAAAGAAGTGTGGCTCCTCAACGGCGACGACTGCCAGCGATCCGTCGGCGAGTGTAGTGGCGGGGTCGAGGAACACAAACAGACGGTGTTTGGACACCTCGCTGGTGACAACGTAGCGCTGTAGGGCCTCGAGCGCCCGTCGCATGGCGGGTCTCGACTCGCCGAATATCCAGTACCGATCCCTGTGTGCTTTCCGTTTTACTTCATCGCGGAACGGCTTTACCTCGTCAATGACCTTCTGGAATCCGGGTGCGAAGGCCTGCTTGGCCTCCTGTTCTTCGCAGCCGAAAAAGTCGATGCAATAGCGCGGTTCACGTCGCTTCGTGAGGTCCGATCCGGCAATCAGCTGCGGGAGGAAGCGTGCCCAGCCCGGGTTCTCGGCGAGCCAGCGCTCTCGCTGATCCGAGCCGACGAGGAATCCGTTGCCGACCAGTTTGACCCCCTGAAAGACCAGCCCGTCGTTTGAGGCGAGGGGCTGCGCATCCACCAGGGGCGCACCGGCGGTCAGGTCCGTAAACAGGACGCCCCGGCGTTCCTGAAACTCGATGGTCCGCGCTTCATCGCCGGAATCCTTTTCGGTGCGTACGCGCTGAAGGATGCCTGGGGCGGGCCCTTTTCCGCCCACCGTCATCGCGATACGTACTGCTGCGCCGTCCACGGAATCCACCCAGGGGTGGTCGGGGATGGCGAACAGCAGGGCGATCGATTTACGAAGATGGGGATCGACGACACCGCGGTTGCGGCTCTGGACGATGCTGTTGGTGGTGATGAAGCCGAAACGGCGCACCGCGCCTTTCGATGCGAGTTCGGCCGCCTTGTGCCACCAGTACATGACGAAGTCGCAGGCGGGCAGTTCGGCATAGGTGGCGCGGACGGCTTCGGTGTAACCGTCGCCCAGGGCGTCTCGCATCCGTTTTTCGCCAATAAACGGCGGGTTGCCGACGATGTAGTCGGCTTCGGGCCATTCGGTGCGGCGCGGGTTGCTGTAGTGGTAGACGGGGGTGCGGGCGGTCTCGTCGGGGATGAGTTCGCCGGTGACGGGGCTTTTCTTGTAGCTGATGCCGTCCCAGATGGTCACGGGCTGGCCGTGGTCGTCGGTCATGGGTTCGCGGGCATCAAAGTCGATCAGCGCGTCGCGGCATTCGATGTTGTGGAAGTCGCGCAGGATGGGTTCGGGCAGGCTGAGGCGGCCGTGCAGGCGGTAGTGCCATTGCAGGTAGCCGATCCACAGCACGATCTCGGCGATGGCGGCGGCGCGCGGGTTGATCTCCAGCCCGAGGAACTGGTGCGGGTCGACGGTGAGGCCTTCGGTGTCGAAGGTGGCCTGTCCGGCGCTCAGGTCGCGGATGAGGTTGAGCACTTCGCCTTCGAGGCGTTTGAGGTGTTCCAGCGCGACGTAGAGGAAGTTGCCGGAGCCGCAGGCGGGGTCGAGCACGCGGACTTCGCGCAGGCGCTGGTGGAAGCGGTGCAGTTCGTCCAGGGCCTTGTCGGGCTTGTTCTGCTGCAGCCAGGCCTCGGCGGCCACCTGCACGGTGTTCCACTCGGCGCGCAGGGGCTCGATGAGCGTGGGCATGACCAGGCGTTCCACGTAGGCGCGCGGGGTGTAGTGGGCGCCGAGCTTGTGGCGTTCGCGCGGGTCCAGCGCGCGTTCCAGCAGGGTGCCGAAGATGGCGGGTTCAACGAAGCGCCAGTCGGCCTTGCCGGCCTGGATGAGCAGGGCGATCTGGTCGGCGTTGAGCGGGATGGGGTCGATGTTCTGGAACAGGCCGCCGTTGAAGCGCTGCACTTTGTGCATCAGCTGGCCTTCATAGCCGCCGGTGTTCATCGTCTCCCACAGCGAGCGCATGGCGTCGGGGAAGTGTTCGGGGTTCTGCTGCAGGCGCTCGAGCAGGGCGGTGAAGCTGCCCTTGGGCAGGAGTTCGACGTCCTCGCTGAACATGGTGAACAGGCAGCGCTTGAGGAAGTGGGCGACGCGCTCGACATCAAAGCCCTGCTGTTCCAGGGATTTCGCCAGTTCGGCCAGGCGCGCGCTGACCTCGCGGGTGACGCGGGCGGCGTGTTTGCTGGCGTCGAGCTGGTCGGGCGCCAGCCACAGGTGGCGCAGGCGCTGCTGGATCTCGGGGTCGCGCAGGTCTTCCAGGCGGATGCGGTGGCGGCTCGGGTCCGGGTACGGGACATAGGTGCCGCCGGAGCGGGAGAACTCGGAATAGAGCTCGAGGCTGCGGCCGACATCGGTGACCACGATGAACGGCGGGCGGCCTTCGTCTTCCGGCAGGGCGCGCACGTACTGGTCGGCCTGGTTCTGCGCGGCGAGCATGGCCTTGTCCCAGCCCTGGGTGTGCAGGCCCTTGCCGGTCTGCTTGGCCTCCAGCACGAAGCAGCCGCGGCGGTAGAGGTCGATGTAGCCGCGGTTCTCGCTGCCGTCCGGGTTGCGGATGGTGACGCGGCGTTCGAACACGTAGGCGTTGTCGGCGGTGTCGTCGCTGGCCGGGTCGGGGTGGGGCAGGTCCAGTAGTTTGCACAGCTCGGTGAGGAAGAGCTGGTAGTTGGCGCGCTCGGAGCCGCCGGTGTCGCGCCAGCGGTCGAGAAAGGCCTCGACCTGTTCGGGCGCGGCTATAGGGGCGGGGCCGGATTCTTCGGCGTGGGCCGGGCGGGCCGCGAGTCCATCCATGTGACGCATGTCCATTTACGTGTTGGGCCTGACCTTACCGATTCTGTTGGCGGTTGTCCTGTGGGGTTCGGCCCTTGGGGTGAGGTGTGTAGTGCCGTGGTGGGTTCGGGCGTGGGAGATCCCGGCTCTTCGCTTCGCTGCGGCCGGGATGACGAGCGGGTGCTGCGGGCGGGATGACGGTGTGTGGTGGGGCACAAATTGTGGGAGTGTGCTGTGGGAGCGTGCTTGCACGCGAAGCCTTTGACTGTGTCTGGCTTTGGCAGGGGCTTCGCCTGCAAGCAGGCTCCCACAAGGGGAGGCGGGCTGGTCGGGTAATTTCTTCGGGTGGGGTTAATGGGTTGGGAGGCAGTCGGGCAGGGATTGTTCGAGCGAGTGGGGGGTGATGCCGAGGTCGGCGAAGGTGCCGAGGGTGGGGTTGGCGATGTTGTCCTGTTGCATCAGGTAGAGCTGGTCGCGGGTCAGGGGTGGGTTGGGGAGCAGTGAGCCGAGGGCGGCCAGGGCGTGCCAGACGGTAAATGGTATGGGCAGCATGGGGCGTTTGCGGCCCAGGTGCGTGAGGACCAGACGCATGATCTGGCGATAGGTGAGGATGTCCGGGCCACCGAGTTCGTAGATGGGGTGTGTGGGCGGCGCGTCTGCGCACAGGCTTGCGAGGGCGCGGGCGATGTCGCCGACGTGTACCGGTTGCAGGCGGGTGGTGCCGCGGCCGAACAGGGGAATGACCGGCAGCGGCGTCAGGCCGGCCAGGTTGCGCAGGAAGGCGTCGCCCGGGCCGAAGAGGACGCTGGGGCGCACGATGATGGCGCTGGGGAATTCGCGGAGGACGGCGGCTTCGCCTTGCGCTCGGGCGCGGATGTACGACGAGGGCGAGCGGCTGTCGGCGCCGATGCCAGAGATCTGCACGACGCGCTCCAGTCCCGCGTTTCGGGCGGCGCGGGCGAGGCGCGCGGCGCCTTCGACGTGGATGGTGGTGAAGCGCAGGTCGCGTTGCTCCACGTACAGGCTGACGGCGTTGATAACGCCCCGGGCGCCTTCCACGGCGCGGGCGACATCGGCATCGTCCCGGATGTCGGCGCGGCAGTGCTCCACTCGGGGATGATTTTGCAGAGAATCGGGTAGTACCGGGCGGCGCGAGGCGATGCGCACGGTGTGCCCGGCGTCGAGCAGTTCTTGCACCGTGGCGCGGCCGAGAAAGCCGGTGCCGCCGAATACCGTGATGCGCTTCGGGTGCATGGTGAGCCCCCTTGGTTCAAGTTCGCCGGGCGGTATGACTGAGCGATGGCTTGTCGCGCAGACTGGCCGGGTCAGCGGCGTCGCGTTGCCCCTGGGAAAGCCGGATGGCGCTGCGTTGCGATGGGCTTTGACAGGGGGCGGGGAGTCGGTAGAATACGCAGCTCGAAGACGACAGGCGCGTAGCTCAGCTGGTTAGAGCACTACCTTGACATGGTAGGGGTCGTTGGTTCGAGTCCAATCGCGCCTACCAGTTTGTAGAAAAAAGCGAGTCAGGGTCCGCCCGGCTCGCTTTTTTTGTGTCCGGGGTTCGGGCGGGCGCGTCGACAGGGCCGAGTAGAGGCGGCAGGCTGAGCGCTCGCGTGGGGTTTGAAAGGGGGGCTTCGCGTCCGGCGATGGCTTGGTGATGCGTTATCCGGTTTGGTTTTCCTGGCTTGTGGCGGTGCTGTTGCTGGCGCTGGTGGCTGGCTGTACCCCGCTGCAGCCGGCGCCGGAGCGTGCCTGGCAGGGGCTGGAGCCGCCGGCGACCGAGGGGCCGCTGGCGACGTGGCTGCAGGGGCATCCGCCAGCCCGGGACGAGGGCAAGACGGGCTTCCGGCTGCTGGACGAGGGGGCGGAAGCGTTTCGCTGGCGCGTGATGAGCGTGCGCATGGCACGCGAGCGCATTCAGGTTCAGTCCTACATCTGGCGCGACGATGCGGCGGGCCGGGTGCTGATGGGCGAGCTGCTGGGGGCGGCGGATCGCGGGGTGCGGGTGTCGCTGCTGCTGGATGACATCGATGCGCGCGGGCGCGACGCCACCCTGGCCGCGATCGATCAGCACCCGAATATCGAGGTGCGGGTCTTCAACCCGTTTCGCAGCCGCGAGGGCTTGTTGCGCGCGAGTGCGGAGTTCTTCTTCCGCGGCAGCGACCTGAACCACCGGATGCACAACAAGGCCTGGATCGTGGATGGGCATCTGGCGATCACGGGCGGGCGCAATGTGGGGGACGAGTATTTCGAGGCCAGCCCGGACTACAACTTCGCGGACCTGGACCTGGTGGTGGTGGGGCCGCTGGTCCGGGAGATCGATCTTTCGTTTGTGGAGTTCTGGAACAGTCCGGGGGCGATCGGGGTCGAGCGTCTGGCGCGGGAGAACGCCTCACCGGAGCGGCTGGCGATGCAGCAGGGGGCCTTGCGCGCCTGGCTGGCACAGAACCACACCCACCCCCTGATGCAGATGGAGCCCCTGAACGGATTGCCGGTGCCGCAGCCGGTGGCGGATGCGGCGGCCTATGTGTGGACTACGCAGGCCGAGTTCGTGGTGGATGACGAGGCCAAGGCGCGCGGGCGCGGCGAGGGTTCGCGGGTTGCGAATGCGCTGGGCGAGCGGCTGCTGGGCGTGGAAGAGGAACTGCTGATCGTGTCGCCGTATTTTGTACCGGGGCGCGACGGGGCGGCCCAGTTGGCGCGCATGAGCGAGGCGGGGGTCCGGATTCAGGTGCTGACGAATTCGCTGGCCGCCAATGATGTGGCCTTTACCCATGCGGGCTATGCGAGCCGGCGCCACGCCTTGCTGGATGCCGGCGTGGAGCTGTTCGAGCTGCGCCCCACCGGGCCGCCACGCTGGGCGCGCCTGGAGCGTGACCGCGGGATCGATGCCTCGCAGGCCAGCCTGCACACCAAGCTGCTGGTGTTCGACGGCCGCGAGGCCTTTGTGGGCTCGTTCAATCTGGATCCGCGCTCGGCGCATACCAACAGCGAGTCGGGCGTGTTCCTGCGCGAGCCGGTTCTGGTGGAGCGGCTCGCGGCGCTGCATCAACAAGGGATTCGGCCGCAGGTGGCCTACCGGGTGGGGCGGGATGCGACCGGCGGCCTGGTGTGGCGGGACGGCTCCGGCAATGCCCACCGTTACGAGCCCAAGGCGGGGCTGTGGCGGCGGTTCGTCTCCGGCGTGACCCGGATTCTTCCGGTCGAGCCGTTATTGTAGGGGCCGGCCGGAGGATAGAGGCCGGCCAGCGGCCCAGACACTCAAGGAAAGGAGAGCGATCGATCATGGAATGTGGACAGTGTGGCAAGCAGAACCCGCCGGACGCGCGGTTCTGCATCCAGTGCGGGGCGCCGATGGCGGCCGGAGCCGGAGGGCACGACGGCCCGCCCGAGGATCGCGCGGCCTATGGCGGGTTCTGGGTCCGCGTCGGGGCCTATCTGGTGGATGGCGTGATCATCGGGGTGCCGCAGATCGTCGCGCAGGCCGTGATCAGCCCGGAGACGATGGCGGTTCGCGGCCCGGATGACCCGGTGCCGCCGGCGGAGGTGGCCTGGTTTCTGGTGAATATGCTGGTCGCCTGGCTGTACTGGGCGGGCATGCACAGCTCCCGGTATCAGGCAACGCTGGGCAAGATGGTGTTCGGGCTGCGGGTGGTGGACTTCAACGGCGAGCGGATCTCGTTCCTGCGCGCGACCGGGCGGCATTTCGCGACCATTCTGTCCGGGATGATCCTGATGATCGGCTACATCATGGTGGCCTTCACCCGGCGCCGGCAGGCGCTGCACGACCTGATTGCGCAGACCCTGGTGGTGCGCAAGGAGTGGGTGCGCTGAGCGCGGGCGGGCGGCTGCGCCACATCCCGCTGGCCTCGGGGAACGTTTGGTGACGGAACCGGGGCGGGCAACAGTGGACTTCGACGTGGTCGTAATCGGCGGCGGCGCGGCCGGGCTGATGTGTGCGCTGACGGCGGGCGGGCGCGGGCGGCGGGTGCTGGTGCTGGACCACGCCAACCGGGTGGGCAAGAAGATCCTGATGTCCGGTGGCGGGCGCTGCAACTTCACCAACATGTACTGCGAGCCGGAGAATTTCATCTCCGCGAATCCGCATTTCGTGAAGTCCGCGCTCAGCCGCTACACCCAGTGGGACTTTATCGCCCTGGTGGAGAAGCACGGCATCCCGTACCACGAGAAGAAGCTGGGACAGCTGTTCTGTGACCGGTCGTCGAAGGACATTGTGCAGATGCTGCTCGACGAGTGCGCGGCGGCCGGTGTGACCGTGCGCACGGATACACCGGTGACGGATGTGGCCACGGGGGCGCCGCATCGGCTGCAGGCCGGCGGGGATGCGATTGCCTGCGAGTCGCTGGTGATCGCCACGGGCGGCTATTCGATCCCGCGCATGGGGGCTACCGGCTTCGGGCTGGACCTGGCGCGTTCGCTGGGCCTGGCGGTCCAGCCCACCCGGCCGGCCCTGGTGCCGTTCACCCTGGGCGGGCGGCCCCTGGAGGAGCTGGAGGGGCTGTCGGGTGTGTCGCTGGACACGGTGACCACCGCCGGGGGCATGGGGTTTCGGGAAAACCTGCTGTTCACGCATCGGGGGCTCAGCGGGCCGGCGGTGCTCCAGGCCTCGTCGTACTGGGTGGAGGGGGAGCCGGTGGCGATCGATCTGTTCCCGGGCATGGACCTGGCCGCCCATCTGCGCGAGCTGCGGGAGCAGCGCCCGAAACTGGAGCTGAAGAGCGTGCTGGGGGAGCAGTTGACCCGCCGGGTCGCGCAGCGCTGGTGCGAGCTGTGGGTGGAGAACCGGCCGCTGGAGCGCCTGAGCAATGCCGATATCGAGCAGGTAACGGGGGTTTGTCAGCCCTGGACGGTCTGGCCGTCCGGGACCGAGGGCTACCGCACCGCGGAGGTGACGCTGGGCGGGGTGGATACCGCCGCCCTGTCCTCGAAGACGATGGAGTGCCGCTCGATCCCGGGGCTCTATTTTATTGGCGAGGTCGTGGACGTGACCGGGCATCTGGGCGGGCACAACTTCCAGTGGGCCTGGGCCTCCGGGTACGCGGCGGGCATGTACGTCTGAGCGGGTTTTTGTGCGCCGCGAACACGGCCTTTCGTGCTGTTCGGGAAACTGTGCTGGGGTTTCGCCTGTCGGGTTGGAAGGACCCGTGTTGGAAGAACCCGGGGTAGGTGACTACTCTTCAAATTCCCAAGCAGCAACGCAAGGAGCAGGCATGAAGATCGATCAGTTGGTAGAGACGGCCGAAGCGATGGTGGCCCCCGGCAAGGGCATCATCGCCATCGATGAATCCACCGGGACGATCGGCAAGCGGCTCGGCGCGGTCGGGGTCGAGAACACCGAGGAGAACCGGCGGACCTATCGCGAACTGCTGCTGACCACGCCGCAGCTCAACGAGTACATCTCGGGCGCGATCCTGTATGACGAGACCATCCGCCAGTCGACCCGCGACGGCAAGCCGTTCGTCGACGTAATGAACGAGTCCGGCATCCTGCCGGGCATCAAGGTGGATACCGGCGCGAAGGACCTGGCCGGGTTCCCCGGCGAGAAGGTGACCGAGGGCCTGGATGGCCTGCGCGAACGCCTGGAGGAATACGCCAAAATGGGCGCGCGGTTCGCCAAGTGGCGCGCGGTGATCACGATTGGCGACACCATGCCCACCGACACCTGCATCGAGTCGAATGCGCACGCGCTGGCGCGGTATGCCGCGCTGTGCCAGGAGCAGGGCATCGTCCCGATCGTGGAGCCGGAGGTCCTGATGGACGGCAGTCACGACATCGAGACCTGCTACGGCGTGACCGAGGCGACCCAGCGCGCGGTGTTCAAGGCGCTCTACGAGCATCATGTCCTGCTGGAGGGCACCATCCTGAAGGCCAGCATGGTGCTGCCGGGCAAGGACTGCCCCGAGCAGGCCAGCGTGGAGGATGTCGCGCATGCGACGCTGCGCTGCCTGGAGTCCGCTGTGCCGGCGATCCTGCCCGGGATCGTGTTCCTCTCCGGTGGGCAGAGCGATGCCGACGCCACCAATCACCTGGATGCGATGAACCGCATCGGCGGGGCCCCGTGGCCGCTGTCCTTCTCCTATGGTCGCGGCATGCAGCAGGCGGCGATGGAGCTGTGGGGCAAGGACATGGGCGCCAATTTCGAGAAGGCCCAGCAGACGGTGTACGAGCGCGCCCGCGACAACGGGCTGGCGGCCCAGGGCAAGTACGCGGCCTGAAGCTAATGCCGCATGGCCTGGATCCAGGGCCGGATCCACGGCCGGGTCCACGGATTGGGGGATCTATTGATCTGGATCAAGAAAGACCGGCGGATGGCTGACTAGCCTGAAACCGTCGGATCCGAACAACGGCCGCCAAGGAGCGCACGATCCCCCAGCGTGCAGGCGGCCGGATGCTTCCGACGGTGTATGTCGCGTCTTGGCCTGCTATCTCCGGATAGCAGGCTTTTTTGTGTCGATTGCCTGCCGAACTGTGACGCATTCCTCAGGAATTCAAAGTTTCGCGATCTCGCGGGAAGGGGTGGCGAAGGTGGGCGCTTCTCCTGCCCATGTCCGGGAAAATGTGGTTAGTGCAGGCTCGCTTGGCCGGCTCTGGCGGAACATTAATGGGTTTTGCGCGTCGGGAACTGCGTGGGGCCGCGGTAATGCCCCGTCGTTTGACGAGAAATCCAGAAGATCACCAAGGAGAGCGACATGAGTCTGACACGCCGAGAGTTCCTGGAGGCCATGGTGGCCGCAAGCGCCGCCGGCTTCTCGATGAATGCCTGGGCTGGCGAGAAGGGATCCTGGCGACCGGCCGATGCGGATATGTATGACCTGCCGAAATTCGGGAATGTCTCGCTGCTGCACTACACGGACTGCCACGCGCAGCTGAAGCCGGTGTACTTCCGCGAGCCGGACGTGAACATCGGGGTTGGCGACATGCAGGGCAAGCCGCCGGTGATGGCCGGGAAGGAACTGCTGGAATACTTCGACATCAAGCCCGGTACGCCGCTTGCGCACGCCGTGACGCACATGGATTTCAAATATGCGGCCGAGAAGTACGGACGCCTGGGCGGGTTCTCCCACCTGTCCACGCTGATCCAGAAACTCCGAGCGGAACGCCCGAACTCCCTGTTGCTGGACGGAGGCGACACCTGGCAGGGCTCGGCCACGTCGCTGTGGACCAACGGCCAGGACATGGTGGATGCGCAGAAGCTGCTGGGCGTGGACATCATGGTCGGCCACTGGGAGTTCACCTTTGGCGACGAACGGGTGATGGAGGTCATCGAGAACGACTTCAAGCCCAACAACATCGAGTTCCTGGCGCAGAACATCGAGGATCGCGACTGGGGCGACCCGGTCTTCGAGCCCTACACCATCCGCGAGATGAACGGGGTCCCGGTGGCGGTGATCGGCCAGGCCTTTCCGTATACCTCGGTGGCCAACCCCGACTACATGTTCCCGGACTGGAGCTTCGGCATCCGCGACGACAACATGCAGCGGATGGTTGACGAATGCCGCGAGAAGGGGGCCAAGGTGGTCGCGATCCTGTCGCACAACGGCATGGTCACGGACATGGAGATGGCCCGCCGCCTGCGCGACGTGGACGTGATCCTGGGTGGCCACACCCACGATGCCGTGCCCGGGGCGATGGAGATCGAGAATGCCGGCGGCGAGCGGACCCTGGTGACCAACGCCGGTTCCAACGGCAAGTTCGTGGGCGTGATGGACCTGGATGTGACCGACAGCGGCATCCGCGACTACAAGTTCACGCTGCTGCCGGTGTTCTCCAACCTGATCGAGGCGGACGCGGAGATGGAAGAGCATATCCGCAAGGTTCGCGAGCCCTACGAGGACAAGCTGAGCGAAGAGTTGGCGGTTACCGACGGCGTGCTGTATCGACGCGGCAACTTCAACGGCACCTTCGACGAAGTGATCATGGACGCGATGATCAAGGAGATGGATGCCGAGGTGGCCCTGTCGCCGGGCTTCCGCTGGGGCGTGAGTGTGCTGCCGGGCTCGCCCATCACCTTCGAGGAGCTGATGACGCAGACCGCGACCACCTACTCGGAGACCCAGCGCAACGAGATGACCGGCGAGCAGTTGAAGAACGCGCTGGAGGACGTGGCCAACTCGATCTTCAACTCCAACCCCTATCACCACCGGGGGGGCGACATGGTCCGGACCTCGGGGATCGAGTACACCATCGATCCGCATGAATCCATGGGCAGCCGCATCAGTGATATGCACATCAACGGCGAGCCGCTGGATCCGGACAGGAAGTACGTGGTCGCCGGCTGGGCGAATGTCCACGAGCCGCTGGATACGGACCCGGTCTGGGACGTGGTGGCCAACTACCTGCGCGAGCACGACACCATCAGCCCCGGCAAGCCCTACCTGCCGCGACTGAAGAACGTCGAGGGCGATCCCGGTCTGGATCGCTGATCGACCACCCTGGCTTGGCCCGCGCGAGCGGGCCGGTTAGTCTCGCAGCCGCCGTGCACTGCCTGCACGGCGGCTTTTTTGTGGGAGCGATCCGGAGATGGAGACAAACGGACTGGGCTTCTCGGGCCTGTTGCTGTACTGCCGGCCAGGGTTCGAGGCGGATCTGACGGCGGAGCTGACCGACCGCGCGGCGCGGGCGGGATTGGGTGGCTTCGCGCGCGTGCGCGCCGGCAGCGGCTCGGTTCACTTCGAGCCGGCAGATGGCTCCGTCGAGGCGCTCGCGGGGGCGCTTCCGTTCTCCGCGCTGATCTTCGCGCGGCAGGTGTTCCCGGCGTTTCCGGTCCTCGAGGGGCTGGATCGCGCGGACCGGCTGACGCCAATCATCGAGCAGGCGGAGGCCTCCGGTCTGGCAGTGGATTCCGTCTGGCACGAGATGCCGGATACCAACGAAGGGAAGGGGCTGCGCCGCCTGGTCAAGGCGGTCGAACGGCCGCTGGCGGCGGTGCTGCGCAAGCGCGGGGTGCTGCGGGCCCAGGCGGACGGGCAGCGGCTACATGTCTTCTGGCATGCCGGCGATTGCGTGCAGCTCGGTGTGAGCCGGCCGGGGGAGCGCAGCGAGTGGCCGGGCGGCATTCTGCACCTGCGCTCGCCGCGCGAGGCCCCCAGCCGCTCGACCCTGAAGCTGGAAGAGGCGTGGCATACCTTCATCCCCCGGGACGACTGGGACACACGCCTGGCGCAAGGCATGCAGGCCGTGGATCTCGGCGCGGCGCCCGGTGGCTGGACCTGGCAACTGGTGCGGCGCGGGATGTACGTGCACGCGGTGGACAACGGGCCGATGGATGACCGGTTAATGGCCACCACCCAGGTGGAGCATCACCGCGAGGATGCGTTTTCGTGGGAACCCCCGAATCCGGTGACCTGGCTGGTCTGCGACATCGTCGACAAGCCGGGGCGCGTGGCGGCGCGCATGGCGGACTGGCTGGAGGCGGGCTGGTGCCGCGAGGCGATCTTCAACCTGAAGCTGCCGATGAAACGGCGCTGGCAGACGGTGGACCAGTGCCTGGACCATATCGAGGAGCGCCTGCTGGACGCCCGGATCGCCCACCGGATGCAGGCGCGACAGCTCTACCACGACCGCGAGGAGATCACGGTCCACGTGCAGCGCGACTGAGTCGGGCGTTATTCGCCCTGCACGGTAATGGTCAGCCGGCGCGTGTGGGCGGCGTAGCGGTGTTCCCACAGGAAGACGCCCTGCCAGGTGCCGAGGATCAGCCGCCCCTGGCCGACCGGGAGCGTCAGGTCGTTGTGTGTGAGCATGGCCCGGGCGTGGGCCGCCATGTCGTCGTCGCCTTCCATGTCGTGGCGGTAGGCGTGGTCGCCGTCCGGGGCCATGCGGGCGATCAGGGTTTCCAGGTCGTGGCGGACGTCGGGATCGGCGTTCTCGGTGACCAGCAGCGAGGCGCTGGTGTGGTGCTGGAAGACGTGGCAGGTGCCGGTGGTGATGCCGGAGGCACGGACGATGTGCTCCACGGCCTGGGTGATGTTCAGCGTGCCGCGGCCGCGGGTCTGCTGGGTCAGGCTGTCCTGGTACACGGCCATGCATCTACCTCGAATGCAAACAAAAAAGCGCCCGCAGGCGCTTGATTGGTCGGTCTAATTTGGTGGAGGCGGCGGGAATCGAACCCGCGTCCGCAGGACCTCCGCCTTCGGCTCTACATGCTTATTCTGTCTTTGAGTTTAACCAGCCGCTACCCGACAGGCAGGGAATGCAACTGGCGATCCCGGTTGAGTTTTAATGGATCCACGCCGGGCACGCTTCACCACGAGCTTATGAGAGTCGACGCCCGATACTGGACGCATAAGCACGGCTCCAGTCGGACGGCATCTACCGGTTTTTAAGCGGCGAGTGCGTAGTTGTCGTCGTTGGCAACTATTTTTTTGCAGCGGTTTTTACGAGGTCCACTACAGCCTCGGCATGCACCTCAGGTTTCGCGACCCGCGTCGAAGCCAAGTCGCCCCCAAGTACTGTCATGGACATGGTAACGCATCCGAAGTTCCCCGGCCATGTGATTCATCGGTGGGTAGAAGGTCAAGGGCGGGTTCACCACGAAGCTCACGAAGGCACGAAGGAGGGCCAGGTCAAGAGCGGTCTACAGGAAGACGGGGCGCTTGGGAAGGGTTTGGATAATTTGCTCTGGAATGGACCGGTCCGCGGGGCCGGGGCATCTATGAGATGACCTGCGCTAGCTTCCTGGCTTCCTGCGGGTCGTCCTTGAACTTCTTCGTGCCTTCGTGTGCTTCGTGGTGAAAATGCCGTACTTCGGCTTCGAATGGGGCAGATGCGCCGGGTTGGCAGGTCCCGCGCGGGGGGCGGGTCCGGTACAATGCGCGGCTTTTGGCACGTCCGGTTCGAGGAAGCGCAATGCGGGTTGTGGAAGGGGGCGCGGCGGTCTCGCCGTTTCGGCTGCGGGCTCTGGAGGCAGGGCTGCGGGCAAGCGTACCGGGCGCGGGCCCGCTGGCCGCGCGGTTTGTCTATTTCGTGGAGACCCGGCGGCGGTTGACGCCGGACGAGGAGGCGGTGCTGACGCGCCTGCTGCGGGAGGGCGAGACCTGGGTGGCGCCCGAGTTCGCCGTGCAGCGAGAGCTGGTGGTGATCCCGCGCTTCGGCACGATCAGCCCGTGGTCGTCGAAGGCCACCGAGATTGCCCATCACGCCGGGCTGGAGGACGCGGTCGAACGGATCGAGCGCGGCATTCACTGGCAGATCGGGGGCGATGCGGCGGCCGGCGCGGACCTGGAGGCGCTGGCCGCGCTGCTGCACGACCGCATGACCGAGGCGGTGATCGAGGATCCCGCGGCCGCGGCACAGCTCTTTCACAGCGAGACGCCGCGCTCGCTGGCGCGCGTGGAGCTGGGCGAGGACGCCCGCGCCGCCCTGGAGCGCGCGAACGGGGAGCTGGGACTGGCGCTGTCCCCGGACGAGATCGACTACCTGGCGGACGGATACTCCGCGCTGGGGCGTGCTCCGACCGACGCCGAGCTGATGATGTTCGCGCAGGCGAACTCGGAGCACTGCCGGCACAAGATCTTCAATGCCGCCTGGGTGCTGGATGGCGAGGCCGACGAACGCACGCTGTTCGGGATGATCCGCCAGACCCATGCGCGCCATCCCGAGGGGGTGTTGTCGGCCTACAGCGACAACGCCTCGGTGATCGCCGGTCACACGGGCGTGCGCCTGATGCCGGATGCGATCACCGGTGAATACCGACGTGAAACGCTGGATCTGCCGATCCTGATGAAGGTGGAGACCCACAACCACCCGACCGCGATCTCGCCGTTCCCCGGCGCCGCGACGGGTTCCGGGGGCGAGATCCGCGACGAGGGCGCCACCGGGCAGGGTTCCAAGCCGAAGGCAGGGCTTACTGGCTTCTCCGTATCGAACCTGCGGATCCCGGGCCGCGAGCAGCCCTGGGAGCGCGACTTCGGCCGGCCCGGGCGCATCGAGAGCGCGCACCAGATCATGCTGGATGGCCCGATTGGCGCGGCGGCCTTCAATAACGAGTTCGGCCGTCCGGCGCTGGCCGGATACTTCCGTACGCTGGAGATGGCGCTGCCGAATCCGGCGGGTGGCGAGACGCTGTACGGTTACCACAAGCCGATCATGCTGGCCGGCGGGGTCGGGTCGATCCGTGGCGAGCACGTGCACAAGCAGGATGTGCCAGCGGGGACCCCGATCGTGGTGCTGGGCGGTCCGGCCATGCTGATTGGGCTGGGGGGCGGCGCGGCCTCTTCCATGGCCAGCGGGGCGAGCTCCGAACAACTGGACTTCGCGTCGGTACAGCGCGGCAATCCGGAGATGGAGCGTCGCTGCCAGGAGGTGATCGATCGCTGCACGGCCCTGGGGGCGGGCAACCCGATCCTGTCGATCCACGACGTGGGCGCCGGCGGGCTGTCCAACGCGATCCCGGAGATCCTCGACGACGCCGGGCGCGGGGGCGTGATCCAGCTCCGGGACCTGCCGACCGCGGAGCCCGGCCTGTCGCCGATGGAGCTGTGGTGCAACGAGGCGCAGGAACGCTACGTCCTGGCGATCGCCGCCGAGCATCTCGAGACCTTCCGCACCCTGGCCGCGCGCGAACGCGCGCCGTTCGCGGTGGTGGGCCGGGCGACCGACGAGGGACATCTGAAGGTCGAGGACAGCCTGTTCCACGAACCGCCGGTGGACATGCCCATGGGCATGCTGCTGGGCAAGACGCCGCGGATGACGCGCGAGGACCGGCGCCTGCCACCGCCGAATACGGCGTTCGATGCCGAGGCCTGTCCGCTGGGGGAGGCGCTGGAGCGGGTGCTGCACATGCCGTCGGTGGCCGCGAAGCACTTCCTGATCACCATTGGGGACCGCAGCGTGGGCGGCCTCGTCGCACGCGACCAGATGGTGGGGCCGTGGCAGGTCCCCGTGGCGGATTGCGCGGTGACGCTGACCGACTTCGACGGCTATACCGGCGAGGCGATGGCCATGGGCGAGCGCACGCCGCTGGCGATCCTGTCGGCCCCGGCCTCCGGGCGCATGGCGATCGGGGAGGTCGTGACCAATCTGGCGGCAGCCGATATCGACGGTACGCATGCGATCCGCCTGTCCGCCAACTGGATGGCCGCGGCCGGCGTGCCCGGGGAGGACGCCAACCTGTTCGACACCGTCCGCACGATCGCGGAGGACCTGTGCCCGGCACTAGGCATCTCGATCCCGGTCGGCAAGGATTCGCTGTCCATGCGGACGGTCTGGGAGACCGCGGACGGGCAGGCGCGGCACATGCACGCGCCGGTATCGCTAATCGTATCCGGGTTTGCCCCGGTGGCCGATGCGCGCCGGACGCTGACGCCGCAGCCCGACCCGGAGGCCGATGACCGGCTCTGGCTGATCGATCTGGGGGAGGGCCATGGCCGCTTGGGCGGCTCCGCCCTGGCCCAGGCCTACGGGCAGGTCGGCGCGACCCCGCCGGACGTGGTCGATGCCGCACGCCTGCGCGCCTTCTTCGAGGCCATTACGACCCTGCGTCGCAACGGCCTGCTGCGCGCCTACCACGACCGCTCCGACGGTGGCCTGATCACGACCCTGCTGGAGATGGCCTTTGCCGGGCGCTGTGGGCTGGAGATCGCGGTCCCGGAGGGTCAAGCGCCGGGGGCGTGGTTGTTCAACGAGGAGCTGGGCGCCGTGGTGCAGGTCGCGCCCGGTGCCGAATCGGCCCTGCGCGACGCGATGGCGGAGGCTGGCCTGGAGGCGCATCTGCATCCGGTGGCCCGACGGACCGACGACGAGCGCGTGGTGATCCGCCATGGCGACCAGGAGGCCTTCTCCGCCACGCGCGCGGCGTTGCAGCGCCACTGGCAGGAGACCTCGGCCTGGATGCAGCGGCTGCGGGACGATCCGGAGTGCGCCGACGAGGAGCTCGCCCGGGTGGACGCCGACGGCGGCCTGCAGCCGCGGGTCACCTTCGATCCCGCCGAGGACGTGGCCGCGCCGATGATCGCGCGCGGGGAACGCCCCCGAATCGCGATCCTGCGCGAGCAGGGTGTTAACGGCCAGTTGGAGATGGCGGCGGCCTTCGAGCGCGCGGGGTTTGCCCCGGTGGACGTGCACATGACCGACCTGCTGGACGGTCGCCAGGATCTGGGTTCGATGCAGGGCGTGGCCGCCTGTGGTGGATTCTCCTACGGCGATGTGCTGGGTGCCGGTGGGGGCTGGGCGCAGACCATCCTCAACCACCCGGCGCTGCGGGATGCCTTCCAGGCGTTCTTCGAACGCCCCGAGACCTTCACCCTGGGGGTTTGTAATGGCTGCCAGATGCTGTCCCACCTGGCCCCGCTGATTCCGGGGGCGGGCCACTGGCCGCGCTTCGTGCGCAACCGTTCCGAGCAGTTCGAGGCGCGCCTGTCCCAGGTGCGGATCGAACCGGGCCCGGCGATCCTGCTGGAGGGGATGGCCGGCTCGGTGCTGCCGGTGGCGGTGTCGCACGGGGAGGGGCGTACATACTATGCCGATGGAGCGCCGATCCACGACCAGGCCGCGCTGCGCTATGTCGAGGCCGATGACACGCCGGCGTCGCAGTACCCGGCGAACCCCAATGGCTCCGTGGGCGGCGCCACGGGCTTTGCCAGCGAGGACGGTCGCGCGCTGATCATGATGCCGCACCCCGAGCGCGTGTTCCGGACCGTGCAGCACAGCTGGCACCCGGCGGACTGGGGCGAGGACGGACCGTGGCTGCGGCTGTTCCGCAATGCGCGCGCATTCGTCGGCTGAAGCGCGCCGGGCCGATGGTCTATAACGAAGGCATTTGGTCGGCGGAAAGACGAGGCGGGTACGGACATGGATGACGCCAGCAAGGACGAATTCCTCGGGGAGGACCTGCGGGTTACGACGACCCTCATGATCGGCCCGTCGCAACGCCCGGTTACGGACCCCGTGCTGGCGCAGCGCCTGATCGAGAGCCTCGACCTGTTCGACGACGCACACCCGCGCGGAGCGATGCCCCACGAGGACGAGGGCGCCCCCGAGGTGCAGCGCCTGGAACACAAGCTGGACCTGCTGCTGCATCTGGTGGCGGAGTCGCTGCACCCGGAACGCCCGGACCCGGTCGAGCTGGTACTCAGCGGGCGTGGCATGGTGCTGCCCGCGGGCACGCTGCCCGAGGATTGCGAGCGGGTGGAGGTCTATCTGAGCCGCTTGCTGCCGCAGCCCTGCGTCCTGGGTGTCGAGACTCCGACAACCCGCGGAGGCCAGCAAATGACTCGCTGGACGGGGGTCGAGGGGCCTCTGGAAGAGGCGCTCGGGCGGTGGATCTTCCGCCTGCACCGCCGCGAGGTGGCGGAGAAACGCCAGAAAGTTGACGGCAATCGCAATTAGACAGGATACTGCGAACTCGATCACATCATCGGATGCGGGCCGGGCGTCACCCGTTGCCACATCCGGTCGCGAACATCGGGGCACAGCGGTATGCGGGATCCGGGCGAACAGCAACAGGCGATGCGTATTGCACTCAGCGGTGACTCGGGCACGACGGATGCCACCCGGGCGATCCTGAACTGCCTGGGCTGCGAGGCCGAGCATCAGCCGGCCACTGGCACCTTCGAGAACGTCGCCCCCGCCGCGATCTGGCTTTGTGGACCCGCCGCGGAGCTGTCCGCCCGGCTGCAGGATGCACGAACGGAAGACGCCGCGGTGGTCGTGCAGCCTACCGACGGGGGCGAGGTCCAGGGCGAAGGGGTGGACTGCGTGGTGGAGCACCCGCTTTCCATCGCGCGGGTTTCGCAGGTCCTGCAGTGGCTTCGGTTCGGCCGCGAGCCGGGATACGACGACATGCCCGGGCTGGTCGGGTCGCATCCGACCATGCAGGCGGTCAAGCGCCTGGTGGGCCAGGTGGCCCGCACCGACGCCACCGCGCTGATCCTGGGCGAGACCGGCTCCGGCAAGGAGGTGGTGGCCCGCGCCATCCACAACGCCTCGGACCGGGCGGACAAGCCGTTCGTGGCGGTGAACTGC
Source organism: Thioalkalivibrio sp. ALE17 (assembly GCF_000425605.1). Taxonomy (NCBI): domain Bacteria; kingdom Pseudomonadati; phylum Pseudomonadota; class Gammaproteobacteria; order Chromatiales; family Ectothiorhodospiraceae; genus Thioalkalivibrio; species Thioalkalivibrio sp. ALE17. The sequence goes on from NZ_AUDT01000004.1 coordinate 147,204, forward strand.
GGCGCGATCCCCGGAGACTTGCTGGAGAGCGAGCTGTTCGGGCACGAGAAGGGGGCCTTCACCGGTGCCTTCACCGCCCGCGCGGGGCGTTTCGAGCTGGCCGAGGACGGCACGCTGTTCCTGGACGAGATCGGCGACATGCCGCTGCCGATGCAGGTGAAGCTGCTGCGCGTGCTGCAGGAACGCGTCTTCGAGCGTGTGGGTTCCAACAAGTCGCTCCCGGCGCGGGCCCGAATCATTGCCGCCACCCATCGCAACCTGGATGACGCGGTGGCGGATGGCAGCTTCCGCCAGGACCTGTTCTTCCGCCTCAGCGTGTTCCCCATCGAATTGCCGCCCCTGCGCGAACGCACCAGCGATATGCCGCAACTGATCAGCGCGCTGGAAGAACGCCTGCGCGAGCAGGGCATGACCCCGGCCCACCTGACGCCGGCCGTGGTCGCGCACCTGGGGCAGCTCAACTGGCCCGGCAATATCCGCGAACTGGCCAACCTGCTGGAACAGCTGGCGATCATGTATCCCGACCTGCCGGTGGACCTCGCACAACTGCCCCCCCGGGTTCGTCCGGAAGGGATCGAGGATCTGGCCGTGACCTCCCCCACACCCGGCGGCACCGAGTCGGGGTCGGCGGGCGCCAGCCTGCTGGCCGGTGGACTGCCGCCGGAGGGGGTCGATCTGCGCAGCTTCCTCAATGATCTCGAACGCGACATGATCACCCGCGCGCTGGACGAGACCGGGCACGTGGTGGCGCGCGCGGCGCGTCGCCTGGGGATGCGCCGCACCACACTCGTGGAGCGCATGCGCAAGTTCGGGCTCGGCAAGGCCTGACCCGGCCTCCGGCCAGGCGGGGCCGGACCGTAGTGGAGGTCGGGATCCCGTCACCACAAGCCCTGAATTCCCGCGCGACGGTCGACGGATGCTTGACGGGTTGCCCTCCCGTTTTGGATAAACCCCCAATTAATCAGTTACCTGTAACGCTGGCGCGTTTTTTGCTGAACCTTCCCCGAATCTCTATGGGAAGACGTTCATGTCGCGAGCCACAATCCTGTTGGTGGATGCCGAACCGGCACTGCGCGAGGCCGTGGTCCGGGTCCTGGCCACGATTCCTCGAGTCCGACTGCAGGCCTGCAAAGCGGCCGACCTGCCGCAAACCGTGGAAGGGGCCCGTCCCGCAGCGGTGCTGCTGGGCGGTGAACCCGCCCTGAGCGGAGAAGTCCTTCCCGAACCGCGATCTTGCGTCGCCGCGATCAGTCTGGAAGCCAGTCGCGAACGCGAGCTGTCGGCCATGAGAGCCGGGGTGGACGCGCACTTTGCCCTGCCGGAGATGGCGGACGCTCTGGCCGAGTGGCTGCGGCCGCTGCTGGTCTCGGCGCAGGAATTCGAAGCGCCGGCGCTGGTGGCCCGCAGTGCTGCGATGCAGGGGATCGATCGTTTTGTATCGCGGATCGCGCGCAGCGCCGCCACGGTCTTCGTGACCGGCGAGTCAGGGGTGGGCAAGGAGGTCCTGGCGCGGCAGCTGCACGCGCGCTCCCCCCGCAGCCGCGGGCCGTTCGAGGCGATCAACTGCGCCGCGCTCCCGGAGGCCATGCTGGAGGCGATGCTCTTCGGGCATGCCAAGGGCGCCTTTACCGGTGCGCTGGAGGCCCGGCCCGGCAAGTTCCAGCGGGCCCACGGCGGGACCCTGCTGCTGGACGAGGTGACCGAAATCCCCGTGCACCTGCAGGCCAAGCTGTTGCGGGCGCTGCAGGAGCGGGAGGTAGAGCCGCTGGGCGGGCGCCAGGCACAGCGTGTGGATGTGCGGGTGATCGCCACCTCCAATCGCGATCTGCGCGAGGCGGTGGCCGAAGGCCACTTGCGCGAGGATCTGTATTACCGCCTGAACGTCTTCCCGCTTTGCATCCCGCCGCTGCGGGAGCGCCCGGAGGATATCGTGCCACTGGCACAGGCCCTGCTGCGGCGGCTGAGCCGCGGGCGCCTGGGGGAACTGGACGCCGCGGCGCAGCGGCGACTGCGGGAGCACGACTGGCCGGGCAATGTCCGCGAGCTGGCCAATGTGATGGAGCGCGCGATCACGCTGCACGAAGGCGATGACGACCGGGTGACGCTGGAGGCGGTCTGGCTGGATGCGGACATGCTGGCGCCCTGGAGCTCGGGCGACTCCGGCCATCAGGCGATCCGGATGAACACGCCCGAGTGGTCGGCCAGCGACGAAAACCCGACGCCGATGCTGGAGCAGACCCTGCAGACCCAGGAGAGCCGGGTGATCCTGAATGTCCTGCGCGAGTCCGGCGGGCGGCGCAAGGAGGCCGCGGACCGACTGGGAATCAGCCCCAGAACATTGCGTTACAAGATTGCGCGCCTGCGCGAGAACGGCTTTGCGGTTCCGGCGTCGGGATGACGCCCAGCGAGGCTGGCATATGGATTGCTTGGAGTTTTGAAGAAAACGGTAAGCCGCGCACATGGGAGCACAAGGGTTCCGTGCAGAGCGCCGGGTCGCCATAGCGAGAACCCCCGAGGGTAGGAAAGATGAGCGAGATGCAGATTCAGAACGTCCTGCAGCAGATGCGTCAGCTGACGCAGACCAGCGGGATCGAGGGGACCAACCCGGCCCAGCCCAATCGCGAACCGCAGCGGGTGGGCGGGGCGGATTTCCAGAACGTGCTGACCGAGTCGCTGCGCGGCGTGAACCAGACCCAGCAGACCGCTACGGATCTGCAGACGCGCTTTGAACTGGGCGACGACAGCGTCAGCCTGCCGCAGGTGATGACCGCAATGAGCAAGTCCAGCATCGCCTTCGAGGCGACCAACCAGGTGCGCAACCGGCTGCTGACGGCGTACCAGGAAATCATGCGGATGCAGGTCTGATCGGCCGGACGGGCTGAGGGAGAGAACGGACGATGGCCGACAATGCACAGTCCCTGCCCGCGGTGGTGACCGGGGGATTCAAGGAGTTCAACGGGATGCCCGCGGGCCGCCAGCTTGCCCTGATCGGGATGCTGGCCGGCGCGATCGTGGTGATCGTGGCGCTGCTCTACTGGGCCATGCGCCCCACCTACGTGCCGCTGTTCCCGCGCATGGACGCCGAGGACGCGGCCGAGGTCGTGCAGGTGCTGTCGCAGGCCGGCATCCAGTACCAGGTGGATTCCACGACCGGGCAGGTGAAGGTCCCGCAGGGCGATGTCGCCGACGCGCGGCTGCAGCTGGCCGGCGAAGGGCTGCCGCGCTCCGGCGACCTCGGCTTCGAACTGTTGCAGGAGGACACCGGGCTTGGCACCAGTCGGATGATCGAGGGGGCGCGTCATCACCGGGCGATGGAAGGCGAGCTGGCGCGCACGGTCGCATCCCTGGATGCGGTGGATCGCGCGCGGGTGCACATTGCCGAGGGGGAACAGTCGGTGTTCGTGCGCGACCGCCGGCCGGCCAGCGCCTCCGTGGTGGTGCACCTGCGCGGCGGACGATCCCTGAGCGAGACGCAGGTGGGGGCCATCGTGCATCTGGTGGCCTCCAGCACCTCGGATCTGGATCCCGAGCGGGTCACCGTGGTCGACCAGCGCGGCACGCTGCTGACCCAGGACGGCGGCGAGGCGGGCATGGGCGGCAGTGGCGATCGCCTGAACTTCACACGGGATGTGGAGAACCGCTATACCGACCGCGTTCGGGATCTCCTGATCCCGATCGTCGGGCGCGACAAGGTGCGCGTTCAGGTCAATGCCGATATTGATTTCTCGCGCGTGGAGCGAACCGAGGAGCTGTACGATCCCGAGACCATCGCGCTGCGGTCCGAACAAAGCCGGGAGGAAGAGCGCACGGGTCCCGAAGGCGGTGCCGGGGGCGTCCCGGGCGCGCTGACCAATCAGCCCCCCGAGGGCGGCGTGGTCGGGGAAGAGGGCGAGGAAGGTGCCGCTGCTCCGGCGCCGCTCCCGGGCAGTCGCAGCACCAACGTGACCAGAAACTACGAGGTCGATCGCCGCATCAACCACATCCGCGAGATGCCGGGCGGCGTGCGCCGGGTCTCCACCGCGGTGGTCGTGGACTTCCGTCAGGAGGTCAACGAGGACGGCGAGACGGTGCAGGTGGCGCGGGACGCCGAGGAACTGGAGCGCATCGAGGCATTGGTGCGCGAGGCGGTTGGATTCAACGCCGAACGAGGCGATACGATCAATGTGGTGACCGCGCCGTTCGAGGCGCCCGCGGACGAGATCCCGGCGGAGGAGATCGCCTTCTGGGAGCAGCCCTGGTTTATCGAGGTGCTGAAGATCGTGGCGGCGCTGTTGCTGGCCCTGATCATCCTGCTGACGGTGGTGCGCCCGGCAATGAAGCAACTGATGAAGCGTCCGGCACCGCCCCCGCGGCGCGAGGATGACCGCGAGGCCCTGACCGACGAGTCCGGCGGCGAGGCCGGCATGGGGCCGAGCGAGGGTTCGGCCGTGGCCGCGCTGACGGGTCCCAAGGGTCCGGATCAGCAGGAGATGGATCTGGAGGCCGTGCGCGAGATGGTCCGCGAGGATCCCAAGCGCGTGGCGCAGGTAATGAAGACCTGGTTGGGTGACGATGGCCGCTGACAAGAACTCCAAGCTGGAAGGCGCCGAGCGCGCCGCCGTGTTCATGATGAGCCTGGGCGAGGATGCCGCCGCCGAGGTCATGCGCCACATGGGGCCCAAGGAGGTGCAAAAGATCGGCACCGCCATGGCCTCGATGGACCGCATCTCGCGCAGCGATGTGAACGCCGCGCTGCACGAGTTCTCCACCCATGTGCAGGAACAGACCGCGCTGGGCGTGGGCGCCGACGAATACGTGCGCAGCGTCATGGAGAGCGCGCTGGGCGACAAGGCCTCGGGCCTGATCGACCGCATCCTGCTGGGACGCAATTCCAAGGGCATCGAGGCCCTCAAGTGGCTGGACCCGCGCGCCATCGCGGACATGCTGCGCAATGAGCATCCGCAGATCGTGGCCATCGTGCTGTCCCATCTCGATTCCGACCAGGCCTCCGACACCCTGCAGTACCTGCCCGCGCGGGTGCAGTCCGACATCGTGATGCGCATCGCCACCATGGATGGCGTGCAGCCCCAGGCCCTGCAGGAACTCGACGAGATCCTCGACCGGCAACTCTCCGGTAATGCGGCGAGCAAGACCTCGATGCTGGGGGGCGTGCGCTCGGCGGCCAACATCATGAACCTGATGGAGGGTTCGCGGGAGGCCGAGATCATGGAGACGATCAAGGAGTCGGATTCCGATCTGGGCACGCGTATCGAGGAAGAGATGTTTGTCTTCGATAACCTGGTGGATATCGACGACCGTGGCATCCAGACGCTGATGCGCGAGATCCAGACCGAATCCCTGGTGCTTGCGCTGAAGGGCGCCGACGACGACCTGAAGGACAAGATCTTTCGCAATATGTCCAAACGTGCCGGCGAGATGCTGCGCGAGGATCTCGAGGCCAAGGGCCCGGTGCGTGTCAGCGAGGTCGAGGCCGCGCAGAAGGAGATCCTGTCGGTGGCTCGGCGCCTGGCCGAGAACGGCGACATTGTGCTTGGCGGTGGCGGTAGCGAGGCCATGTTGTGAGCGACAGCTCGGCGGCCAGGCTGTATACCGACGCCTCGGCGTCGCTGTGGGAGCCGCCGGAGATCGGTGACGACGGTGTCCATCCGCCGCGCCGTCTGCCCACCGCCGCCGAGATCGAGGCGATCGAGGAAGAGGCGCGCAAGAACGGTTTCGAGTCTGGCTATGCCGAAGGTCACGAACTGGGCCAGAAGGAGGCGGAAAAGGCGGCCCGGGCGCGCGAGGACAAGAAACTGCGCGAAACGGTGGCCGCACTGGAGGCGGTGGCCGGCAGTCTCGCCGATCCGCTGGCCGATGCAGCCGACGCCCTGGAGCCGGAGTTGCTGGCGCTGGTAACGGTGCTGGCACGAAAGGTGATCCAGGGTGAGCTGGAGACCCGGCCGGAGCAGATTCGCACGGTCCTGGAGCAGGCGCTGGCGCAGTTGCCGGGCCGCAATCAGGAGGTGCGCGTGCACCTGAACCCGGAGGACCAGGGCCTCGTGGAGAGCTATGGTGAACGTGCCGGTGCGCAGGTGACCTGGATCGAGGACCCGAGCCTGGCGCGCGGCGGCTGCCGCGTGGAGGCGGGCGCGGCCAGTGTGGACGCGAGCCTGGAACGGCGCCTGCAGCATGCGGTGGAGGCCCTGTGGAACGGGGAAACCCCGCTCGCAGGCGAAAAGGCCGGGGGCGAGGGCGCTGCGGACTCCGCACACGAACCGGCGCCGGAGGATCCATGAGCAGCCCGATCGACGACCTGCATCGCCAGCGACGCGAGCGCCTGAGCACCGGTCTGCTGGACCGACTGCAGCAGACGCGGGGGCGTGTGGAGCGGGTCAATGCGCCACAGTCCGAGGGGCATCTGTCACGCCTGACCGGCCTGACGCTGGAGGCCGAGGGCCTGCGCCTGCCGATTGGCGGGCGCGCCCTGATCCACGGCGAAACCGGGGAGCCGGTGCCGGCGGAAGTGGTCGGTTTCCAGAACGAGCGCACCTTCCTGATGCCCGAGGAGCTGGCCACCGGGTTGACCCCCGGGGCGCGCATCGAACCGCTGGACAACCAGCGCCAGATCCCGGTGGGCGAGGGGCTGCTGGGACGGGTGATCGACGCCAACGGGGCGCCCCTGGATGGCCAGGGGCCGATCCGTACCCATGATTTTGGGCCACTGGCCGGGCGTCCGATCAACCCTCTGCAGCGCGCGCCCGTGCGCGAGCCGCTGGATGTCGGGATCCGGGCGATCAACGGCCTGCTGTCGGTGGGGCGCGGCCAGCGGCTGGGCCTGTTCGCGGGTTCGGGGGTCGGCAAGAGCGTTCTGCTGGGCATGATGACGCGCAACACCACAGCGGACGTAATCGTGGTCGGCCTGATCGGCGAGCGTGGTCGCGAGGTGAATGAGTTCATCCACGAGATCCTGGACGAGGAGTCGCGTACCCGTACCGTGGTGGTCGCGGTTCCCGCGGATCAGTCGCCGCTGCTGCGCCAGCATGGTGCCTGGGTGGCCACGGCGGTGGCCGAGCATTTCCGGGACCAGGGGCTGCACGTGCTCCTGCTGATGGACTCCCTGACCCGGTTTGCCCAGGGGGCGCGGGAGATCGCGATGGCCATTGGCGAGCCACCGGCTTCCAAAGGCTATGCGGCGTCGGTGTTCGCGCGCCTGCCACAGCTGGTGGAGCGAGCGGGCAATGGCGATGTCGGCGGGGGCTCGATCACGGCCTTCTACACCGTGCTGGCCGAGGGTGATGACCAGAACGACCCGATCGTGGACGCAGCGCGGGCCATCCTCGACGGTCATGTGGTGCTCTCGCGGGAGATCGCGGAGACGGGCCGCTACCCGGCCATTGATGTCGGGGCGTCGGTCTCGCGTGTGATGTCGTCACTGATCACTCCGGAACACGAACGCGCGGCCCGCCGCTTTCGTGATCTGGCCGCCACCTACATGCGCAATCGCGACCTCATCGCGGTGGGGGCCTACCGCAAGGGCGCCGATCCGCATCTGGATGAGGCGGTGGCGATGCATGAACGCCTGGAGGCCTATCTGGGGCAGGGCCGCGACGAGGCCGTCAGCTTCGACCGCGCCCGGGATGATCTGCTGGCCCTGGTCGGGGGTGGCGCGGCATGAACCCGAAGCGCCTGGAGCGCCTGCTGCGGCTGCGCAAGATCGAGGAAAGCGAGGCGACGCGCCAGCTGGGCGAGCGGCTGCAGCAACTGGATGCCATCGCCGGCCAGCGCGAGCGCCTGGAGACCTATCAGCGGGAATACCTGCAGGCAACCCTGCCGGACGATGCCAATGCGCTGAAGTGGCTGGCCGGCATGCGCGACCAGTTGCGCTCCGCGCTGGAGCAGCAGGATCTGCGCATCCAGGCGGCCGAGTCCCAGGTGGAGACGGCGCGCCAGGAGTGGCTGGAACGCCATCGAAACAGCCTCTCGCTGGAGAAGCTGCTCGAGCGCCGGCGGGCCGAGACCGCGCGGCATGACGCGCGACGCCAGCAGACGGAACAGGATATGTGGGCCACCCGCCAGGCCCATGCGCGCGAGGCAGACGCGCGTTGGCAGGGTTCTTGAATGGACCCTGAGTATCGATTGAGGCAAGGGCCCGGGGATGACCCCGGCAGACCGAGGATCCGGCAATGATCGCAACACAGAATACGGGCCAGGGCATGCTGCCGCTGCTGCAACTGCTGGGTGGCAGCTCGATGCAGGGCCTGGACGACCTGAAAGGCCTGCAAGGCCGCCTCAAGGGCCAGGACGGCGAGGACTTCCTGGCCATCCTGGAGCCCCAGATGGAGTCGCTGCTGGCCAGCCTGGGCGTTCCCGGCGAGGAACTGGAAGGCCTGGACCTGGAGGCGATGCTGGCGCGACTCCAGGACTTGCTGGACGGGCAGCCCCTGGCCGCGGATCCCGAAGGGGGTGGCAATGCCTTGCCGGTCGCCGCGCTGATGGCTGCGACCCAGGAACCGGGACGAGCCGAGGTGCCCCGCGCCGAAGGTACCCCCGCCCGGGGAGGAGGCGAGGAGCGGGCCCTGCCGGTGAAGCCGCTGCCGGCCGCGGTCATGCGGCTGTTCGTCGAAGCGGCCCAGGCCAACGCCGGACGCGATGGCGCGGTTGCCCTGAAGCCCGACGTGATGGGTGCGCAGGGAGGCATGGCCCGCGACAACGTCCTGGAGATCCTCGCCCAGTGGATGGGGCAGGGGGGTGACGAGGCGCGCCGCGGCCGTTCCGACCCCCTGAGCGGGGTGCTGCCGGCCCAGGGGCTCGGGCAGGCCGAAGGGACGGACGGGGCGCGGGCGCTGCCGCGCCTCGATCTGACACGACTCCTGCAGCAGCCCAACGGGGCCCGGGAGCTGGCCGACCAGGTTCGCATGCTGGCCCAGGCGCAGGGCGGGCGTACCGAACTCAAGCTGCACCCGCCGCAACTGGGCAGCCTGGATGTGCGTGTGCTGGTCGAGGGTGATCGCACCAGTATCCAGTTCATCAGTGCCAATCCGGTGACCCGCGAGGTGCTGGAGGCGGCCATGCCGCGCCTGCGTGACAGCCTGGCCGAGAGCGGCCTGATGCTGGACGATGCGACCGTGTCCGACCACGCGGCCGAGGAGCAGGCGGAGCAGGAGGCCGGCGAGACGGCGCTCGCGGCGGATGACGAGGCCGCCGAGGCCGAGGACCGCGAGGCCGCCGATGGCAGCACGCTCTCCATGCTGAACCGGCGCCTGGACCTGTTTGCCTGATCCCTCCGGCCCGGTGGCAGCCGCGGCCTGTGGCCGTGGCTGCCGGCTCGTTCCTGCGCTGATGCCGGGTTCTCCCTGTTCCCGTGTGCCGCCAAGATTCCGTCTTTCACGGCGGCCGGGCGGCCGATTCTTGACGTTCTTCATGTTTTCCGCGCCCGCGTTTGCCCCGGAAAACCGCCAGTGACCACCCGTAACTGACGGATTAAAAACACTAAAACGACTTCTGGCATCAGCCTTGCTAAGGTTTGTACCGAGAACGAATCCTCGGTTTACCGGACAGCGGGTGCGATATGGCAGAGAAGGAAGTCAATCTGGACGACGACGAAGGCGGCGCCCCGAAGAAGGGCGGGAAGGGCAAGCTGATCGTCCTGATCCTGGTCGTCCTGTTTCTCGTAGCCGGCGGTGCGGCCGCCGCCTGGTTCTTCCTGATGGCGGACGGTGACGATACCGAGCAGGTCGAAGCCGGCCCGCCCGAGCGGCTGTACACCAGCCTCGAGCCGATGACGGTGAACATCGAGGCCCCGGGGCGCATCCGCTACCTGCGCGCGGAACTGTCGCTGGTGACCCATGACCCGGCGGTCGCCGAGGCCTTCGAACGGCACCTGCCGGCAATCCGAAACGACCTCCTGGGCATCCTGGCGGAACAGCGCTACGAGGATCTCAATACCCGCGCGGGCAAGGAGGCCCTGGCGGAAGAGCTGAAAGAGACGATCGCCGGGATCCTGCGTTCCCGCGATGCCCCGGACGCGGTCGAGGCCGTGCTGTTCAACGAACTGGTGATGCAGTAGGAGCCCCGTCATGGCACAGACGGATATCCTCAGCCAGGACGAGATCGATGCCCTCCTGCACGGCGTGGACGAGGGCGACGTCGAGACCGAAGACCCGTATCCGAGTGATGGCCAGGCACGCGAATTCAACTTCGCCACCCAGGACCGGATCGTGCGTGGGCGCATGCCCACGCTGGAGATGATCAACGAGCGCTTCGCGCGTCACCTGCGGGTCCGTCTGTTCAACGTGCTGCGTCGCTCCGCCGAGATCTCGGTGGTCGGCACCCGCATCACCAAGTTCTCCGAGTACATGCATTCGCTGTTCGTGCCCACCAGCCTGAACCTGGTGCGCGCGCATCCGTTGCACGGTACCGGGCTGTTTGTGTTCGACCCGAAGCTGGTGTTCATCCTGGTGGACAACTTCTTCGGCGGCGACGGGCGCTACTACACCCGCATCGAGGGGCGTGACTTCACCCCGATGGAGATGAAGGTGGTGCACGGCGTGCTGGAAGGCGCGTTCGAGGACATGCAGAAGGCCTGGCAGCCGGTCATGGAGCTGGAGTTCGAGTTCCTGAACTCCGAGGTCAACCCGCAGTTCGCGAATATCGTCTCGCCGACCGAGATCGTGGTGATCAGCGAGTTCCACATCGAGCTCGACGGGGGCGGCGGCAACCTGCACGTGACCCTGCCGTACTCGATGATCGAGCCGATCCGCGAGCAGCTGGATACCGGTATCCAGTCGGACCGCTCCGACGTGGACCAGCGCTGGATGCACGCACTCCAGGAGGAGATCCAGACCGCCGAGGTCGAGATCAGCTCCATCCTGGCCGAGACCGAGGTGACCGTGCGCGAGCTGCTGGATATCCAGCCGGGCGACATCATCCCGGTTGATCTCCCCGAAAAGATTTCCCTGCAGGTCGAAGACATCCCGATGTTCCGCGGGAAGTTCGGCGTATCCAATGGGCTGAATGCGATCCAGATTTCGGAACGGATCATCAAACGATAGAGGGCCGCAGCATGGCAGACACCGACGATCCCAAACAGGACACCCCCGGCCCCGACGCGGAGGCCGCCGCCGAGAATCCGGAGACGGAGGGCGGTTCCGATGACCAGGCCCTGGCCGACGAGTGGGCGGCCGCCCTGGCGGAGCAGAAGGACGAGGATGGCGAGGCAGCCGCCGACCCCGACGCGCTGCTGAACGAGGCACAGGGCGGGGCGTCCGAGGACCCGGCGCAGGAAGCGCCGAAGGCCGAGAAGCGGGAACGCAAGCACAAGCCGGACCCGGGCGCGGAGGCCCTGCAGCCGGAGCAGCTCTCCGGCGTGGTGCAGGGCGACGGGGAGGAGCTGAACCTGGAGATGGTCCTGGATGTACCGGTGACCATCTCCATGGAGATCGGCCGCACGCGCATTCCAATCCGCAACCTCCTCCAGCTGAACCAGGGCTCGGTGGTGGAACTGGACCGCCTGGCCGGCGAGCCCCTGGATGTGCTGGTGAACGGGACGCTGATTGCGCATGGCGAGGTGGTGGTGGTCAACGAAAAGTTCGGTATCCGGCTGACCGACGTGATCAGCCCCAGCGAACGGATCCGCAAGCTTAAATAGCCATGAATCAACGCTATACGCACATCGCGGCCCTCGTCCTGACGGCCGTTACGGGGAACCTCTGGCCACTGACCGCCCTCGCCGAGGGGGGTAGCGGCGGCGCCGCCGGGTATCTGGCCCAGCTGATCGGCGGTCTGGTCCTGGTGATCGGCGCGATCGTGGTGCTGGGCTGGGTCCTGCGGCGCACACAGGGCGGGCTCAATCGCGGCTCCCAGGTGATCGAGATCGTCGCGGCGCGCTCGGTGGGCGCGCGCGAGCGCCTGGTGCTGGTCCAGGTCGGGGACGAACAGGTCCTGGTCGGGGTTGGGCCCGCCGGCATGCGCACGCTGCACACCATGAACGAACCGGTACTGGCCCCGGCCGGCGAGACCCCGGACTTCTCGAGCGCGTTGAAGCGCGCGGTGACGCGGCGTGCGCCGGTCACCGGCGAGCGGGGGCAGTCGTGATGTCGGTGCTGCTGCGGATTGGGCTGGGGCTGGCTCTGCTGGCCCTGCCGGGCCTGGCCGGAGCGCAGGTCGCGCAGGGCATCGAGGCCCTGACGGTGACCACCAACGGGGATGGTGGCGAGACCTATTCGGTGACGCTGCAGATCATCCTGCTGATGACGCTGCTGACCCTGCTGCCGTCGATCCTGATCATGATGACCGCGTTTACGCGCATCCTGGTGGTGCTGGCCATCCTGCGCCAGGGCCTGGGTACGACCCAGACACCGTCCAACCAGATCCTGATCGGTCTGGCGTTTTTCCTGACCCTGTTCGTGATGGCCCCGGTGTTCGAGGAGATCTACGACACCGCGTTTGTGCCCTACGTGAACGAGGAGATGGGGACCGAGGAGGTGCTGCAGGCCGGGGTGCAGCCCCTGCGCGAGTTCATGCTGGCGCATACCCGCGAGAGTGACCTGGCGATGTTCGCCGAGATCAACGGGATCGACGGCTTCGAGGATGCCGACGATATCCCGCTAAGCCTGCTGGTGCCGGCGTTTATCACCAGCGAACTCAAGACCGCGTTCCAGATCGGCTTCCTGATCCTGATCCCGTTCCTGATCATCGACCTGGTGGTGGCCTCGGTCCTGATGTCGATGGGGATGGTGATGCTCTCGCCGCTGATCATCTCGTTGCCGTTCAAGGTGATGCTGTTCGTTCTGGTCGATGGCTGGGCGCTGATGATGAACACCCTTGCCACCAGCTTTTTTGTTTAGGAGGTTCCGATGACACCCGAACTGGTGGTCGATATCGGGCGCGAGACGCTCACGGTGGTGGTTCTTCTGGCCGCGCCGCCGCTGCTGACGGCGCTGGCGGTGGGCCTGGCGATCGGCATGCTTCAGGCCGCCACCCAGGTGCAGGAAATGACCCTGTCGTTCATCCCCAAGCTGCTGGCCATGTTCGCGGCCCTGCTGATCAGTGGGCACTGGATGCTGGCGCTGCTGATCGACTACACCGAGCGCCTCTACGAGGGCGCGCCGGGGATGGTGGGGTAGACCGATGACCCTGGCGGCGGAACAGCTGGTGCTGTGGGTGGGGGCGGTCCTGTGGCCGTTCGCGCGCATTGGCGCCATGCTCGTCGCCATGCCGATCTTCGGCGCCGACACGGTCAACGCTCGGGTGCGCATGGGGCTGGCGCTGCTGCTGGCCATCTTCGTCGCCATGCAGGGGCCGGTGCTACCGGATATCGACCCCCTGAGCCTCGAAGGCGTGGTGGTAACGCTGCACCAGATCGCGATCGGGGTGTTCATGGGCTTCATCCTGCAGATGGTCTTCTCCGCCGTGACCCAGGCGGGCGAGGTGATCGCGCTGGGCATGGGGCTGGGTTTCGCGTCCATCGTGGACCCGGCCCAGGGCGTGCAGGTGCCAGTGGTATCGACCATCTTCGTGATCTTTTCGACCCTGCTGTTCCTGGCGATGAACGGCCATCTGATCGCGCTGGAACTGATGCTGACCAGCTTCGAGACCATGCCCATCGCCCCGACCGGCCTGAACGCGGAGGCCTTCTACGCGCTGGTCGCGTTCGGATCGACGATGTTTGTGGGCGCGGTGCTGGTGGCGCTTCCGGCGGTCGCCTCGCTGCTGCTGGTGAATATCTCCATGGGCGTGATCACCCGCGCCTCGCCGCAGCTCAACATCTTCGCGGTGGGCTTCCCGATGATGATCCTGATCGGCTTTGTGCTGCTCATGTTCACTTTTCCGGGGCTGCCGGAACGCTTCGGGGAGCTGATGCTCGAGGCCTTCCACCTGATGCAGACCCGGATGGGGTTCTGACATGGCCGAGAACGAGAACGGGCAGGAAAAAACCGAAGAGCCCACTCCGAAACGCCTGCGCGAGGCGAAGGAGAAGGGTCAGGTCCCGCGCTCGCGCGAACTCAGCACCTTCCTGGTGCTGATGACCGCGGGGGCGTTCATGTTGATGTACGGCCCGAACATGGGCGCGCAACTCGCTGAACAGATGACCAGTCGTTTCGATTTCGATCCCGAAATGGCGTACGACTCGTCGCTGCTGCTGCCTTACCTCGCCGAGGAGATCTTCCGCACCCTGCGCACGTTGTTTCCGCTGTTCGGGGTCTTGATCGTTGCGGCGGTGATGGCGCCGATCGTGATCGGGGGCGCGAACTTCTCCTGGAAGGCGGCGGCCCCGAAGGCCTCCAAGCTGAATCCCGGAAAGGGGCTCAAGCGCATCTTCTCCTGGCAGGGGCTGATGGAGTTCGGCAAGACCTTCGCCAAGTTCGTGCTGATCTCCAGCGTCGCGGTCGCGGTGCTCGCCACCTTTTCCGATCGCCTGCTGATGCTGGGCTACGAGCCGATCCATCAGGGTATCGCGCATACCGCCCAGCTGGTGCTGGGGACCTTTATCGCGGTATCGGCCGCGCTGATCGTGGTGGCGGCCATCGATGCGCCGTTCCAGATGTGGAACCACCAGAAGCAGCTGCGCATGACCCGCCAGGAGGTCAAGGATGAATACAAGGAGACCGACGGCAAGCCGGAGGTCAAGCAGAAGGTCCGCCAGCTGCAGCAGGAGATGGCGCAGCGGCGGATGATGGAGGAGGTCCCGAAGGCCGACGTGATCATCACCAACCCGACCCATTACGCCGTGGCCATCGTCTACGAGGCCTCGCGCATGGCGGCGCCCAAGGTCGTGGCCAAGGGCGCCGACGAGGTCGCGGCCTCGATCCGTGCGGTCGCCGAGGAACACGCGATCGTCCGCGTCGAGGCGCCGCGCGTCGCCCGCGCGATCTATTTCACCACGGACTTGAACCAGGAGATCCCCAACGGCCTGTTCGTCGCCGTCGCACGCATCCTGGCCTACGTCTACCAGCTCAAGCGGGCCGACGCCGACGCGCAGATGCCGGATGACCTGCCAGTGCCGGAGGATTATCTCGATCCCGACAAGCAGCGCGGCAAGCGGAGGGATCGCTGATGGCCTTCTTCGACCGCCTCGGGAACGTCGGCAAGTGGGGGCTGGGCGCGCCGATCCTGCTGATCGCCATGCTGTCGATGATGGTGCTGCCGCTGCCGCCGCTGGCGCTGGACGTGCTGTTCACCTTCAATATCGCGCTGTCGCTGGTGGTGATCATGGTTGCGGTGTATACGCCGCGGCCGCTGGAATTCGCCGTGTTCCCGACCGTGTTGCTGGTCGCCACGCTGCTGCGCCTGGCGCTGAACATCGCGTCTACGCGGGTGATCCTGCTGGAAGGCCACACCGGGACCGACGCGGCGGGCAAGGTGATCCAGGCCTTCGGCGACTTCGTGGTGGGCGGCAACTACACCGTCGGCCTGGTGGTGTTCGCCATCCTGATCATCATCAACTTCGTGGTGGTGACCAAGGGCGCGGGGCGAGTCTCCGAGGTCAGCGCCCGCTTCACCCTGGATTCCATGCCCGGCAAGCAGATGGCGATCGACGCCGACCTGAACGCCGGCATCCTGACCCAGGAAGAGGCACGCAAGCGCCGCGAGGAGATCGCCAGCGAGGCGGACTTCTATGGCTCCATGGACGGGGCCTCCAAGTTTGTTCGCGGTGACGCGATCGCCGGCATCCTGATCCTGTTCGTGAACATCATCGGCGGCCTGACCATCGGGGCCGTCCAGCACGGCATGACGATCGGCGATGCCGCGACCAACTACGTGCTGCTGACCATCGGCGATGGTCTGGTTGCGCAGATCCCGTCGCTGGTGCTGTCCTCCGCGACCGCGATCATCGTGACCCGCGTGACCAGCAGCCAGGACATGGGGCAGCAGGTCTTCGGCCAGATGTTCTCCAACCCGCGCGTGCTGTACGTGGCCGGGGGTGTGATCGCCGCACTGGGGATCGTGCCGGGCATGCCCAATGCCGTGTTCCTGGGCCTGGCCGCGCTGATCTTCGGCGGGGCATACCTGCTCAAGCGCCAGGCCCGCGAGGCCGAGGTGGAGGTGGAGCGCATCCCGCAGGAGGACGAGGGCGGGGCCCGGTCCGAGGATCGCGACCTGACCTGGGAAGACGTGCCGCCGGTGGATCTGGTGTCGCTGGAGGTGGGCTATCGCCTGATCCCGCTGGTGGATCGCACCCAGGACGGCCAGCTGATGGGCCGGATCAAGGGCGTGCGGCGCAAGCTCTCGCAGGAGCTGGGATTCCTGCTGCAGCCGGTGCATATCCGCGACAACCTCGAACTGAGCCCGAATGCCTACCGCATCAGCCTGCTGGGCGTGACCGTGGCCGAGGCCGAGGTCTTCCCCGAGCGCGAACTGGCGATCAATCCGGGCGAGGTGTTCGGGACGGTGCCGGGCACGCCGACCAAGGACCCGACGTTCAATCTGGATGCGCTGTGGATCGACCCGGCGGACCGCGACCAGGCCCAGGGTGCCGGCTATACCGTGGTCGACTGCGCCACGGTGATCGCGACCCATCTGTCACAGGTGTTCCGCGAGAACGCGCATCGCCTGATCGGCCACGAGGAGGCGCAGCACCTGCTCGACCAGCTGGCGCGCCATTCGCCGAAGCTGGTGGAAAACCTGGTGCCCAAGACGCTGTCCCTGTCCATCGTGCTGAAGGTGCTGCAGAACCTGCTGGCCGAGCAGGTCTCGATCCGCGACCTGCGCACGATCGCCGAAACCCTGGCAGACGAGGGGGTCAAGAGTCAGGATCCCGGCACTTTGACCGCGGCGGTGCGGGTGGCCCTGGCGCGCTCGATCGTGCAGGACCTGGTGGGGCCGGAGGACGAGCTCCCCCTGATCGCGCTGGATCCGTCGTTGGAACAGCTCTTGCATAAGTCCCTGCAGGGGAGCTCGGGCGGCACGGTTGGACTGGAGCCCGGGCTGGCGGAGCGGCTGCAGCGCTCGGTGGCCGATGCGGCCCGCCGCCAGGAGACGGCCGGACAGCCGGCGGTCCTGGTGGTGGCACCGGAGATCCGCTCCTGGATCGCCGGGTGGCTGCGCGGCGCGGTCCGCAGTCTGACCGTGCTGGCGTTCACCGAGATTCCGGACAATCGCCGGATCCGGGTGGTTGCCACCGTCGGCCAGGAAGAGTCGCAGAAGCAGTCCGCCTGAACGACACGATGAAGGGTTCCGCCGCGCGAGCGGCGCAGGAGAAAAAGCATGAACGTCAGACGATATCGGGCCCGGGACATGCGTGACGCGATGCGCCAGGTGCGGGAGCAGCAGGGCGAGGACGCGGTCATCCTGTCCAGTCGCCGGGTCGACGGCTGGCTGGAGGTGGTCGCGGCGCTGGAGGACGGCGCCGCGTCGGAGCCGGTAGCCGCGCAGGACGCGCCCGCGACGAGCCGCGAAGCGAGCACAACCGCCCGACCGGCCCGCGAGCGCGGCGCCGGTCAGGCCGCGGCGTCGTGGCCGGCCGACCCGGAGCTGACCGCCATGCGGCAGGAGCTGCGCGACCTGCGCAGCCTGATGACGCGCCAGTATGCGGAGAGCGAAGAGGCGCGCTGGGCGGCCCGCCACCCGCTGGCGGCGGAATGCAAGGCGCGCCTGATCGACCGCGGGTTCAGCGAGGCCCTGGCGCGCAGCCTGGCCGGAAGCATTCTCGATGACAGCTCGCCGGAACAGGCCTGGGAACGCCTGCGGGCGCGGTTGTCGGGCGCGATTGCCACCCACCGGCCGGACATCCTGGACGAGGGCGGCCTGCTGGCGCTGGTCGGGCCCACCGGCGTTGGCAAGACCACCACGCTGGCCCGCATCGCGCTGCGCCAGATCCGCCGCATGGGCCCGGATTCGGTTACGCTGGTCACCCTGGACAGCCAGCGCATCGGGGCCACGCGCCAGTTGCAGGCCTTCGCCCAGATGGCGGGGATCTCGGTGCGGGTGCTGCAGAACGCGAGAGAGTTGCGCGAACTGGCGCGCCGCGTGGAGGATGGGCACCTGATCCTGGTGGATACGGCGGGACAGGCCCCGCGTGCAGTGGAGGACGAATCCCTGTTCGCGCACCTGCCGCCGGACATCCGGGCCGAGAGCTGGCTGGTGGTGTCGGCGACGACCCAGGGGAGCGCGTTGCGGCGGGTGCTGGAGGCATTTCGCAAGGCGGAGCCCTCGGCGCTGGTGCTGACCAAGCTGGACGAGGCCGAGGAGCTGGGCGAGGTCCTGTCCGTACTGCTCGATCAGCACCTGGGGCTGGGGTTCGTCAGCGATGGCCAGCGTATTGCCGAGGACTTTCACCGGGTCGATACCGGGTATCTGACCCGACTGGCCCTGGAGGATGCCGCCGATGAACCCGGGGCAGCGGCCAATGCCCGCGAGACCTGGGCGGCCGAGCGCCTGGCGGAGATGGAACCGCCGCGACGCGCGCGCGCCCAGGCACGTCCGGCACGGGCGGCGGAGCCCGCCACGCTGGAACTGATTCAACCGGTCGGGAAGGGGCGCTATGCCACGCACTAACAAGCCGTTGAAGGTCATCGCGGTTGCCTCGGGCAAGGGCGGGGTGGGCAAGACCAACGTATCGGTGAACCTGTCGGTGGGCCTGGCCCGGCTCGGGCGCGAGGTCATGCTGTTCGACGCCGATCTGGGCCTGGCCAACGTGGACCTGCTGTTGGGGATGCGTCCCGAGCGCACGCTGCACGACCTGGTGACCGGGGACGTGGACAGCCTGGAGGACGTGCTCGTCCAGGGGCCGGACGGGGTGAAGGTGGTGCCGTCGGCTTCCGGGATCGCGGCGATGGCCAACCTGACGCCGGCCGAGCATGCCGGTTTGATCCATGCCTTCAGCGCCTATCGCAAACCCCTGGATGTGCTGATCGTGGACACCGCGGCCGGCCTGCAGGAATCCGTGACGTCGTTCTGCCGCGCGGTCCAGGAGACCCTGGTGGTGGTCTGCGACGAGCCCGCCTCGATTACCGACGCCTATGCCCTGATCAAGGTCCTGCACCGCGATCATGGCCTGCGTCGCTTCCGCATGGTGACGAACATGGTCGACGGCCGCGAAGGCGCCGAGCGACTGATGCAGAAGCTCAATACCGTCTGCGGCAACTACCTGCCGGAGGTGGTGCTCGACCTGGCCGGCTATATTCCGATGGACGATCACCTGCGAAAGGCGGTGCAGAAACGCGCGCCAGTGGTACAGCAGTACCCCGGGAGCCCGGCGGGGAAGGCCTTTGCCGAACTGGCACGGACCGTGGACCGCTGGCCGGTGGGGGGCGGTGACCACGGTGGCGTCGGGTTTTTCGTGGAACGGATGCTGCAGAGCGCATGATGACGACGCGTAATCGACTTTCCGGCTATCAGGCGACCTCCGCGGCCAGCGGCGGACACGAACAGCTGATTGCCGATCACGTCGAGCTGGTCCACCGCATCGCCCATCACCTGATGGCGCGGCTCCCCGCCTCGGTGCAGGTGGATGATCTGATTCAGGCGGGCATGATCGGGCTGCTCGAGGCGGCGCGCCAGTTCGAGGGCGGCCAGGGCGCGACCTTTGCCACCTACGCCGGCATCCGCATCCGTGGCGCGATGATCGACGAGCTGCGCCGCAGTGACTGGACACCGCGTTCGGTGCACCGCAACAGTCGGCGTATTGCCGCGGCGATCCAGACCGTCGAGGCGCGCGAGGGGCGGGCGGCGCGTGGCAGCGAGGTCGCCGCCGAGCTGGACGTGCCGATCGACCAGTACTACGAGATGCTGCAGGATCACGCCGGGGCCCACCTGTTCGCTTTGGACGACCTCGGCGGGGGTGACGACGGGGCTGATCGCGTGATCGAAGGGCAGGAGGTGTCGCCGGCCCGCACCCTCGAGGCCGGTGAGTTCCGTCAGGAACTGGCCGAAGCCCTCGGCGACCTCCCCGAACGCGAGCGGCTGGTGCTGTCGCTCTACTACATCGAAGAGCTCAACCTGCGCGAGATCGGTGCCGTGCTGGGCGTGACCGAGTCGCGCGTCAGCCAGATCCGAAGTCAGGCCACCATTCGACTGCGTGCCCGCCTGGGTTCGTGGCTCGAAGACGGTACGGCTTTGCAGTTATTCTAAAACCCACCCTACGAATCCCGGAGTGACGTGTGGACAAGGGAATGAAGATTCTCATCGTGGACGACTTTTCCACGATGCGGCGCATTATCAAGAACCTGTTGCGTGATCTTGGCTTCAACAATACCCAGGAAGCCGACGACGGCAGCACCGCGCTGCCGATGCTGCAGAACGGCGATTTCGACTTTCTGATCACCGACTGGAACATGCCCAACATGCCGGGGATCGACTTGCTGAAGGCCGTGCGCGCCGACCCGAACCTCAAGTCCATGCCGGTGCTGATGGTGACGGCGGAGGCCAAGCGCGACCAGATCGTCGAGGCGGCCGAGGCGGGCGTGAACGGCTACGTGGTCAAGCCGTTCACCGCCGAGACGCTGAAGGAAAAGATCGACAAGATCTTCGAACGCATTGAAGCACAGGGATAATCATGCGCCTGTGACCGATATGCCCGGCGCCCGTGGCACCGACCGCCGCGGGCGTTGTCCGAAACCTTCCGCGCCGTACCCGCAAGAGGCTTCTCATGACTGAACAGGAACACCCACCACGCGATGATCAGCTGGAGCTTGCGCGACAGCTGGTCAAGACGCTGGAGGCGGGCGACGACACGGGCGCCCGGGCGCTGGTGCAGGATCTGGCGCGCCCCTATGACCGCGAACTCTTCGACGAGCTGGGCAAGCTGACCCGCGATCTTCACGAGGCCCTGCAAAGCTTCCGCGGCGATTCGCGTCTGGTCGAACTGACCCAGGCGGAGATCCCGGACGCAAAGGAACGCCTGAATTACGTGGTCACGATGACCGAACAGGCGGCCCACGACACCATGAATGCCATTGAGTCGAGCCTGCCGATCGCGGAGTCGTTCAGCCAGCAGGCGGCCGACCTGACGGCGAAGTGGACGCGCTTTCGTAACCGCCAGCTCTCGGTGGAGGAGTTCCGGGACTTTGCCCGCGAGCTCGACACGTTCTTCGCGCAGGCGGGGGACGACACCGAGGAGCTGCGCCGGCTGCTCTCCGAGGTGCTGATGGCCCAGAGTTATCAGGACATTACCGGCCAGGTGATTCGCCGCGTGATCCAGCTGGTGACCGACCTGGAAGAGAACCTGGTGTCCCTGATCCGGCTCTCCAGCGGGCGCATGGAGCAGGTCGAGGCGGCCGAGGCGTCGCTTGAACAGCGCGAGGAGGATCGCGAGGCGGACCGCAAGGGTCACGGTCCCAGCGTGCCCAAGACTCAAGATTCCGCCGCGGATGTCGTTCAAGGACAGGACGAGGTGGACGATCTGCTATCGAGCCTGGGCTTCTAGGCAGTGCCCCTCATGCGAATGGCGCCACGCGACCGGAGAGACTGAATGGCCATCGACCCCAATGACGAAATCCTTCAGGACTTCCTGATCGAGGCCGGGGAACTGCTGGAGGGGCTCAACGAGCAACTCATCGACCTGGAACAGAATCCCGATGACCGGGATCTGCTGAATGCGGTCTTTCGTAGCTTCCATACCATCAAGGGTGGAGCCGGCTTCCTGAGCCTGGATCCCCTGGTGACCGTGTGCCATCACGCGGAGGACGTCTTCAACCTGCTGCGTAACGGTGAGCGGCGGGCGGACAGTCACCTGATGGACACCATGCTGCGGGTGCTGGACACCCTGAACGTAATGTTCGGGGACCTGCGCTCCGGCGTGGATCCCACGCCCGCCGAGGCCGACCTGGTGGAAAACCTCCGGCGCATGGCGAACAACGAGGACGTGGCGGCGGAGCCCGCCGCGCCGCCGCCCCCGGAACCCGAGCCGGAGCCAGAGCCCGAACCGCAAGCGGATACGGATGCGGAACCGGCGGCGGATGGCGAAGCGATGGTCGGTGCCGGTGACGAGATCACCGACGACGAATTCGAGGCCCTGCTCGACAGCCTGCACGGCGATCAGCCGCCGAAGCCGGTGGAGACGGGCTCCACCGCGGGCGATGCGGCCGGAGAAGAACCGGCTGCGGAGGGTGAGGGTAGCTCCGGCGACCTGATCACCGACGACGAATTCGAGAACCTGCTGGACGAGTTGCAGGCCAAGGGCGCCGGGCCGGCCGCTACCGGGGCAGTCCCCAGCCCCGCAGACGACGAACCTGCGGAAGCCCCGTCGGCGAAGCCCGAACCCGCCGAACCGGAGAAGGCCGCCGCGCCCGCCGATACCCCTGCAGGAGGCCAGGGCGGTGGCGGCGCGCGTGCCGGCGGCGGGGGTGCCGAGGGGGGCGGTCGGGCGGCCCCGCAGGGCGAGACTTCCGTGCGCGTCGACACCGAGCGCCTGGACGAGATCATGAACCTGGTGGGCGAGCTGGTACTGGTGCGCAACCGGCTGAGCATGCTGCGCTCGCAGCATGTCGATGACGAGCTGGGCAAGGCGATCAGCTCCCTGGCCCTGGTGACCTCGGATCTGCAGACCTCGGTGATGAAGACCCGCATGCAGCCGGTGAAGAAGGTCTTCAACCGCTTCCCGCGCGTGATCCGCGATCTCTCCCGCAATCTGGGCAAGGAGATCGAGCTGGAGATCTTCGGCGAGGACACCGACCTCGACAAGAACCTGGTCGAGGCCCTGTCGGATCCGCTGGTGCACCTGGTCCGGAATGCCGTGGACCACGGCATCGAGACCCCCGAGGTACGCGAGGCGGCGGGCAAGCCGCGCAAGGGGACCGTAGTGCTGGGGGCCGCTCAGGAAGGCGATCACATCGCGCTGCTGATCAAGGACGACGGCGGCGGCATGGACCCGCAGGCCCTGCGGCGCAAGGCCGTGGAGAAAGGCCTGATGGAACCGGCCATGGCCGAGCGCATGACCGATCGCGAGGCCTTCAACGTGATCTTCATGGCCGGCTTCTCGACCAAGACCGAGATCTCCGACGTCTCCGGCCGCGGGGTCGGGATGGACGTGGTCAAGACCAAGATCTCGCAGCTCAACGGCACCATCGAGATCGACTCCGAGGTGGGCGTGGGCACCACGCTGCGGGTCAAGCTGCCCCTGACGCTGGCGATCCTGCCCGCGCTGATGGTGATCCTGGATGGCCGGCGCTTCGCCATCCCGCTGGCGTCGGTATCCGAGATCCTGGATCTGGACCTGACGAAGACGCATTACGTGGATGACCAGGAGGTCATCATCGTGCGCAAGCAGGCACTGCCGATTCACTACCTCAAGCGCTGGCTGAAGCCGGGCCACGAGCCCGAGCCGCGCAAGGACGCCCATGTGGTCGTGGTGCATACCGCCGATCGCAAGGTAGGTCTGGTGGTGGATGACCTGGTCGGTCAGGAAGAGGTCGTCATCAAGCCCCTTGGGCAGAATCTGCAGGGCGTGAAGGGCCTGGCGGGCGCCACGATTACCGGGGATGGCGGGATCGCGTTGATCCTGGATGTCTCGGATCTGGTGACCATCCTGATGCGGCAACTGCAGATGTCCGGCCGTCCCCGCCGCGCATCGCGCACGAGCGAGGGCTGAGGATGCCGATCAGGGTTCTGGTCGTCGACGACTCCGGGTTCTTTCGTCGGCGCATTGCGGAGATTCTGGATTCCGACTCGGGCATCGAGGTGGTCGGCTCGGCCGAGAACGGCGAGCAGGCGATCGCAAAGGTGCGCGAGCTCGACCCCGATGTCGTGACCATGGATATCGAGATGCCAGTGATGGACGGCATCACCGCGGTGCGCAAGATCATGGCCGAGAGTCCGCGGCCGATCCTGATGTTCTCCAGCCTGACTACCGAAGGCGCCCAGGCCACCCTGGATGCGCTGGAGGCCGGGGCGGTGGACTTCCTCCCCAAGCGGTTCAGCGACATGGCGGGCGACGAGGACAGCGCCCGCATGCTGCTGCGCCGCCGGGTGCGTTCGCTGTCGCGCAGCCGCGCGCGCTCGGCCAGCGCGCCGGGCACCAGCACACCGGCCCGCGAGTCGCGGCCGACCGCGCGGCGGGAAGAGGCCGACCGTCAGGCCGCAGACGCTGCCAAGCAACAGCCGCCGGTCGCGCGCACCCGGTCGCCAACACCCCTGCGGCAACTGCGGGCGGTCCTGATCGGGACTTCCACGGGGGGGCCGGTCGCCCTGCAGGAGGTGCTGAAACCGCTACCGGCCAGTTTCCCGTTGCCGATTGTGCTGGTCCAGCACATGCCGGCCAGCTTCACGCCGGCCTTTGCCGACCGGCTGAACGCGATGTGCAACATCGAGGTGCGCCAGGCGAAGGACGGCGATGCCCTGAAGCCAGGCGTGGCCCTGCTGGCCCCCGGGGGCATGCAGCTGACCCTGGAACGGGGCAGCCAGACCCATGTGCGCATCGCGGAGAGCCCGCTGGGCACGATCTACAAGCCAAGCGTGGACGCCGCATTCAGCTCCGCCGTGGATGCGCTGCGCGGACAGGTCCTTGCGGTCGTGCTGACCGGGATGGGTGCGGACGGGCGCGAGGGTGCGCGGGCGCTGAAAGGGGCCGGGGCGCAGGTCTGGTCGCAGGACGCGGCGACCTGCGTGGTCTACGGGATGCCGGCGGCGGTGGCAGAGGCCGGTTTGTCCGATCACGTCTATCCGCTGCCCGAGATCGGTCCCGCGCTGGTCAAGGGGTTCTGCTGACATGGATATCCTGAGCCTCATCGGGGTGACGCTGGGGCTGGTGGCCGTGCTTGGAGGCAGCATTGCCAAGGGCAGCGGCCTGGGCGCACTGTGGAATGCTGCGGCGTTCGTGATCGTGGTGCTGGGGACGCTGGGGGCGACCCTGGTGCAGGCGCGCCTGACGGTGTTCATGCACGGGATGCGGATCCTGCCGTGGGCCTTCAAGCCGCCGAAGATCGACAACCGGGCCATGGTCGAGCAGATCGTGGAATGGTCGCATGTGGCGCGCAAGGAAGGCCTGCTCGGGCTGGAGACCCTCGCCGACGAGGAGAGCGACGGCTTCGCTCGCAAGGGGCTGCAACTGCTGGTCGACGGCAGCGAGCCGCAGACCATCCGCCAGATCCTCGAGGCCGACCTCGACAACCGCGAGCACTTCGACATGCAGGGTGCGAAGGTGTTCGAGAGCATGGGCATCTATGCGCCGACCCTGGGTATCGTGGGGGCGGTCATGGGCCTGATGGCGGTGATGCAGAACCTGGCGGATCCGAGCAAGCTGGGGGCGGGGATCGCGGCGGCCTTCGTGGCGACCATCTACGGGATCGCCTCGGCCAACCTGCTGTTCCTTCCGCTGGCCAACAAGTTAAAGTCGATTATTCAGAACCGCTCGCAACACCAGCAAATGCTGATGGAAGGCCTGATCGCGATCGCCGAGGGCGAAAACCCGCGGAATATCGAAAGCAAGCTGAGTGGCTTCATCCACGAGTGAGGTCACCATGGCGCGACGCAAGCGGGCGGAGGAACATCAGAATCACGAAGCATGGGCCATTCCTTACGGGGACCTGGTCACGCTGCTGCTTGCGTTCTTCGTCGTGATGTACGCGATCTCGTCGGTGGATGATGGCAAATATCGCGTGCTGTCGGAGTCCCTGGTGGATGCCTTCCGGGCGCCCATGCAGGCGGAGCCCATTCAGGTGGGGGATCCCACCGTGGCACGCGACCGCACCCCGCAGGATCTCCGCGCACTGGTGCCGATCGAGGTCCAGCCGGGGCTGGTGGAGGACGGTCCGCAACCCATCGACATGGCCTTGAGCGGGATGCTGGACGACAGCCCCGACGACGCCGGCATGCAGGCCTTTCTCGACGAACTGGCGGAGACCGCCCGCGAGATCGAACAGGCCATGGCGCAGTGGATCGACCAGGGCGACCTGCGCGTGACCCGGGAGGCCTACTGGCTGGAGATCGAGATCACCAGCCGCCTGCTGTTCCCGTCCGGGTCGGCGACGCTGAACCCGGAGGCCGCGGCGTTGTTGCAGGAAGTGGGGGGCATCCTGGCCCCGCGGGTGTCGCGCGTCCACGTGGAGGGGCACACCGACAACGTCCCCATCCAGACGGCGGTCTATCCTTCCAACTGGGAGCTCTCGTCGGGACGCGCCGCGGCGGTCGTCAGCGTGTTCGAGGAGACCGGGGTGGACCCCGAGAATCTGGTGGCCCTGGGGTATGGCGAACACCGACCGGTGGCCAGCAACGAAACGGCGGAGGGCCGTGCCGAGAATCGGCGCGTGTCCATCGTGGTCTTGCCCGGGGCGCGGCCACGCGCCGAGGGGGCGCAGGAACCGGAGCGCCTGCGCGAGGATCTTCCGCCCGCGCCGCTCCCGACGGATGGAGACACACCATGAAGGTCTGGGCGGTGGCAAACCAGAAGGGCGGGGTGGGCAAGACTACGACCACCGTAACGCTGGGCGGCCTGCTCTCCGGTCCGGAGCAGCGTGTGCTGCTGGTGGATGTGGATCCGCATGGTTCGCTGACGGCCTATTTCGGCCACGATCCGGAAACCGCCACGCGCGGGGTGTACGAGCTGTTCAGCCAGTGCGCCGAAGGGGCCGACCCGAATCCCAACGGGTTGATCCGCGAGACCCGCTTCCCGGGGCTGGATCTGCTGACCGCGAGCACCGCCCTGGCCACTCTGGACCGCCAGCTGGGGACGCGCAGCGGCATGGGCCTGGTGCTGAGGCATGCGCTGGAGAAGGTCTCCGACCAGTATGACTACGTGCTGCTGGATTGCCCGCCGATGCTGGGTGTGCTGATGGTGAATGCGCTGGCGGCCTGCGACGAGCTGCTGGTGCCCGTACAGACGGAATTCCTCGCCCTGAAGGGGCTTGAACGGATGATCAATACCCTGAAAATGGTACAGAAGTCGCGCAAGGCCGAGCTGCAGTACCGGATCATCCCCACGCTTTTCGATCGCCGGACACGCGCCGCGCACGAGGCCCTGGCCGAGCTGCGCCGGCTGTACGGGGACGACGTGTGGCCCGGGGTGATCCCGGTGGACACGAAGTTTCGCGATGCCTCCAGCGCGGGTCAGCCGCTTTGCTTCATGATCCCCGATGCGCGCGGCGTGCTCGCATACTCGGACCTGCTGGAGGCGATTGGCGGGCAGCTGTCCGAACCCCATGAACGGAGGCGGCGCGGATGAAGCGATCCACAGTCGACAACCTGGCCCTGAAGGCGGAACCGGACGCGCTGGACGACTATTTCGGCAGCCTGCTCGACGAACCGGAACCGGTGCGGACGCTGTTGCGTCAGGATCTGCTTGAACCGCCCGCGCCGGTGGCGGAAGCCGTTCCGGAGGTCGACACTTCGACGTCGGTTGGGGAGCCGGAGGTGGCGCCTGCCGCGACACCGCCCGCACCGCCCGACGATCCGGCGGAGCGGGACTACCGGCGCCCCGAGGAGCCGTTCTCCGCGTTGGTGATCGAGGCCGGCAACCTGACGCTACTGGCGCCACTGCACGCACTGGGCGGCGTGGCCCCGCTGGACAGCCTGGAGGTGCGACCGACCCCGAATCACTCCGTCTGGTACCTTGGGCTGGCCGATACCAAACAGGGCCGGGTGCAGCTGATCGACCTGGCCGCGGTGGTGACGCCGGAGGACCGCGAATACGAGCCGGATACCGCCCGCCAGGTCGTGTTCCTGGCCGGCTCCCGCTTCGCCCTGGCCTGCCGGGCGATCCACGGGACCCGCGTGATCCAGCCGGACTCGCTGCGCTGGCGCAGCCACCGGCGGCGCCTGCCGTGGCTGGCCGGGGTGGAGCGCGAGAAGATGGCGACGCTGCTGGATCTCGAGGCCCTGGACCGGACCCTCGACGAGGGCGGCTGGGACTGATGCACCCCGCGCGGCACTCAAGCCTCGCGGCGAGCGGCCGATAACCCGGTCAGGAAGACACCACAGGGCGAAACCCGCCTGCACGGAACATCGAGGACGACATGAGCAGCGCACAAGACGTAGAAGCCATGGCCAAGGCCGACACCGCTCCGTATGTGACCTTCAGCCTCGCGGAGGAAACCTACGCGATCGATGTCCTGCAGGTTCAGGAGGTCCTCAAGGTCACCGAGATTGCGCCGGTTCCCGGCGTTCCGGATTACATCCTCGGGATCATCAACCTGCGCGGCAATGTCGTGACCGTGATCGACGCGCGGCGGCGCATGGGGCTGGACGATCGCGAATCCGACGAGGCCTCGCGGATCGTGATCATCGACGTGGACAACCAGAACGTCGGGATCCTGGTGGACTCGGTATCCGAGGTCGTGCGGATCGCCCCGGATGCGGTCGAGCCGGCGCCGGAGGTCGGCAACGATGACAGCAGCCGTTTCATCCAGGGGGTCACCAGCACCGAGGAGGGGCTGACCATCCTGGTGGACCTGAACAAGCTGCTGTCCGACGAGGAGTGGGCGCAACTGCGCGAACTGTAGCGCGGGCGTCGGGTCCAACTCCCTGAACAAGCGGGCCATTGGGCGCAAGCCGGGAGGTGAGCCATGGTCGACGAGTTTCAGCCGGATCGCACGGTCCGGCCCGTGCATACCACCGTTCCCGGTCGCCGTCTGAGCGACGATCACGACCGCGACCCGGTCTTTCGGCCCGCGGTGCGTCCGACCCAGCAGCGCCCGCCACGCAAGGAGGAACGCGGCAAGCGGCGGGGTCTGATCGACGATTACGCCTGAGACCTCCGTCCGCGCGCGCCGCTGCGAGAAATCCGCAAACCCGGGCTGATCGCGCTCCGGCAATCGCGCTGCGCTGGTCAGGCGCCCACGATTCACGCGACAATCACCGGGCCCGGTATTCAGGAGAGTGCGCGCAATGGGAGAGGGAATGGTGATCTGGCTGGTCGCGCTGATCGCGCTGCTGGCGACCATCGTGGCCGCATTTTCCGTGGGGCTGGTGATCCTGCTGCGGCGCCAGCTCGCCGCCCTGCGCCAGGACTATCAGCGCCAAGCCACCTCGGTGATGGCGTTGCAGGGGGCCATGAAGGCCCTGTCCGAGGGTGTAGCCACCCATGGCCAGGCCCAGGCCTCCGTGCAGCGGGCCCTGGAACGCCTGCATGACCAGCACAGCGAGTTGCGGGCCCGCGAAGGGGACAGCGGTGCCTACGAGCAGGCCATTCGTCTGATCCAGCAGGGCCTGGGGCGCGAAGAGGTGCGCCGGCGCTGCGGGCTCACATCCACCGAGCTCGACCTGCTTTTCAGCCTGCACGGGACCGGCACGGCGGCGCCAACGGGTTCTAGCGGGCGTTCATGATTCCGGCTCGGGCCCGCCGCCCGAGCGTCCCCGGCTGCGCGATGCATCCCGATAGCCACCGGCGCGGTCATCGGGGGTAATGCCCGCCAGGAGAAAGACGAAGGCGAGAATCTCCGCCACCGCCACGTACAGTTCCTCCGGGATCTCGCTCCCGACGGGGATCTGCGCCAGCGCCTCGCTGAGGGCCGGGTCCTGATGCAGCGGGATGCCGTGCTCCTCGGCGATCCGCAGGATGGCCTCGGCGGTGGCTCCCGATCCACTGGCCGTGATCTTCGGCGCCCGGCGCCGATCCCATTCCAGCGCAACCGCCCGCTCGGGCGCCCCGTCGCGCCCGGCCTTCCGCTCTCCGGTGTCCCTGCGTGCCACCGTTCAGGCCTGCTCGTCGAGCATACGGTGGGTGCCCGGCGGCCGCGGCTCGGGCTCCACCTCGCCCTGGCGGACCGACAGCCCTGTGACCGTCAATTCGCGCTCGTCCAGACGTTCGCGCAGCTGGGGCAGTTCCTGCCGCAGGCGCGCGACCGTCTCGGGCTCGCTTGCGGTGAAGTGCACGTTAACGCCTGCTGTGCGGGCGGCCGCTGCCACGCGCATCGGTCCCAGGTCCCCGATATCCAGGGTCAGCACGATCGACCAGGGAGGATCCGGCTCCTCGTCGGTAGGCGACTCGCGCTGGATCTCGCCGAAGACGCCGTGCACGGCCTGCTCGCTGCGTAGCGGCAGCTCGAAGAACCAGCGGCTGTTCCCGGGTTCGTCGCTGGCGAAGGACTGCAGCGACTGGAGCTGCAGGGAGGTGACGCGCTTCAGCAAGCCTTCCAGCAGCCCCGTCAGGGCTGGCAGGGCGGGTGCGTTCGCAGGCGTCGCGGGGGCCGGCGGGGCCGCCGCGGGGCGGGCTTCGCCTCCCTGGCGGAGCTGATCGGCCGCGCGCAGCAACTGGGCCTTGAGATCGGCGGCCAGGGGATGGGCCGGGCCCTGGCCCCGGGCCGCGAGCCCCAGCATGGCCTCCATCCAGAGCCCGGATTGCTGAACCTGCTGGCGCAGGCTTTCCGGCTGTGACAGCTGTGCCGGCGTCGGGAGGAGATCGACAAGACGCTGGAGCGCCGGCGGTAGCGGCGCCACCGCTCCGGTGGCCTGCGTTGGCGGTTCGCCGCGTGGCGCTCCACCGGCGGGTGGTAGCAGCGCTTGCAGGGTAGGGCCCAACGGGCGCGCCCCGGGGAGGTGCTGGCGGAGTTCCTGTCCCAGCCACTGTTGAGCGGGACTGGCCGACGGACCAAGCCCGGCGGGTCGCGGGCCGGCGCGGTCCAGCGGCAGGGGTAGCAGACGCACCTCCAGGCGCGGCTCGGTCCGGGTGATCTCGGCGAGCATCACCGGCGGGCCCGAGCCACCCGCGGGGCGATTCACCAGTGCATCGGGCAGGGCGCCGGCCAGTTGTGCCGTCATCAGCGCAGGGCTCGCCGTAGGTCGCGCTGCCGCTCCGGCTGTCCCCGCGGTATTCGCGCTGGGTCCCAGACGCAGGCGCACGCTGCGATCCGGGAGGACATCCAGAACCCGAACCTCGATACGGGCCCCAACCTGGAGGCTCGTGGCTTCACGACTCCCGGCACCCCCGGTCAGGGCGCCGGGGGATGTCCAGCCGGGGATTCGCGGGCCGCCAAGGTCGACCATGACCACTTCCTGAGTTTAAAGGCTCAGCATCGCACACCGCGGGGCCGGGCATGAAACGAATCCGCCGGCGCATTCCGGTTTGGTATCCTGCGTGTTTTGATGATCGGGATGACGATGGAGATGGCGAAGATACGTGTACTGATGGTGTGCCTGGGCAACATCTGCCGTTCGCCCATGGCGCACGGGGTGTTCGCGGCGCGCATCCGCGAACACGGGCTGGAACACGCGATCGAGGTGGACTCGGCCGGGACCGCGGGCTATCACGTGGGTGCCAAGCCCGATCGCCGCGCAAGCCAGGAGGCGCGTTCGCGCGGCTACGACCTGGATGATCTGCGCGCACGCCAGCTGGAGCCGGAGGACTTCCTCGAGTTCGACTACATCCTGACCATGGACGACGCGAACTACCGCAACGCCGAGGCGATTCGTCCGCCCGAGGCGCGGGCCGAGTTGCTGCGGTTTCTGGACTTTGCCCCGCAGTTCGATGAACACGAAGTCCCGGATCCGTACTACGGCGGAGACGAGGGCTTCGTGCACGTCATGGATCTGGTGGAGGCGGCCGCCGACGGGCTTCTGGCCCACATCCGCGAGCGTCACACGCTGAAGGCCTCCTGAGCCGACCCCGGGACCGTAACGCCTGATCGCGATGATGGGAACGGGTCCGGGGATAGCGGAGCCGGACCCACAAAGAAAGGGCCCGCCGAAAGGCGGGCCCTTTTCGATTGGAACCGGCTGGTTCCGTTCAGTCGTTGCCCTTGCGCTCCGTGTCGCCGGCCGTGGTGTCGGCCGGTTCCGGGGCAGGCTTGGGCGTCGAGACGCGTTCGGCCTTTGCCTCGTCGGGCTTCGACGGGGCAGGGGCAGAGGATGCGGCGGCTTCGTCGCCGGACCCTTCCGGGGTCGGTTTCGAGCGCGCGCTCTTCGCCGTGGCCGGTGCCTCGGTCGACTCCTTCGGCGTGGCTTCGCCCGGGTCCGGGGTCGCTTCGCCGGCTCCCGTCTTCGCGGCACCACGCGGCCGACGCTTGGCCGGGGCCGGGCTGTCGGCCTCCGGTTTCGGTGCCGCCTCGGCACTGGGGGCGGGCGCGTTTTCCGACTTTTCCGGTTTCGCTGCGCCCTGGCTCTCGCTTGAGGCCGGGCTCACATCCCCGGTCGGGTCGGCATCGGCGCCGGGCTTGCGGCCGCGTCCACCGCGGGTACGACCCTTGGCTGACGGCGCATCCGCCACACTTTCATCGCTGTCCGCTTTCGCCGGTGTTCGCTCCGGTGCAGCGTCCGGCGAGGCGGGGGTCGATTCGGTTTGCGGCTGCCGACCGCCCCCTGACGGGGCGTCCTGGGGCTTCCCGGAGGCCGGGGCGGAATCGGCAGGCGTGGACGCGTCCCGACCGGACTCGGTGGCGTCTGCATCCCCCGACGTGCTCTGGGTGCCATCGCCCCCGGTGTCGCCGGCATTGTCACCGGAGCGGCTACGGCCACCGCGACGACGGCCTCCACGGCGGGAGCGGCGGGACCGCGTACGCCCCTTGCTGCCGTCGTCCTCGTCGGATTTCTCGGGACCCTTGCCCGCGGGGGCACCGCCGGTGTCGCCGGTCGCGGGTTGATCCTGATCTCGCGCAGGCGGCTTCTCCGCCGGCTTGCCGTTGCCCTTCTTGTCACCGGCGATCTTGTCAGCAGCCTGGCCCTCGCCGCCCCGGCTCTCGGCCGCGGGTTTGGTCGCATCGCGGCCCGGACCCTTGTCGGCCTCGCTGTCCTTCTTGCCGCCGCGCCGCGAGCGACCCTTGCCGCCATCACCCTTGTCGGCCCTGGCGTTATCGGACTTGGCGCCATCGGCCTTGTCGGGGCCGCCCTTGCGCCCATTGGTGCTGTCGCCGCGCTTGTCGCCGGACTTGCGGCTGCCGCTGTCGGCCTTTTTCCGGGAGCCGCCGCGCGCGCCGCCACCCTTGCCGCCACGGTCGCGGCCGCCTTCCTTGCGACGACCTTCCGATTGTTCCTGTTCCTGGTCGGATGCGGGCGCGGCATTGGGGAACAGCGAGGACCAGATACGGGCAAAGAATCCCGGCTGTGTGACCGGCTCCGACGGTTCGGGGGCCATGGGTGCGGCTTCGCTGACGGGGGCGGGCCCGGTCATCTTGACACCCTGGACCAGCGGCTTCTCGACCTTGCTGCGGCGTTCCTGATGCGGATCGCTGTCGTCCTCGACGATCTCCACGAGTTCGTGCGAGCCGCGGTCGCTGATGGCCTCCTCGCGTTCGTCACCGCGCACGCGACGGACCTCGAAGCGCGGGGTGAGATACTGCGGGTTCGGGATGATGCTGATGTCGACCTGGTGGCGACCCTCGATGTCGGTGATCGACTCGCGTTTCTCGTTCAGCAGGAAGGTGCCCACGTCGACGGGAACCTGGGCCATCACGAGCCCGGTCCGGTCCTTCATGGCCTCTTCCTCGATCAGACGCAGGATCGACAGCGCCAGGGATTCCACGCTGCGGATCTGGCCGTGGCCCTCGCAGCGCGGGCAGGTGTTCTGGCTGGATTCCCCAAGGGAGGAGCGCAGCCGCTGGCGCGACATCTCCAGCAGTCCGAAGCGGCTTATGCGCCCGACCTGAACCCGGGCGCGATCCATCTCCAGCGCCTCGCGCAGGCGGTTCTCGACCTCGCGCTGGTGCTTGTTGGCGTTCATGTCGATGAAATCGATCACGATCAGACCGCCCAGATCGCGGATGCGCAGCTGGCGCGCGACCTCTTCGGCCGCCTCCAGATTGGTGTGGAAGGCGGTCTCCTCGATGTCGCCGCCCTTGGTGGAACGGGCCGAGTTGACGTCGATGGAGATCAGGGCCTCGGTGTGATCGATCACCAGGGCACCGCCGGAGGGCAGGGTGACCTCGCGGTCGAACGCGCTCTCGATCTGGCTCTCGATCTGATAGCGGTTGAACAGCGGGACCGGGTCATCGTAGCGCTTGAGCTTGCGCAGGCTGTTCGGCATCACCAGGCGGACAAAGTCTTCCGCCTGCTGGTAGACCCCGTTGTCATCGATGATGACCTCGCCCACGTCGTTGCGCATGTGGTCGCGCAGGGCGCGGATGATGACGTTGCTTTCCTGATGGATGAGTGCCGGGGCCTTGGCCTTGTCCGCGGCCTCGGTCACGGCGGCCCACAGGGCGGTCATGTAGTCGAGGTCCCATTGCAGCTCCTCGGTGCTGCGCCCGACGCCGGCGGTACGGGCGATTACGCCCATGCCTTCCGGCATGTTGAGCCCGGAGAGGGCATCGCGCAGGGAGGCGCGATCCTCGCCTTCGATGCGGCGGGAGACGCCCCCCGCCTTCGGGTTGTTGGGCATCAGGACCAGGTAGCGGCCCGCGAGGCTGATGTAGGTCGTCAGGGCGGCGCCCTTGTTGCCGCGCTCTTCCTTCTCGACCTGGACCAGCAGTTCCGTGCCTTCCTTCAGGAATTCGCGGATCGGCTTGTCACTGTCGGCGGGGGCGCCAGCGGCGGTATGGGCAATCTCCTTGAACGGGAGGAAGCCGTGGCGATCAGCACCAAAGTTGACGAACGCGGCCTCCAGGCTCGGTTCGACTCGGGTGATCTTGGCCTTGTAGATATTGGCCTTCTTGCGCTCTCGCGAGGGCAGTTCGATATCCAGGTCGTACAGCCGCTGGCCGTCGACCATGGCGACACGCAGCTCTTCCGGCTGCGTGGCATTGATCAGGATGCGTTTCATGCAATGGACTCGGTAGGGCGTCCTGGCGTCCGGCGGGGAACCGCGGGACCCCGGGTGCGGCGATCGAGCGGCGGCACGGCAACGCTTGCGCACGCGTGCTCGCAGCGGCGGCGCGTAGCGAAAGCCAGCGCGCCAGCCAGGTGTTCACCAGCAACCACGGGATCAGTCGCCTGCTGGAGGCGGAGCCGGGGAGACAGGACTGGGTTAGAAGAAATAGCGTCACAGTGTCGCTTTGCGGCGATGGCCCTTCGACCGGGAGCTGTCGAAAGCTCGTGGGTCGAAGTGGCGGGTGATTCGAGGCGCGTTGCCGGCAACTCGCAGCAACGTACCGTGCGCCAATGTAGGGCATAACCCCCCGTATGGGCAAGTTTTTTCGGCCGCGGGAACGCCGCGTGCAGTAGCCCGGGAAGCGCCGCTCCGGTAGCATCCCGCGCCATGAATGCAAGGCGTGAACCCTCCGGCCCGCGCAGCTTCCGGGTCACCGAGCGTGGTGACGGGCAGCGGCTCGACAACTTTCTGCTCCGCGAACTCAAGGGCGTGCCCAAGGGGCTGATCTATCGCCTGGTACGCCAGGGCGCCGTGCGCGTCGACGGACGCCGGGCCAAGGCCCACAAACGCCTGGCGGCGGGCAACGAGGTTCGCGTGCCCGATCTCGATCGGCCGGAAGCGGCCGCCTCGGAGATCCCGCCGAAGGTGCTGGATCGACTGCGGCGGGCCATCATCCACGAGGATGACGACCTGCTGGTGCTGGACAAGCCCTCGGGCCTCGCCGTGCACGGCGGCAGCGGGCTGGCCTTCGGCATTATCGAGGCGATGCGCCAGTTGCGGCCGGATACGGAGCTCGAGCTGGGCCACCGCCTCGACCGCGAGACCAGCGGGTGCTTGTTGCTGGCGAAGAACCGCCCCGCGCTGCAGGACTTCCACGCCGCACTCCGCGAGGGCCGGGTGGAGAAGCGCTACCTGGCGTTGCTGGTGGGCCCGTTCCCGGGTGGCCAGCCCATCGAGTGTGATGCCCCGATCGCCAGCGGCCGTCAGGATGACGGCCGGCGCCGGATGCGCGCCGGCGGGGAGGCCGGGGATGACGGGCCACGGGCTCGTGCCGCCCGGAGTGTCTTTCAGCCGCTGGAGGTGCATGGCGCGTACCAGCTGGCGGAGGTGCGGATCGGGACGGGGCGCACGCACCAGATTCGCGTGCACGGCCAGGCGATTGGCCACCCGGTGGCGGGCGACCACGACTACGGCCTGCCGGATGCCAACCGCCACCTCCGCAAGCAGGGCCTGAAACGGCTGTTCCTGCATGCCCAGGCGCTGGCCTATCAGTCGGCGGACGGCGAGCGGCATGTGTTCTCCGCACCGCTACCGGACGAGCTGGGCGAGGTGCTGGCGCACCTGGATGCCGGCACCGGGGACGACGCATGAGCATCCCGCTCCTGCCGCCCGGCGACGCGGACCTGCGTCTGATCGTATTCGACTGGGACGGGACCCTGATGGACTCGCCGCGCCGCATCGTCCACTGCCTGCAACGGGCAGCGGTCGCGACCGGCGCCCCGGAGCGCGACGAGGCCAGCCTGCGCAATATCATCGGGCTCGGGGTGCAGGCGGCGGTGCAGGAGCTGTACCCGGGCGCGGACGAGGCATTCGTTCACCAGTTCACCGCCGCCTACCGCGCCTGTTACCTGGAGGCTGAAGATGCCCCGGAGACCCCGCTGTTCGCCGGCGTGCCCGAGCTCCTGAACTGGCTGGATGCGCGCGAGGTACTGCTGGGTGTGGCCACCAGCAAGTCACGCCGCGGCCTGGACCAGGCGCTGGAGGCAACCGGTCTGGCGGGCTACTTTGTGGCGACCGCCACCGGCGACGAACACCCGTCCAAGCCGAACCCGGCCATGCTCCGCTGCGTGATGGAGCGGGCGGGTGTGGAACCGGGGCGCACGCGCATGGTCGGTGATAGCGTTTATGATCTGGAAATGGCTCGCCATGCCGGTGTGCCCGCGGTGGGGATAACCCACGGCGTACATCCGCCACAGAGACTGCAGGGCGCCGAGCCGCTGGCCCTGCTGCCGAACCTGGCAGCGCTGCTGGAGGCCTTCCGGCAGGCCGAGCGTACAACCTGAACAAGGAACCACGATGGGCTGGGCAAACGAGAACAAACCGGGCTGGGAACGCGAGACACTGGAGAAGCTGGTCCAGGCACAGGTGATCGAGCAGCGTCGGGCCCGGCGCTGGGGCATCTTCTTCAAGCTGCTGTTCTTCTTTTACCTGGTCGCACTGCTGATTCTGGTGCGCGGCGGCGATATGGGCCTTGCCGGCCTGTTCGAGACCGAGCGCGAGCCCTCCGAACACGTGGCGGTGGTGGAGGTCGAGGGTCTGATCGCCTCCAGCGCGGCGGCCAACGCCGAGGATATCGCCAAGGTCCTGAACGAGGCGTTCGAGGCCAAAGGTACCCAGGCGGTGATGCTGCGCATCAACAGCGGGGGCGGCAGCCCGGTGCAGGCCGCAAACGTGCACGACGAGATCCTGCGGCTGAAGGAGAAGCACCCGGATATCCCGGTGTATGCGGTCATCGGGGACGTGGGGGCCTCGGCCGCTTATTACATCGCCGTGGCCGCGGACGAGATCTATGCCAGCCAGGCCAGTATGGTCGGCTCCATCGGGGTCCGCATGGACAGCTTTGGACTGGTGGACCTGATCGACAACATCGGGGTCGAGCGCCGCCTGTTCACCGCGGGCGAGAACAAGGGGTTCCTGGACCCCTTCCTGCCGCTGGACGAGGGCCATGTGAACCACCTTGACGGCGTACTGCAGGGCGTGCACCAGCAGTTCGTGGACGTGGTGCGCACCGGGCGCGGCGATCGCCTCGTGGAGCGGGACGACCTGTTCAATGGCCTGATCTGGACCGGGGACCGGTCGGTGGAGCTGGGCCTGATCGACGGGCTGGGCACCGACCGGAGCGTGGCCCGGGACGTGATCGGCGTGGAGAAGCTGGTGGTGTTCAAGCCGCGCCGCAGCCCGCTGCAGTTGTTGTTCGAGGACCTCGGCATGGCCGCCTTCCAGCAGTGGATGACCTGGGAATCCACGCCCCAGTGGCGCTGACCGGCCTCGGGCGCGTCAGGTCTCGTCGATGCGGGTGACGCGGGCGATCATGCCGATCACCGGGTGATCCAGGTAGAACAGGTCATCGCCGGAGTTCATGCGCTGGCTGCCGCGCACCGTGATTGCGCGTGGGGGGCGGTCATCCAGCGGCTCCTCGACGTGGTAGATGAGGTCGGTCTCCAGGTGGAGGAAGCGTCCCACCCAGATGCGCAGGCGGCCCTCCAGCTCGAAGCGCTCCTCGACGGCTTCGGCCAGCGGGCGGGGTGACAGGCCGCTCGCATCCCCGAGGGCATCGTGCACCCCCAGGCGCCGCCCCTGCTGGACCCGCAGCCAGGGGGCCGACGCATGGTCGCGCCCGGTCTGGTCCCAGGCGAGGCGGGCGATGATACGCCCAGCGCCGGAATCCTCCACGCGCCGTACCACCCGCTGCAGTTCGAAGCCGCGGCGCGAATCCCGGTAGTTCCGCCCACCCAGCTCCGATTCGCCGAACAGCGGCTCGCGCGGAGCCGCGAGCTCCATCTGCAGCCGCCGGCTCTCCTCTGTGCGGTGCTCGAAGATCACCAGTTCGATGCGGTACCGGCGCCCGGCCTGGGCGATTACCGGGCCACTCAGGCCGACCACGGGCAGTGCGGCCAGTCCGGTCAGGATCCGGCGACGCAGGGGATTCGGGGCGAGGAAGGTGTTCTTGGGCATTCAGGCGGCCTGCTGTTCGGGGCTGATGGTATCCAGTAGACGCAGAACGGCCTGCGCCCGGGCCTCCAGTGTCTCCATTGGTGCGAAGAAGCGGAAGGCCTTCTGGCCGTCCAGTTTGTACGCCTGCGGATCGGATTGCACCAGCTGGATCAGGGCCGCGATGTCCAGATTGGGACTCGGCCCAAAGACCAGACGGCCCCCGGCCGGTCCCAGTTCCAGCTTGCGGATGCCGAGCGGCGTGAGCTTCAGGCGCAGGCGGGCCGCCTCCATCAGGGCCTTGGCCGGGGCGGGGAGCAGGCCGAAGCGGTCCACCAGTTCGACCTCCAGCTCGCGCAGGGCGTCGGCAGAGGCGGCGCTGCTGATCCGCTTGTAGAGGATCAGCCGGGTATGCACGTCGGGTACGTAGTCGTCCGGGAGCAGGGCCGGCAGGCCCAGCTCGACCTCGGTGCCGGTGGCCTCGGGCCCCTCCAGCTCCGGGATCTTGCCGGAGCGCAGGGCGTTCACCGCGCGGTTGAGCAGGTCGTTGTACATCGAGAAGCCGACCTCGTGGATCTGCCCGCTCTGTTCATCGCCCAGCAGTTCGCCGGCGCCGCGGATCTCCAGGTCGTGGCTGGCGAGGGTGAAACCGACGCCCAGGTCTTCCAGCGAGGCAATGGCCTCCAGGCGCTTCTTCGCGTCGGCGGTCATGGCCTTTTCCGGTGGCGTGATCAGGTAGGCATAGGCGCGGTGGTGCGAACGGCCGACGCGCCCGCGCAGCTGGTGCATCTGCGCCAGGCCCAGCTTGTCGGCACGGTTCATCACGATGGTATTGGCGGTGGGGACGTCGATCCCGGTTTCGATGATCGTGGTGCAGACCAGAATGTTGTAGCGCCGGTGATAGAAGTCGAGCATCACCTGTTCCAGCTCGCGTTCGCGCATCTGGCCGTGCGCGATTCCTACCCGCGCACCGGGCAGCAGCTCCTGCACGCGCTGGGCGGTGCGCTCGATGGTGTTCACCTCGTTGTGCAGGAAGTACACCTGGCCGCCCCGACGGATCTCGCGCAGGCAGGCCTCCTGGATAATGGCGTCGTTCCATTCGTTGACGAAGGTCTTGATCGCCAGGCGCTCGCGCGGCGGGGTGGTGATCACCGACAGGTCGCGCAGGCCGGCCAGGGCCATGTTCAGGGTGCGCGGGATCGGGGTCGCGGTCAGGGTGAGCATGTCCACTTCGGCGCGCAGCTTCTTCAGCGCCTCCTTGTGGCGCACGCCGAAGCGCTGTTCCTCGTCAACGATCACCAGTCCCAGGTTGGAGAAGTCGAGGTTGGCCTGCAGCAGCTTGTGGGTGCCGATCACGATGTCGACCTTGCCGTCCTTCAGGCCTTCCAGCACCGCCGCCTGCTGCTTGGCGCTGCGAAAGCGCGACAGGGACTCGATACGGACCGGCCAGTCGGCGAAACGGTCGGTGAAATTCTGATGATGCTGCTGGGCGAGCAGGGTGGTGGGGACCAGCACCACCACCTGCTTGTTGTTCTGCACCGCGACGAACGCGGCGCGCATCGCCACCTCGGTCTTGCCGAAGCCGACATCGCCACAGATCACGCGATCCATGGGCCGGGTATCGGCCATGTCCGCGAGGACCGCGTCGATCGCCTGTTGCTGGTCCAGGGTCTCCTCGAACGGGAATCCCGCGGCGAAGCCGTGATATTCGGGGGTGTCGGTGGCGAAGACGGTGCCCTGTTTCGCCGCGCGCCGGGCGTGGATGTCCAGCAGTTCCGCGGCCACGTCACGCGCCTTTTCCGCGGCCTTGCGGCGCGCCTTGTCCCATTGTTCGCTGCCGAGCCGGTGCAGCGGGGCGTGCTCGGCGTCGGCGCCGGTGTAACGGCTGATCAGATGCAGCGAGGAGACCGGCACATAGAGCTTGGCGCCGTCGGCGTATTCCAGGGTCAGGAACTCGGAAGGCTGGCCGTTGAAGTCGAGGGTCTGCAGCCCGAGGTAGCGGCCCACGCCCTGTTCCTCGTGTACCACCGGGGCGCCGATGGTGAGGTCGCTGAGGTTCTGCACCACCGCGTCCGCGTCCCGAGTACTGCGGTTGCGGCCGCGGGTCTGCCGGGCCCGTTCGCCGAGCAGCGCGGCCTCGGGGGCGACCGCGACGCCCTCGGGCAGGACGAAACCCTCCCCGAGGGCGGCGACGGTGACATGCAGGCCCGCCCCGGCATCGAGGAAGGCGTCCCAGTTCTCCACTGGATGGTGCGGGACGGCCTGTTCCCGCAGCAGGGTCAGCAGGGCCTCGCGCCGCCCGGCCGATTCTGCGGTGAGCAGGACTCGCTGCTGCCCCTCGATGAACGCCTTCAGTCGCTGGGCCGGGTCTTCGCGACCCTGCTGCATCCCCAGTTCCGGGAGCGGGTCGCAGGTGAACGCGATCTCGGCGCCACGGTCCGCGGGAAGTGGTGCGGCCGGGTGGCCCATGGCCACGCCGGAGTGCACGCGCAGGGCGTTCCCGAGCTGGTCGATATCCAGATAAAGCCGCTCCGGCGGCAGCAGCGGGCGATCGTACTGGTGGCTCAACTGCTCGAAGCGATCGCGGATCTCCTGCGCAAACTCCTCCGCGGCGCCGGCGATATTGCCGAGCTGCACCACCTGGGCCTCGGGGCAGTAGTCGAATACCGTGTCCATGCCCTCGAAGAACAGTGGCAGGTAGGCCTCGATACCCGGCGGGACCAGCCCCTCGCTGATGTCGCGGTAGATCGGGTGCCGGGTGGGGTCGCCGGCGAACTGAGCCCGGTAGCGTGTCCGGAATTCGCGGATGGCCGTATCGTTCAGCGGGAACTCGTGGCTGGGGAGGATCTCCAGGCGCTCGACCTTTTCGGTGGAGCGCTGCGATTCGGGATCGAACTGGCGCAGGGAGTCGATCTCGTCATCCAGGAACTCGATCCGCACGGGCTCGTCGGCACCCATCGGGAACAGGTCCAGGATCTCCCCGCGGGCCGCGAACTCGCCATGGCTGATGACCTGCTGCACGGCGTTGTAACCGGCCTCGGCGAGATTCTCGCGCAGGGTCATGCGATCCAGCCGCTGGCCGGTCTGCAGGGAGAGCCCCTGACTGGTCAGCCAGTCGCGCGGCGGGAGACGCTGCATCAGGGTGGAGACCGGCATCAGCACAATGCCGCGTTCCAGACCGGGGAGGTGGTACAGCGTGCGCAGGCGTTCCGAAATGATGTCCTCGTGCGGGGAGAACACATCGAACGGCAGGGTTTCCCAGTCCGGCAGGCGCAGCAGCGAAAGGTCCTGGTCGCCGGCGAAAAACTCCCATTCCTCCTGCCAGCGGTCGGCGGCCTCGTTGGATTCCGTGATGACGAGCAGCGGGCGGTCGAACGCCGCAGCATTGCGGGACAGGGCGAGGGTCGCCGCCGTGGCGTTGAGTCCCGACCAGATCTCGAAACCGGAGCCGGGGAGGCGACCGGGCAGAAGCGGATTGCGCCGTTTTTCGGACATGGGCCTGCGGATCGGGGCTGCGGAAAGGGCAGCGATTATACGGATTCCGCCGCACGGGTGCGCGAGGTCCTTGTGTCGATCAAGGGCGATTCACAGGAAGCCTGGAAGGCAAGAAGGGTTTCAGGGTGAAGAAATCATGAGGACGCCGTTGCCTGACACGGCGCCTGTCGTGCCCCTGCGGCCGCTCAAATCATCCCCCTTCCAATCTTCCCTTCTTCCTGTAAACGCTTTTGTTTGCGTTCAGGGGAATCAGTCGGGGTCGATGTAGCGCTTGAGGATGGCGGCGTAGGCGTCGATGCGGCGGTCGCGGAGGAAGGGCCACTGGCGACGCACGGCCTCGGTGCGGCCGCGATCGAGCTCGACAGCGAGGATCTCCGGCGCGTCCTCGCCGGCGCGGGCCAGGAACTCCCCCTGGGGACCGGCGACGAAGCTCGTGCCCCAGAAGGTTGCGCCGGGCGAATGCCCCGAGGGGTCGGGCTCGTGGCCGGTGCGATTGCAGGCGATCACCGGGAGGTTGTTGGCCACGGCGTGGCCGCGCTGGACAGTGATCCAGGCCTCCTGCTGGCGACGCTGTTCCTCCGGTGTGTCCTGCGGGTCCCAGCCGATCGCGGTCGGGTAGATCAGGACCTCGGCGCCGGACAGCGCCATGATGCGCGCAGCCTCGGGATACCACTGGTCCCAGCAGACCAGGACGCCAAGCCGGCCGACGGAGGTGTCGATGGGCACAAAGCCGGTATCGCCCGGCGTGAAGTAGTACTTCTCGTAGTAACCCGGGTCGTCCGGGATGTGCATCTTGCGGTAGGTGCCGACCTGGCGGCCGTCGGTTTCGAAGACCACGGCGGTGTTGTGATAGAGCCCCGGGGCGCGCCGCTCGAACAGGGAGCCGACGAGGACCACGCCGTGCTCTCGCGCGATCGCCGCCAGGCGTTCGCTGCTGGGACCGGGGATCGGTTCGGCCGCATCGAAGGTGGCGAGATCCTCGGTCTGGCAGAAATAGGGGCCGGTATGCAGTTCGGCCAGGACCACCAGGCGGGCACCGTTCGCCGCGGCCGTAGCCACGGCCGCAGCGGTGGCGTCGAGGTTGGCCTCGACGCTGCCGGCGTCCTGGTGCTGAATCAGGGCAACGGACAGGGTGTCACGGGACATGATGGGGACTCGGGCTGGCGGTTATTCCTGCGGGATGCCGAGGGCGGCCGCGGGATACTGCATGGTCAGGCAGTGAAGGCTGCCACCCTGACGAATAATGGGGCGGCAGTCGATTTCCACGATCTCGCGTCCCGGAAAGGCCTCGGCAAGCCGGTCCCGCGCGAGGGCATCCGCGGCATCGTCATACACCGGCAGGAGGACGGCTCCGTTCAGGATCAGGAAATTCGCATAGGTCGCGGCCAGTCGCCGGCCATCCTCGAAGATCGGGGCGGGCCAGGGCAGAGGGATCAGGCGGTAGGGTTCGCCGGACGGCTGCCGCAGGGCCCGTAGCTCCTGTTCCATTGCCTGCAGTTCCGGGTAGTGCGGATCCTGCGGGTCGTCGCACTGGACGTAGGCGATGGTGTCCTGCGCACAGAAGCGCGCCAGCGTGTCGATATGGGCGTCGGTGTCGTCGCCCTCCAGCTGGCCGTGTTCCAGCCAGAGCACGCGCCGGGCCCCCAGCCATCGGGCCAGGCTTTGCTCGATGCCTGCGCGATCCAGCTGCGGGTTCCGGGTGGCGGACAGCAGACAGCGCGCGGTGGTCAGCAGGGTGCCGGCGCCGTCCGATTCGATGGAGCCTCCTTCCAGGACCAGACCGGTCGGCTCCGGCACGCAGCTCCCGAAGACGCCCTGGCTCGCGAGGGCCCGGGTGATGCCGTCGTCGAGGTCCGCGGGATACTTGCCCCCCCAGCCGTTGAAGGTGAAGTCCAGCAGGCGCGGCTGGTCGCCATCGAATACGGTGATAGCGCCATGATCGCGCGCCCAGGTGTCATTGCTGGGGGCCAGCGCGAACCACAGGCGATCCGGACGGATCGCGGTCTCGGTGAGAAAGCCGGAGATCTCCTCGATGTGTTCAGGGTCGCGCGCGACGATAATCACCGGTTGGTACTGGCTGATGCTCGCCGCGATCAGCGCGAACACCGGATGCACCTGTTCCAGGGCCGGGGCCCAGTCGGTGTCATCATGCGGCCAGGTGAGCTGGATCGCGCCCTGGGGCTCCCATTCGGCCGGGAGCCGGCGTTGCGTGACTGCCGGGGCGGTT
Source organism: Thioalkalivibrio sp. ALE17 (assembly GCF_000425605.1). Lineage (NCBI taxonomy): Bacteria > Pseudomonadati > Pseudomonadota > Gammaproteobacteria > Chromatiales > Ectothiorhodospiraceae > Thioalkalivibrio > Thioalkalivibrio sp. ALE17. The sequence continues at coordinate 191,222 of NZ_AUDT01000004.1, forward strand.
TCCCCGGTGCTCATGGACGATCGGCGCTGGATCCGTTGCGCACGGCGCTGTGCAGGACGTATTCGCCCTCGAAGACCACGGAGAAGTCGGCGTAGTCCCAGCGCGTAATCGGCGGATCGCCCACCGTGGTATGGCGTCGCTCGGGCTCGCCGTGCTGGCGGATTACCGCGGCCTGGGTCTGGCCACGGGTGGGAACCCCTTCGCGTTCCTTCACGGTGAATCCACCATCGGGACTGCGCAGGATGTCGGCCGATGCAGTCGCCATGGCCCCGGCAAACAATGCCAGGACGAGGGCGCTGGCGACGGTGCGCACAGTGGTCTTCGGGGTGGGGTTAGAGGCGTTGCATTTCCCTGGCATGGCCGACTCTCCGTTTGCTGGACAGGCCCATGGTAGCGTCTAGCGTGACGCCATGCCTCCCCTCCCTCAACGCAGGTCCGCCGGGCTATAGGCGCGAACGGGTATCTCTGGCATGATTTCGCGATGTTTCGCCCCCTGACCCTCGCCATCGGCCTGCGCTACACGCGCGCGAAGCGGCGCAATCACTTCATCTCGTTCATCTCGGTGGTGTCCATCATCGGGCTGGCCCTGGGCGTGATGGCGTTGATCACGGTGCTGTCGGTGATGAACGGGTTCGAACGCGAGTTGCGCGACCGCATCCTGGGCATGGCCTCGCATGCCACAATCCGCGAGGCCAATGGCGGGCTGCGGGACTGGGAACGCCTGCAGCGCGAGGCCCCGGAGATCGACGAGCGCGTGGTCGCGGCCGCGCCGTATGTCCAGGGCGAGGCCATGCTGAGTGCGCGCGGGAATATCTCCGGGGCACTGATCCGGGGCGTGGAGCCCGAGGCAGAGGAGCGCGTCGCGCGCATTGCCGAGCACATGCTGCAGGGCGAGCTGGGCAGCCTGGAGGGCGGGCGCTACCGGGTGGTGCTCGGGCGGGAACTGGCGGCCGAACTGCGCGTCCGGGTCGGCGACTCGATCATCCTGATGGCGCCCCAGGCCTCCGTCTCGCCGGCCGGCGTGATGCCGCGCATGCGCCGCTTCGAGGTCTCCGGCCTGTTCGAGGTGGGGATGTACGAGTACGACCGCGGGACGGCGTTCATCCACCTGGAAGACGCCCAGGCGGTGTTTCAGATGGGCGAACAGGTGACCGGGCTGCGGCTGCGCCTGACCGACATGATGGAGGCGGGTGTGGTGGCCCGCGACGTGGCGGCCCAGCTGGACGGGCTTTTCCGGGTGTCCGACTGGACACGCCAGCACGCCAACCTGTTCCGCGCGATCCAGATGGAAAAGATGGTGATGTTCATCATCCTGTCGCTGATCGTCGCGGTCGCGGCCTTCAACATCGTCTCGACCCTGATCATGCTGGTCACCGACAAGCAGGGAGACATTGCCATTCTGCGTACGCTCGGGCTGTCGCCGGCGGGGATCATGGTGATCTTCATGGTCCAGGGGGTGGTGATCGGGGCGATCGGGATCCTGCTGGGCACCATCGCCGGGGTGTCGCTGGCCGCGAACATCGACGTGGTGGTCCCCTTCATCGAGCGGGTCTCCGGCATCGAGTTCCTGTCCGCCGAGGTGTACTACATCAGCGACCTGCCCTCGGAGCTCAAGCTTGCGGATGTGCTCCGGGTCGGGGTGCTCGGCTTCCTGCTGACCGTGGTGGCCACACTGTTCCCGGCCTGGCGTGCCGCCCGCACCCAGCCGGCGGAGGCGCTGCGCTATGACTGATCACGACACCCCGGTCCTCGAGGCGGTCGGTCTGGAGCGCCGTTTCCGCGACGGCAAGCTGGACGTGGCCGTTCTCAGCGGGGTGGACTTTGCCCTGCAGCCCGGCGACCAGACGGCGATCATCGGGGCCTCGGGGAGCGGCAAGAGCACCTTGCTGCACCTGCTGGGCGGGCTGGACCGCCCGACGGCGGGGTCCGTGCGCCTGCTGGGAATGGACTGGACCCGCATGAGCGAGGCCCGACGTGGCCACCTGCGCAACCAGCACCTCGGCTTCGTCTACCAGTTTCACCATCTGCTGCCCGAGCTGACCGCGGTGGAGAACGTGGCCCTGCCGCTGCTCATCCGCGGGGTCTCCAACCGCAAGGCCCGGGCCGAGGCACGCCACTGGCTGGGCCAGGTGGACCTGGAACCCCGCCTGGAACACAAACCCGCGGAGCTCTCCGGTGGCGAACGCCAGCGGGTCGCGATCGCCCGGGCGCTGGTGACGCGCCCCTCGGCCATCCTGGCGGACGAACCCACCGGCAACCTGGATCAGGAACGGGCGGCGCAGGTGTTCGAGTTGCTGCGCGCGATGAACCGTTCCACCGGGACCGCTCTGGCCCTGGTGACCCACGACATCACCCTGGCGCGCGAGCTTGATCGCTCGGTCCAACTGGTCAAGGGCCACCTGGAGCTGCAACCGTTCGACGGTCAGCTCGCCACGCACGAATAGACCGCGTGTCTCTCTCGCTTCAGGCGCCCCGGTCATCCGGCGGGCGGCCATCCCGCCGCGCGGCCGCCTGGCGTTCCGCCATTTCCTTGCGCAGCCGTCGCAGGTAACGCCGGCTGCGCACGCGCTGGACGACGTTCAGCCGCCACAGGAAACGCACCAGCAAGTACCCCGAGAGGCCGGCTGCCGCGCCGAGCAGGACGCTGCCCAGGAGCAGGGGCTGCCAGATCGTCAGCAGCTCCGTGGAGAACCACTCCCAGCTCCAGTCCAGATGGATGTCGCGACGCGGTTCGTCCAGTAGCTTGCGCCCGATCGTGTAGGCCAGATACAACATGGGCGGCATGGTGACCGGGTTGGAGATCCAGACCAGGATCACCGAGATCGGCAGATTGACGCGGACCAGCACGGCCACGGCGGCCGCGATCAGCATCTGCATGGGCAATGGCAGGAAGGCCACGAAGAGCCCGACGGCAAACGCACCAGCCACGGAGCGGCGGTTCAGATGCCACAAATCCGGCGAACCCAGGCGCGGCCCCAGCGGGGCGAGCGCCTTGTGCCCGCGCATGTGTTCCATGCCGGGAAACATCTTTTTGATGATGTGTCTTGCCATGTACCGGGCTGCCGATGGTCCGTCGTGCGTGGGTGCGCCGCCGCGCACCTGCCGTGCATTCTCGCCGCTATTGTACGTGCGGGACCATGGTCGGCGGGGCAAGCCAAATCCGGTCCGGCCATGGCGCCCGGTCAACGAGGCCTTTTGTGACGGGCTTTGCCCTCGGGCTGATCGCGGCGGCGTGGGGCCTTCACCGGCTGCCCGAACCGGTTCCGCTGATGCCGGGACCCATACTGGCCCTGTTTCTGGCCGCCGCGGGCGTCAGACTCGGCCTGCGGCGCCTCGGCTATCCGGGCCTCTGGCCCTGGACGCTGGCGCTGGGTGCGCTGCTCGCCTGGGGGCTGGTCCAGCAGAACGCGGACACCTGGCTGGAACATGCGCTGCCTCCCGCCCTGGCCGGGGAGGAGGCCACCGTGTTCGCCACGATCATCAGTCTGCCGGAACATGGCGAACGTCGCAGCCGTTTCCGGATACGGGTGGCCGCGACCCGATCGGGACCGGAAGCGTTTCGGGCGCGCGAACTGCTGGTTTCGACGTACCCCGCGCGCCCCGATCTCGAGGCGGGATCGCATGGCTACATGACCCTGCGCCTGCGGCCGGCCCGGGGGCCGGCGAATCCGGGTGGGTTCGATCGTGCCGGCTGGTACTACCGCGAGGGCCTGCATGGATCCGCGACACTGCTCGACTTCGAGGCGTTAGAGGACGCCCGGGCACCCCGGATTCAGGACGCCCGCTGGCGGGCCGGGTTGCATCGCATGCGCGGTGCGCTGCGCGAGCGCCTGGAACAGGCGGCCCCGGGGCTGCGCCACCCCGGGCTGGTGCAGGCGCTCGTCATCGGCGACCGGCAGGGCATGACCGACGAGGAGTGGCAGGCCTTCCTGCGGACCGGGACCAACCACCTGATGGCGATCTCGGGCCTGCATGTCGGCCTCGTCGCCGGGTTTGTCGGATTGCTCGCGGGGCTTGCCTGGTCCGGGCTCGTCCCGGTGCAGGCGCGGATACGCAAGCCGGCCTTCATGGCGCTGGCGGGCCTCGCCGGGGCTGCGCTCTATGCCGCGCTGGCCGGCTTCAGCATTCCGACCCAGCGCGCGCTGATCATGCTGGCGGCTTTTATGGCCGCGCTGTTGTGGCGGCGCGAGGCGTTTGCCTGGCGCGGACTGATGCTGGCGGCGATCGCCGTGGTGCTGTGGCGGCCGACCAGTGTGCTGGCTCCGGGCTTCTGGTTTTCCTTCGGCGCCGTGGCGGTGATTCTTCTGCTGTTGCAGGGCCGTTCGGGCCGTCCGGGCTGGCGCGCGGCCGGCAGCATTCAGGTGATGCTCGCGCTGGCCATGCTTCCCCTCAGCCTGGCCTGGTTCCAGCTGGGGTCCTGGGTGGCGCCCGTCGCCAATCTGGTGGCGGTGCCGGTGATCAGCCTGCTGGTGCTGCCCTTGTTGCTGGTCGGGGCCGGTCTGGCGGCATTGTGGGCACCGCTCGGCCAGCCGTTCCTGCATCTCGGCGACGGGATCCTGATGCTGCTGGTCGGGCTACTGGACGGCCTTTCGCACGTGCCCGTGCTGGTGGACGAGCGGCGGGTGCCGCTGGCGGCCAGCCTCCTGGGCGGGGTCGCGGTGCTGGTCGCCTTGCTGCCGCGCCTGCGCCTCGCCGCTCCGTGGGTGGTGCTGGCCGGCATCGCCCTGGCCCTGCCCATGCGTCCGCAGATCGATGCGGGCAGCGTACGGGCGCTTCTGCTGGATGTAGGGAACGGGCAGTCGCTCTTGCTGCAGACCCGCCACCATGCGTTGTTATGGGATGCCGGTCCCGGGCGCGCCGGGGGCTACAGCGCGGGGGATCAGATCGTGATTCCGAGCCTGCGTGCGGAGGGGGTACGCCGCCTGGACCGCATGATCCTGAGCCACGAGCATGCCGCGCATTCCGGCGGGGCCGCCGCCGTACGCGCGACGCTACCTGTGGGCGAGGTCCTGCGGCGCCGCCCGCAAGGACCCGGGGAACGGCCCTGCGAGGCAGGCGAGGTCTGGGAATGGGATGGCGTCGATTTCGAGATTCTCCATCCACCCGCCGGCTGGGACGGGAGCGCCTCGGCCTCCTGCGTGCTGGCGGTGGAGACGGCTGGCGGTGTGCGGCTGGTACTGACCGGCGGGCTCGGCGGCCTGGGCGAGGCCGTGCTGATGCAGGAAGGGGCGGAACAGCGAAGCAGCGACCTGCTGGTCGTGCCCCGCGGGGCCGGCGCCGACAGCCTGAGCCGCGGCTGGCTGCAGGACGCCCGCCCCGCCATGGCCTGGGCCAGCACCGATGCGCAGGGCAGGGGGCTGGCCGGCGCGGCACGCCAGCGCCTGGACAGGGCCTGCGTCCCGCTGCAGGAGACCGGCCGCCAGGGGGCCCTGCGGCTTGAGGCGGATACGGAACTGAAGGTCGGGCCCGGCCACCGGGCGGGTTCCCGGCGGTTGTGGCGGCCCGCGCCAGACGCCGGAGCGCCCCTGCCGCCAGGCTGTCCGCGCGGGCCCGAAACCGCAGGCGGGCTGGTAGAATGACGGGATGAACCGTGAACACTCCGACACCATTCGCCCGATTCGCTTTCACCACAGCGAACTTCAGTTGCTCGACCAGCGTCGGCTGCCGGGCGAGAACCTCTGGCAGCGTTACCGGGATGCGCCGGCCGTGGCCGCCGCGATCCGCGACATGGTGGTGCGCGGGGCGCCGGCGATCGGGATTACCGCGGGCTTCGGGGTGGTACTGGCCTGCCAGCGGGCGACCGGGCGGGACGACTGGCGTGCGAGCATTGCGGCGGATATCGAAACCCTGCGCGCGGCGCGTCCCACGGCGGTGAACCTGTTCTGGGCGCTGGATCGCATGCAGGCGCTGGTGGACGCGAGCCCGTCCGCGGAGGCGGCGGTCGCGGCGACGCAGGCCGAGGCGGAGTGGATGCTCGAGTCGGACATCGCCGGCAACCGGCGGCTGGGCGCGCTCGGCGCGAGGCTGATCGAGCCGGGGCAGGGGGTGCTGACCCACTGCAACACGGGCTCGCTGGCCACCGGGGGCTACGGCACGGCCCTCGGCGTGATCCGCGCCGCCTGGGATGCCGGACGGATCGAGGAGGTCTTCGCCGACGAGACCCGGCCCTGGCTGCAAGGGAGCCGCCTGACCGCCTGGGAGCTGGTACATGACGGGATCCCCGTACAGGTGCTGTGCGAAGGCGCCGCGGCCAGCCTGTTGCGCTCGGGCCGCGTCGGCTGGGTGATTGTCGGGGCGGACCGGATCGCCGCCAATGGCGACACCGCAAACAAGATCGGGACCTACGGCCTGGCCCTCCTGGCGCGTGCCCACGGGGTCCGGTTCATGGTGGCCGCGCCGGTCGCGACCATCGACTTCGAGATGCCGGACGGGACCGGTATCCCCATCGAGCAGCGCGGCGAGGACGAGGTGCTGGCGCTGGCGGGTCAGCGCGTGGCGGCCGAAGGCGCCCGAGGCTACAACCCGGCCTTCGACGTGACCCCGGCGGAGCTGATCGATGCCATCGTCACCGAACGCGGGGTCGTGGAGGCGCCGACGGCGGAGCGGCTCGCGGCGCTGCGCGAGCCCACGGCCCCGGAGACGCTCGCATCCGCTCACTGACGAGCGCTCAAACGCGCCCCCGGTGGACGGTCTTCGGGCCTGAGAGGCCCGGAGAACCGTTTTGAGGCGCGAAAAGCCGAGCCCCAGTGGTTACCCCTGTGGTATGATCGCGAGCTTGTTCAGACGGACGGCGTAACCCTCGATGGCTGAATTTGCCAAGGAAATCTTCCCGGTCAATCTCGAAGACGAGATGCAGCAGTCCTACCTCGATTACGCAATGAGCGTAATCGTGGGCCGGGCCCTCCCCGATGTCCGTGACGGCCTCAAGCCGGTCCATCGCCGCGTGCTCTACGCGATGCGCGAGCTGGGCAACGACTACAACAAGCCCTACAAGAAGTCGGCGCGTGTGGTCGGTGACGTGATCGGTAAGTACCACCCGCATGGCGATTCCGCCGTTTACGACGCCATCGTGCGCATGGCGCAGCCGTTCTCGATGCGCTACATGCTGGCCGACGGGCAGGGCAACTTCGGCTCCATCGACGGCGACTCCCCGGCGGCCATGCGGTACACCGAGGTGCGCATGGCGCGCATCGCGGCGGAACTGCTGGCCGATATCGACAAGGAAACCGTCGACTTCATCGACAACTACGACGGCTCCGAGAGCGAGCCGGCGGTGCTGCCGAGCAAGTTCCCCAACCTGCTGGTCAACGGCTCCGCCGGGATCGCGGTGGGGATGGCGACCAACATCCCGCCGCACAACCTGGGCGAGGTGATCAACGCCTGTGTGGCCCTGATCGACGATCCCGAGATTTCCATCGATGGTCTGATGGAACACCTGCCGGGCCCGGACTTCCCGACGGCCGGCATCATCAACGGCATCGAGGGCGTTCGCGAGGCCTACCGTACCGGTCGCGGCCGGGTCCTGATCCGGGCACGCTCGCATGTCGAGCCGCTGGAGGGTGGCCAGCGCGAGGCGATTGTGGTTACCGAGCTGCCCTACCAGGTGAACAAGGCACGCCTGACCGAGAAGATCGCGGAGCTGGTGAAGGAGAAGCGCATCGAGGGCATCTCCGAGCTGCGCGACGAGTCGGACAAGGACGGCATGCGTCTGGTCATCGAGCTCAAGCGTGGCGAGATGGCCGAGGTGGTCCTGAACCACCTGTACATGCACACCCAGATGCAGAACGTCTTCGGCATCAACATCGTCGCCCTGGTCGACGGACAGCCGAAGGTGCTGGATCTGCGTCAGGTGCTGGAGGCGTTCCTGCGGCATCGCCGCGAGGTGGTCACCCGGCGCACGATCTTCGATCTGCGCAAGGCCCGGGAGCGCGCCCATATCCTGGAAGGCCTGGCGATCGCGCTGGCCAACATCGATCCCGTGATCGAGCTGATCCGTGCGGCCCCCAACCCGGCCGAGGCCAAGGCCGGCCTGCTGGCCCGCGGCTGGCCGCTGGGCGTGGTCAGCGACATGCTGGACCGCGCCGGGGCCAGCGCCTCGCGACCGGAGGACCTGGCGCCGGAATACGGCGTGGGGGACGACGGCTATCGCCTGTCCGAGGCCCAGGCGCAGGCGATCCTCGACCTGCGCCTGCACCGCCTGACCGGGCTGGAACAGGACAAGATCCTGGACGAGTACCGCGAGCTGCTGGAGCTGATCGACGACCTGCTGGATATCCTCGGCTCCGGCGATCGCCTGCAACTGGAGATCCGCAACGAGCTGCTGGCCGTGGCCGAACAGTTCGGCGACGAGCGCCGCAGCGAGATCCGCGAACGCCAGGCCAACCTGACCCTGGAAGACCTGATCGGCGAGGAGGACGTGGTCGTCACGCTCTCGCACGCCGGCTACGTGAAGTACCAGCCAGTGGCGGACTACCGCGCGCAGCGCCGGGGCGGGCGTGGCAAGGCCGCGACCAGCTTCAAGGAAGAGGACTTCATCGACCGTCTGGTGGTGGCCAACACCCACGACACGATCCTGTGCTTCTCCAGCCGGGGTCGGGTGTACTGGCTGAAGGTCTACGAGCTGCCGCAGGGCTCGCGCGCCTCGCGCGGCAAGCCGATCGTGAACCTGCTGCCGCTGGAGTCCGACGAGCGGATCAACGCGATCCTGCCGGTGCGCGAATACGACCCGGACCACTATGTGTTCATGGTCACCGCGCAGGGGACAGTCAAGAAGACACCGCTGACGGATTTCTCGCGCCGCCGGGCCTCCGGCATCATCGCCGTGGATCTGCGCGAGGGCGACCACCTGGTGGACGTCTCCCTGACCGACGGCACCCTCGACGTGATGCTGGTGACCACGGCCGGCAAGGCCGTGCGCTTCCACGAGAGCGATGTGCGCGCCATGGGGCGTACCGCCTGTGGCGTGCGCGGGGTGCGTATGGAAGGCGATCACCGGGTGATTGCCCTGCTGAATGTGGACGAGGGATCGGCGCTGCTGGCGACCGAGCATGGCTACGGCAAACGCACCCGCTTCGACGAGTTCCCGGTCCACCGCCGTGGCGGCCAGGGCGTGATCGCGATCCAGACCGAGGGGCGCAACGGCCCGCTGGTCGGGGCTTCGCGGGTCCTGGACGATGACGAGGTGATGCTGATCACCAACGGCGGGACCCTGGTGCGCACGCCGGTGGATCAGATTCCGCTGATCGGGCGCAATACGCAGGGCGTGCGGCTGATTCGGCTTGACGAAGGCGAGAACCTGGTCGAGCTGGCCCGCGTGGCCCAGCTGCAGGGCGAGGCCGGCGACGAAGAATCCGACGAGATGGAAACCGGGGCGGACCCGGAGACGGGTCCCGAATCCAGCGACGATGGAGAACAGGCATGACGCGAGTGATGAACTTCAGCGCGGGGCCGGCGGCCCTGCCGCAGGCGGTACTCGAGCGGGCGCGTGACGAGCTGCTGGACTTCCGCGGGTCCGGGATGTCGGTGATGGAGATGAGTCACCGCGGCAAGCCGTTCATGGCCGTCGCCGAGAAGGCCGAGCAGGACCTGCGCAAGCTGATGAACATCCCCGAGAACTATTCGGTCCTGTTCCTGCAGGGCGGGGCGACCGGACAGTTTGCGGCCATCCCGCTGAACCTGGCCAATGGCCAGAGCACCGACTACATCGATACCGGGGCCTGGTCCGGCAAGGCGATCAAGGAGGCCCAGAAATACGGGCCGGTGAACATCGTGGCCAGTTCGCAGGCAAGCGGCTACGACTCGATCCCGGATCGTGCCTCCTGGAACCTGGACCCCAATGCCGCCTACGTGCACTACACGCCGAACGAGACCATCGGCGGCGTGGAGTTTCCCGATATCCCGGATGTGGGTGACGTGCCGCTGGTCGCGGACATGTCCTCGACCATCCTGTCGCGCCCGATCGATGTCTCGAAGTTTGGCGTGATCTATGCCGGGGCGCAGAAGAATATCGGCCCGGCCGGCCTGACCGTGGTGATCGTGCGCAACGACCTGCTGGAACGCGAGCGCCAGGCACCCGTGCCGGCAGTGCTGGACTGGGCCCTGCAGGCGAAGAATGACTCGATGTACAACACCCCGCCGACCTTTGGCTGGTACCTGGCCGGGCTGGTATTCGAGTGGCTGCTGGAGCAGGGCGGCCTGGAGGCGATGGCCGAGATCAACCAGTGCAAGGCGGCCAAGCTGTACCAGTACATCGACAATTCCGCCTTCTACCGGAACCCGGTGGAGCCCGCGGCCCGCTCCTGGATGAACGTGCCGTTCATCCTCGCGGACGACGCCCTGGACGGGTCCTTCCTGAACGAGGCCGATGCGGCCGGCCTGTCCTCGCTGAAGGGCCACCGGTCGGTGGGCGGCATGCGCGCCAGCATCTACAACGCCGTTCCGGAGAGCGCCGTGGATGCGCTGATCGAGTTCATGGCGGACTTCGAGAACCGCCACGCCTGATCCCGTCGAATCGCTGTTGCCGGGGACGCTACCGGACGAGGAGGTCGTGATGTACCGGATTCAGACCTACAACAACATCGCCGTGCGCGGGCTGGATCGTTTCCCGCGTGACCATTACGAGGTCGCCTCGGATATCAATCAGCCGGACGCGCTGATGCTGCGCTCCTTCGATCTGCATTCGGTGGAGATCCCGGATTCGGTCCTGGCGGTGGGGCGCGCCGGGAGCGGGGTCAACAATATCCCGGTGGCGGCCCTGTCCGAGCGCGGCGTGGCCGTGTTCAACGCCCCCGGCGCGAATGCCAATGCGGTGAAAGAACTGGTCATCGCCGGGCTGTTGCTGGGTGCCCGCAACCTGCTGCCGGCGGCTGGCTACGTGCAGGAACTGGACCCCTCGAAGGAAGACTTCATGTCCGCGGTGGAGCAGGGCAAGAAGAAGTTCACCGGCTTCGAACTGCCGGGCCGACGTCTGGCCGTGCTGGGCTTGGGGGCGATCGGGGTCGGCGTGGCCAATGCCGCCCGTGCGCTGGGCATGGAAGTGGTCGGTTTCGACCCCAAGGTCACGGTGGAAAACGCCTGGCGCCTGGATTCCGGCATCGAGCGGGCGCGCTCGGTGGAGGCGGCCATGGAAGGGGCCGACGCCGTCACCGTACACGTGCCGCTGACCGAGAATACCGCCAACCTGGTGAACGCCAAGACGCTGGCCGGCATGAACCCCGGGGCGATGGTGCTCAACCTGGCCCGCGAGGGGATCGTGGATGACGCCGCGGTGCGCGAAGGGCTGGATGCGGATCGACTGCATGCCTACATCACGGACTTTCCGGTACAGGGCATGGTGGGGCACCCGCGGGTGATCACCCTGCCGCATCTGGGCGCCTCGACGACCGAATCCGAGGAGAACTGCGCGGTCATGATCGCCGACCAGCTCCGGGACTACCTGGAGAACGGCAACGTGGTGAACTCCGTGAACCTGCCGACCCTGGTGCTGGACCGCAAGGGAGATACCCGCATCGCGATTATCAACCGGAACCTGCCGGACCGGGTCGGGCGCATCTCGCACACGCTGGGCGAATCGAATATCAACATCCTGCACCTGATGAATGACTCCCGAGGCGATCTGGCCTACACCCTGATGGACGTGGACGGCCACCCCGACGCGGAGACCCTGGACGCCCTGCACCGGATCGACGGCGTGCTGCGGGCCCGGGTGCTATAGGCGATGGCCGGGGATCCGCATTCGTCGCCATCCGCCGAGGACCGCGAAGACCTCGCGGCCCTGCGCGCGCGTATCGACGCGCTGGATGCCGAGCTCCTGGAGCGGCTGAGCGAGCGCGCCCGCTGCGCCGAGGCGGTGGCGCGGGTCAAGCGCAGCCAGGAGAGCGACCCGGTGTTCTACCGTCCGGAGCGCGAGGCCGAGATCCTTCGGCGGGTGCGCGAACGGAATCCCGGCCCGCTGTCCGACGAGGCCATCACGCGGCTGTTCCGCGAGATCATGTCCGAGTGCCTGGCGCTCGAGCATCCGCTCCATGTCGCCTATCTCGGACCGGTGGGGACCTTCACTCACCTGGCGGCGCGCAAGCACTTCGGCCATGCCGTCGAGACCCAGCCGCTGGCCTCGATCGATGCGGTGTTCGGCGCGGTGGAGACCGGGCGCGCGCAGTTCGGCGTGGTTCCCATCGAGAACAGCTCCGAGGGGGTCGTCACCCACACCGTGGACTGCTTCATGGATTCCTCCCTCCAGATCTGTGGCGAGGTCGTGACCCCGATCCACCACCACTTGCTGTCCCGGGCCGAGGATCTCGGGCAGGTACGGCGGGTCCTCGCGCATGCGCAGGCGCTGGCGCAATGCCGCCAGTGGCTGGATAGCGAGCTGCCCCATGCCGAGCGCGAGGCGGTCTCCAGCAACGCCCGCGCGGCCGAGATCGCGGCACAGGATTCGACCGCGGCGGCGCTGGCCAGCCAGGCGGCGGCCGAACACTACGACGTCCCGGTGCGGGCCCCGCATGTGGAGGATCGCGCCGACAACACGACCCGTTTCCTGATCATCGGCTCTGGGACCACGCAACCCAGCGGGGCGGACCGTACATCGGTGATGCTGAGTACCGCCAACCGGCCGGGGTCGCTGTATTCGCTGCTCAAGCCGATCGCGGAGGCCGGCATCAGCCTGACCCGGATCGAGTCGCGCCCCTCGCGCTGCACGCCGTGGAACTACGTGTTCTTTCTCGATCTGGTCGGGCACCAGCAGGACCCGTTGATCCGCGACTGCCTGGAGCAGCTGCGCGCCAGTGCCGATACCGTCAAGGTCCTGGGGAGCTATCCCCAGGCCGCCACCTGACACGCCCACCCGCTATCCCCGAGGTTTCCCGCATGGCATCCAACCCTTCCGTATCCGCTGCGGCCGGCCCGGGCTTTGATCCCGAGGCCCTGGCGGTCGCCGGGGTCCAGGGCCTCAGCCCGTATCAGCCCGGCAAGCCCGTCGCCGCACTGGAGCGCGAACTGGGTATTCGCCAGGCGATCAAGCTGGCCTCCAACGAGAACCCCCTGGGCCCGTCGCCGCTTGCGGTGGAGGCGGGCCGCGCGGCGCTGGCCGAGGCCCATGTCTATCCCGACGGGAACGGCTTCGAGCTGAAGGCGCGACTGGCCGAGCGCCACGGCGTCGCCCCGGAACAGATCACGCTCGGAAACGGCTCCAACGAGGTGCTGGAGCTGGTCGCGCGCACCTGGCTGGCACCGGGGCGAGCCGCCGTGTTTTCCGCGCATGCGTTTGCGGTCTACCCGCTGGTTACCCAAGCGGTCGATGCCGAGGCAAGGGTCGCGCCCGCACTGGGGACCGACCATCCGGAGCAGCCCTTCGGGCATGATCTCGAGGCCATGCGGGCACGGGTGGATGGCGACGTGCGCGTGGTGTTCGTGGCCAATCCGAACAATCCCACCGGGACCTGGCTGGAGGATTCGGCGCTGGAGGCCTTCGTGGCGGCGATGCCGGCGACCACCGTGGTGGTCGTGGACGAGGCCTATTTCGAATACGTCGAGGCAGCCGGGTATCCGGACACTACGCAGTGGCTGGATCGCTACCCAAACCTGATCGTGACCCGGACCTTCTCCAAGATCCAGGGCCTGGCCGGACTGCGCCTGGGGTACGCGGTCAGTTCCCCGGCGGTCGCCGACCTGCTCAACCGGGTCCGACAGCCGTTCAATGTCAACGCCATTGCCCAGGCCGCGGGCCTTGCGGCGCTGGACGATACCGCGCATGTGGAGAGATCGGTGGCCGTCAACCGCGACGGGTTGCGGCAGGTGACAGCGGCCCTGCGGGATAAGGGGCTGCGTGTGATTCCGTCGGTGGGGAACTTCGTGACCTTTGACACCGGGCGTGATCCGGCCCCGGTATACGAAGGCCTGCTGCGCGAGGGCGTCATCACGCGGCCGGTGGAGAATTACGGCCTGCCCGGTCACCTGCGGGTCACCCTCTCGACCCGGGAAGACAACGACCGCTTCCTCGCGGCACTCGACAAGGTCCTGGCGTGATCGAACGGCTGGTCATCTTCGGGGTCGGCCTGATCGGCGGCTCGCTGGCGCTGGCCCTGCGCGAGGCCGGCGCGGTACGCGAGGTGGTCGGCTGCTCGCGCAATGCCGACAACCTGCGCGAGGCCAAGCGGCTGGGCGTGATCGACCGCTGGACCACGGACGTCGCCGCGGCCGCAGAGGGCGCCGACCTGGGCGTGCTCGCCGTGCCATTGGGCGCGATGGAGCCGCTCGCCCGAGACCTGGCGGCCGCCTGGCCCGAGGACAGCCCGCTGACCGACGTGGGCAGCAGCAAGCAAGCGGTGATCGATGCGGTGGGCGCCGGCTTCGGTGCGGTCCCGCGCGCCTTCGTGCCCGGCCACCCGATTGCCGGGACCGAGAAAAGCGGGGTAGGGGCCGCCTTCCCCAGTCTGTTCCGCGATCGCCTGGTGATCCTGACGCCGGCCGATGCCACCAACCCGCTGGCCACGGACCGCGTGGCGGTCATGTGGCAGGCCGCCGGCGCGCGGGTCGAATACATGACCCCGGCGCATCATGACCGGGTCCTGGCCGCGACCAGCCACCTGCCGCATGTGCTGGCGTTCACGCTGGTCTCGTCGCTGGCGAACATGAGCGAACGCGACGAGATCTTTCACTACGCCGCCGGCGGGTTTCGCGACTTCACGCGCATCGCCTCCAGTGACCCGGTGGTCTGGCGCGATATCTGCCTGGCCAACCGCGACGCCATCCTCGAGGTCATCGGGCAATACCAGAACGACCTCGAGACGCTGCGCGGCGCGATCGAACGCGGCGATGCCGCCACCATCGAACAAAGCTTTGAACATGCCAAGGAAACCCGCGATCGCCTCTGCGACCCCGCGGATGCACAACTGGATACCTGAAACCCCATGAATACCTTTACCGTACAGCCCGGAGGCCAGCTTGCGGGCCACGCCCGCGTGCCGGGCGACAAATCGATTTCCCACCGCGCCATCATGCTCGGGGCGCTGGCCGAGGGCGAGACCCATGTGACCGGCTTTCTCGAAGGGGCGGATTGCATTGCCACGCTGGAGGCCTTCCGCGCAATGGGCGTGGCCATCGAGCGCACCGGACCGGGCTGCGTGCGCATCCAGGGCGCCGGCCTGCGCGGGCTGCAGGCCCCGCCGACTGCGCTGGACATGGGCAACTCGGGGACCGCGATGCGGCTGCTGTGCGGGGTCCTCGCCGGGCAGGCCTTCGACAGTGAACTGGTCGGCGATCGCTCCCTCTCCGGGCGTCCGATGCGCCGGGTCACCAACCCGCTGGCCCGCATGGGGGCCAGGATCGAGACCAGCGATGCCGGGACGCCCCCCTTGCGGGTGCACGGCGGCGCCTCCTTGCGGGGTACCGATCATGTGCTCGAGGTCGCCAGCGCCCAGGTCAAATCCGCCCTGCTACTGGCAGGCCTGTGGGCAGATGGCAAGACCTGCGTCACCGAGCCGGCACCCACGCGGGATCACACCGAGCGCATGCTGGCCGGCTTCGGTTACGCGGTCGAACGCGACGGGCCACGGGCCTGCGTCGAGGGGGGTGGCCGGCTGGTCGCGAGTCCGGTCGATGTGCCGGCGGATATCTCCTCGGCCGCCTTTTTCCTGGTCGGGGCCTCGATCGCGGCCGGTTCGCGCATGCGTCTGGAGCATGTCGGCATCAATCCGACCCGCACCGGTGTGATCGATATCCTGCGCCTGATGGGCGCCGAGATCCGCATCCTCAACGAACGCGAGGCAGGCGGCGAGCCGGTGGCGGATCTGGAGGTCGAGGCCGCCCCGCTCAAGGGGATCCAGATTCCGGAGCACCTGGTGCCGCTGGCGATCGACGAATTCCCCGCGATCTTCGTCGCCGCGGCCTGCGCCGAGGGCGAGACCGTACTGACCGGCGCCGAGGAGCTGCGGGTCAAGGAGAGCGACCGTATCCAGGTGATGGCGGACGGCCTCGCCGCACTCGGCGTCGACTGCGCGGTGCAGCCGGATGGTATCCGGATCCGGGGTGGCGACGGTTTCACCGGTGGCGAGATCAACAGTCATGGCGACCACCGTATCGCCATGTCATTCGCGATGGCGGGTCTGCGGGCCACCGCCCCCATCCGGATCCACGATTGCGCGAACGTGGGTACATCCTTCCCCGGCTTTGTGGCGCTTGCACGCGAGGCCGGGCTGCAGCTGGAGGCCGCATGAGTTCGGAAATTCCGGTACTGACCATCGACGGCCCGGGCGGGGCGGGCAAGGGCACGGTCTGCATGCGCGTGGCCGCCGCCATGGGCTGGCATCTGCTGGACAGCGGCGCGCTGTACCGTCTGTTGGGGCTGGCGGCACGCCAGCACGGGGTCGAGCTGACCGACGAGGCCGCACTCGCTCGACTGGCCGCCGGTCTCGACGTCGACTTCGAGGTGAATCGAGACGCCACGGCGGTGACGACCCTGCTGGAGGGGGCGCCGGTCGATCAGCTGCTGCGCACCGAACAGGCCGGCAGCGATGCCTCCCGGGTGGCCGCCATCCCGGCCGTGCGCGAGGCCCTGCTGGAGCGCCAGCGCGGCTTCGCCAAGCCCCCCGGGCTGGTCGCGGACGGGCGCGATATGGGGACCGTGGTCTTCCCCGCGGCGGACCTGAAGATCTTTCTCACGGCCTCCGCCGAGGAGAGGGCACGCAGGCGTTACATGCAGTTGAAGGAACAAGGACTTAGTGCTAATCTCTCCGCCCTTCAGGACGAGATGGAGGCCCGCGACCGTCGCGACCGCGAGCGTAGCGTGGCCCCCCTCAAGCCCGCCGAAGATGCCTGGGAACTGGATACCACGGACCTCGACATCGTTGGCGTGGTGGACATGATCCTGGAGCGCCTCCGGGACGTACTCCCGGAACAAAGCCCCCGCCCCGCGGAATAAGCCGTCGGAAGCGGGATTATCAACGTCTAGAACTGGTTGCAGGAAGTTTCTGCAAGCATTTGTTAAACCACAGGTTCACAAATCCATGAGTGAAAGTTTCGCGCAACTGCTCGAAGAGAGCATGGCCTACACCCAGATGCAGCCGGGTGCCATCCTCAGTGCCACCGTCATTGAGGTCACCCCGGATGTGGTCGTGGTCAATGCCGGCCTGAAGTCCGAGGGGGTCATCCCCACCGAGCAGTTCATGAACGACGAGGGTGAGCTCGAGGTCAAGGTCGGCGATGTCGTCGAAGTGGCCCTCGAAACCCCCGAAGACGGTTTCGGCGAGACGCGCATGTCGCGCGAGAAGGCCAAGCGGGCCAAGGCCTGGGACCGTCTCGAAGCTGCGATGGAAGAAGAGCAGTACGTCACCGGCAAGATCTCCGGCAAGGTCAAGGGCGGTTACACCGTCGAGCTGGGCGATATCCGGGCGTTCCTGCCGGGTTCACTCGTGGATGTCCGTCCGGTGCGCGATACCGCGTATCTGGAAGGCAAGGAGCTGGAGTTCAAGCTCATCAAGCTGGATCGCCGCCGCAACAACGTGGTCGTGTCGCGCCGCGCCGTGGTCGAGCAGGAATACAGCGCCGAGCGCGAGGAACTGCTGAAGAATCTGCAGGAAGGCGCGCAGGTCAAGGGTATCGTCAAGAACCTGACCGATTACGGTGCGTTCCTGGATCTGGGCGGCATCGACGGCCTGCTGCACATCACCGACATGGCCTGGAAGCGCGTCAAGCATCCGTCCGACGTGGTCGAGATCGGCCAGGAAGTCGAGGTCAAGGTGCTGAAGTTCGACCGCGAGCGCATGCGTGTGTCGCTGGGCCTGAAGCAGCTGGGCGAGGATCCGTGGGAGAACATCACCCGCCGCTACCCGACCGGCACCCGCATCTTCGGCAAGGTCACCAACATCACCGACTACGGCTGCTTCGTGGAAATCGAAGACGGCGTGGAAGGCCTGGTGCACGTGTCCGAGATGGACTGGACCAACAAGAACGTCAACCCGGGCAAGATGGTCGCGATCGGCGACGAGGTCGAGGTGATGATCCTGGACCTGGACGAAGAACGCCGCCGCATCTCGCTGGGCATGAAGCAGTGCCAGTCGAATCCGTGGGACGACTTCGCGGCCAACCACAACCGCGGCGAGAAGGTCAGCGGCCAGATCAAGTCGATCACCGATTTCGGCGTGTTTGTCGGCCTGGAAGGCGGCATCGACGGCCTGATCCACCTGTCCGACCTGTCCTGGCACGAAGCCGGCGAAGAGGCCATTCGCAACTTCAAGAAGGGTGACGAGGTCGAGGCCGTGGTCCTGTCCGTGGATCCCGAGCGCGAGCGTATCTCCCTGGGCCTGAAGCAGCTGGATCGCGATCCGTTCGCCAACTTCGTGGCCGAGCACAGCAAGGGCAGCATTGTCTCCGGCACGGTCAAGGAAGTGGACGCCAAGGCAGCCGTGGTCGAACTGGCTGACGGCATCGACGGCATCCTGCGCGCGGCCGATATCTCCCAGGACCGCGTGGAAGACGCCAGCACCGTGCTGAAGGTGGGCGATACGGTCGAGGCCAAGTTCATGGGCGTCGACAAGAAGACCCGCGCCATCAGCCTGTCGATCAAGGCCAAGGACCGGGCGGAAGAAGCCGAGATGGTCTCCGACTACGGCAGTAATGCCGGCGGCGGTACCACGCTGGGCGATCTGCTGAAGGAACAGATGGACAAGAACGACTAAGTCCGTTCCGTCGTGGCCCGCGGTGCCAAGGGGTGCCGTGGGCCATTTTGTACCGGGAAACCGGATTTCCTTCCTGTCTGTGACGAGTGCCAGATGACCAAATCGGAATTGATCGAGAACCTCGCCCGGAAGTCACCTCATCTGCCAGCCAGGGACGTGGAGATGTCCGTCAAGGCATTGCTCGAACGCATGAGCCACGCGCTGGCGAACGGGCAACGGGTGGAGATTCGCGGCTTTGGCAGCTTTTCGCTGCACTTCCGGCCACCCCGACTGGGCCGGAACCCCAAGACCGGTGAAGGCGTTGCCTTGCCCGGCAAGCATGTCCCTCATTTCAAGCCCGGCAAGGAATTGCGCGAACGGGTAAACGATTCTGTAGCCGAAAACGGCTAGACCGTCCATGGACGACCGGCGGCGACAGAAGATTCGCAACACCGTGGCGTTTGTCGCGCTGATCCTGATCTCGTCCGCGGTCGGTATTCTTGTTGTTCTGAACGAAGCCCTGGTGACACTGGTGTTGCCGGGTCTCGAGATCGAGGCCCCCCTGGTGGTGTTCCTCGGGTTGGCCGCCTTGTTTGGAGTGATCCTGGCCTCGCTGGTGCTCTGGCTGCGCCTGCGCCGGCTGCGGCAGAAGATCGCCGACCTGCGCGAGCAGAACCATGCCCTCAAGGTCGAGGTCGAGCAGCTGCGTACCGCACCCATGCGGGATTTCTACTAGCCGCATCGCCATGCGGTCTTCCATACCTTTTGTTTCGCTGTCCGTACCCGGGGAGCGTACTCGCCGATGATCAATGACTGGTTCTGGTTGCTGCTCCCGCTCGCCGCGGCAAGTGGTTGGTGGCTGGCACGCTATGGCGTGCCGGAAGACCAGGAAGAGCGCGAGCCGTCACTGGATCGTTACCTCGAGGGCGTACGCCACCTGCTGGATGATCGCACCGATGATGCGCTGCAGGCCTTCATCGAGATGGTGGAGGTCGATCACGAGACCTTCGAGACGCATGTAATCCTCGGGCGGCTGTTCCGGCGCCGGGGCGAGGTGGATCGCGCCATTCGCATCCACCAGAACCTGGTGGCGCGCCCGACGCTGCCGGCGGCCCAGCGGGCCCAGGCCCTTTGCGAGCTCGGCGAGGACTTCCTGCTGGCGGGAGTGCTGGACCGGGCCGAGGCCGTCTTTCGCGAACTCGCGGACTCGCCGCACCAGGCCGTGCCGGCCCTGGAGGGCCTGCGCCAGGTCTACGAAACCCAGCGGGAATGGGAGCGGGCGATCGAGGTGGGCGACCGGCTGAAGGCGCATGGGGTCGCCCATGAACAGCTGCGGATCGCCCACTACCACTGCGAACTGGCGCGGATCGCGCTGGACCAGGACGACCACGAGGAGGCGAGGGCGCGCGCGAAACAGGCCGAGGAACTGGTTCCCGGTCTGTCGCGGGCTCTGCTGATCCAGTCGGAGATTGCGGCGCGCGCCGGCGAGATCCGCGAGGCGATCCGGTTCGGGCGGGATGCCGTGGCGCGCACCCCGCAACTGGCGCCTCTCCTGGTGCCCCGGATCGAGCGCCTGCATCAGGAACTGCCCGGCGAGAACCGTCTGGGGCAGCTGGAGGAACTCCTGGACGACCTGGCCCGAAGTCGCGGGATCACCATGGCGCGGATTGCCCTGATGCGGCTGTACCGGCGCACGGGACGGCTGGACGCTGCGCTTGCCGAACTGGGGCAGATCCTGGCGCAACGGCCGGTCCCGACCTCGGGCCTGCTGGAGGCGGTCCGCTGGATGAAGATCCTGCCGGCGGTGCAGCAATACAGCACGGAATTCTCGGCATTCGAGAAGGCCCTGGCCGACCAGCTTGGCAGCCAGCACTTGTACCAATGCGGGAACTGCGGCTACCAGGGACGGGCGCATGTATGGCAGTGCCCGAGCTGCCGGCGCTGGGATACCCTGCGCGGGCTTGATTTCGATATCGACCAGACGACGGAAGCCGCCGAGGAGGCGTTGATCCGCGAAGGGAGCCACCACCCATGACCCGACCCACGACAGTGACCCCGGAACCCGCCACGCGCCTGATCGTCGCCCTCGACTTTGCAGAGGCCGATGCGGCGCTGGCATTCGCCCGCCAACTCGACCCGGCGCAGTGTGCCCTGAAGGTCGGCTTCGAACTGTTCGTGGTCGCCGGTCCGGCGCTGCTGCAACGGCTCCACGACCTCGGCTTTCGGGTGTTTCTGGACCTGAAGTTTCACGACATCCCGAATACCGTGGCGGCTGCCTGCCGGGCCGCGGCGCGTACCGGCGTGTGGCTGATCAACGTACATGCCAGCGGCGGCCTGGAGATGATGCGGGCCGCACACGAAGCGGTACGCGAAACCAACGACACCACGGCGCTGCTGGCCGTCACGGTGCTGACCTCCAGCGACGCCGGCACCCTGCGTGAGATCGGCGTGAGTCGCGAGCCGGCCGATCAGGTGGGCTTGCTGGGGGAACTGGCGATACAAAAGGCGGGGCTGGAGGGCCTGGTGTGCTCGGCGCAGGAGGCCGCCATGCTGCGGCGCCGGCTGGGCGAGCGGCCACTGCTGGTGACACCGGGGATCCGGCTGGAAGACTCGGGAGGCGATGACCAGAAGCGTGTCATGACCCCCGAGCGGGCCCTGGAGGCGGGCGCCAGCGCGATCGTGGTCGGCCGGCCGATCACCCGCGCCCCCGACCCGGCCGCGGCGATGGAGGCCTTCGTCACACGCCTGAGCAAACCGAATGACGGCGTGGAATGAGGGGGTTTTCCGGGACGCCGGTTCTCGCTAGGATGCCTCGGGTAGACGCGGATTGACGTTTGGAATCCGAGTCTGCCTCGGTGCATGGACGCATCGGTCGTTCAACGAAGATAAGGAGCGTTTTCATGAACAAGCTGTTCCAATGCGCGAAGTGCTGGGCCCTGGCGGGCCTCTGTGTCCTGCCACTGGTCATGGTGACCGCATCGGGTGGCCAGCCGGTCAACCTGAACGGGGCATCGGCCGACGAGCTGGCCGCACTGGAGAACGTGGGACCGGTCAAGGCGCAAGCCATTGTGGAGCACCGCGAGGCACACGGTGACTTCGCCTCGGTCCAGGCCCTGACCGAGGTGTCCGGGATTGGCGAGCGCACCGTGGAGATGAACCTCGAGCGCATCGTCGTCGAGTAGCGAGACGGGTGGCGGCATGGGCCGCCACTCACTACCGGCCCCCGGTCGACGGGTCCGAAAGGATGCGTTGGCCGGGGGTTTGCTGTGAAGTCACCAGGAGAAGGAATGAGCCAGAATCACGCCCCGATCCGTACCGCCGTGTTCCCGGTTGCCGGGATGGGTACGCGCTTTCTGCCGGCGACCAAGGCAAACCCGAAAGAGATGCTCCCGGTCGTGGACAAGCCGCTGATCCAGTACGCGGCGGAGGAGGCGGTGGCCGCGGGCATCGAGACCCTGGTGTTCGTGACCGGGCGAAACAAGCGATCCATTCCGGATCACTTCGACAAGGCCTACGAACTCGAACACGAGCTGGAAGAGCGGGGCAAGACCGAACTGCTCGAGCAGGTTCGGAACATCGTTCCCTCCAATGTGACCTGCGTCTATGTGCGTCAGTCCGACGCACTCGGTCTCGGACATGCGGTGGCCTGCGCGCATCCGATCGTCCGCAACGAACCCTTCGCGGTAATCCTGGCCGATGACCTGATCGAATCGGCCAACGGCGGGGCGACGCGGCAGATGGTCGAGCAGTACGCCGAGCACGGCTGCAGCGTCCTTGGGGTGGAGGAGGTACCGCCCGATCGCACCCACCAGTACGGCATTATCGACCCGGTGCAGACCGGACCGCGCAGCTGGGACGTCAAGGGCATCGTGGAAAAGCCCGACCCCGACCATGCGCCATCCAGTGTCGCGGTGGTCGGGCGCTATGTCCTGACCCCGAAGATCTTCGAAATGCTGGCAACCCAGAAGCCGGGGGCGGGCGGCGAGATCCAGCTGACGGACGCGATCGCACGCCTGCTCGAACTGGAACGGGTGACGGCCTTCAACTTCGAGGGGCGTCGCTTCGACTGTGGGTCGAAGCTGGGTTACCTGGAGGCCACGGTGGAGTTTGCACTCAACCATCCGGAACTGAAGGACGACTTCGCCGCATACCTCCGGGCCCGCTCGGCGGGCTGATCGAGTCCGTCACAACCCGGGCCGCTACCACCAGAAACGGCGCTGGCGCGGCCGGATGGGCAGGCGGCCTCGCCAGTACTGGATCAGCAAGAAGCCGAAGGCCATGCCGCCCAGGTGGGCGAAGTGGGCGATGCCGGCGAGGGTGCCCGAGATTCCCAGGTATAGTTCCAGCGCCCCGTAGCCGATGACGAAATACTTCGCCTTGATCGGAATCGGCAGGAAGATCAGGAACAGGCGCTGGTTGGGGAACATCATCCCGAACGCCAGCAGAACCCCGAATACGCCCCCCGACGCGCCGATGGTCGGATAGATCATGTCGCCGTTGCCGTAGGCGGTCACGAACAGCTGCACCAGCCCGGCCCCGATCACGCAGACCAGGAAATACACGGCGAAAGTGCGCGAGCCCCAGGCATTCTCGATCTGCACGCCCAGCATCCACACGGCAAACAGGTTCACGAACAGGTGAATCGGGCCGCCGTGCAGGAAGCCGTAGGTCACCAGCTGCCATAACTGGAAGTCCGGAACCCGCATCCAAGTGCCGTCCTGGTGGATAGTGGCCGGGGTGCCGACGGGCCAGAGCCCGAAATGGTTGACGAGCCAGTCCCCCAGCCAGGGCATCGCGAGAAACAGAGCGACGTTGGTGATCAGCAGGAAGCCGATCACCGGCGGCAGCATGCTGAAATCGGGGTGCCGCGGATCCGGATGCGTCATGGGCGCGGGCGGGCGTCAGGTGCCGCTGAAGTCGTCGGTCACGGCGCCTCGGCTCGCCGAACCCACCAGCCGGGCATACTTGCCCAGCACCCCGCGATCAAAGCGCGGGGCGGGGGTCGTCCAGCGGGCGCGCCGACGCTCCAGCTCGGTGTCATCGACCTGCAGGGCCAGGCGGTTCTCGCTGGCATCAATCTCGATGACGTCGCCGTCCTGGACCAGCGCGATCGTGCCGCCGACGGCGGCCTCCGGCGCGACATGGCCAACCACCATCCCGTAGGTGCCGCCGGAGAAGCGACCATCGGTAATCAGGCCGACCGCATCGCCCAGACCAGCCCCGATAATGGCTGCGGTGGGGGCCAGCATCTCGCGCATGCCGGGCCCGCCGCGCGGGCCCTCGTAGCGGATGACCAGGATATCCCCCGCCTGGATCCGTCCGGCCAGGATCGCGTCCAGGCATTCTTCCTCGGAATCAAAGCAGCGCGCGGGGCCCGAGATCGCGGTCCGCTTGAGACCAGTGATCTTGGCCACGGCGCCCTCGGCGGCCAGATTCCCCTTGAGGATGGCCAGGTGCCCGTGTGGATACAGCGGCCGGTCGAGGGGGCGAATGATGTCCTGGTCCTCCGGGGGAGTCGCGGGAATATCGCGCAGGGTCTCGGCCAGCGTCGCGCCGGTGATGGTCAGGCAGTCGCCGTGCAACCACCCGGCATCCAGCAGCATCTTCATCACCTGGGGTGTCCCGCCCACCGCATGGAACTGGGTGGTGACATAGCGCCCGGAAGGCTTCAGGTCGCACAGGACCGGGACCTTGCGTCGAACCCGCTCGACATCGTCGATGTCCAGCGGCACCTCCGCCGCGTGCGCGATCGCCAGCAGATGGAGTACGGCATTGGTGGAACCGCCCAGCGCCATGACGACGGCGAGGGCATTTTCGAAGGCCTCGCGGGTCAGAATGTCGCGTGGCCGGCGGTTGGCGTGGATTGCGTCCAGCAGGACCTCCGCCGAACGCGCCGCGGAATCGCCCTTTTCCGGGTCCTCCGCCGCCTGGGTGGAGGAGCCGGGCAGGCTCATCCCCATGGCCTCGAAGGCGCTGGACATGGTGTTGGCGGTAAACATGCCGCCACAGGAACCGGCGCCGGGGCAGGCGTTCTTTTCCACGCCCAGCAGATCCTCGTCGGATAGCTTGCCAGCCCCATGCTGGCCCACGGCCTCGAAGGCACTGACAATGGTCAGGTCCTGATCCTTGTAGTGCCCCGGCTTGATCGTGCCACCGTAGACGAAGATCCCGGGCACATTGAGCCGGGCCAGCGCGATCATCGCTCCGGGCATGTTCTTGTCGCAGCCACCGGTGGCCAGGATGCCGTCCAGGCTCTGGCCATTGACGACCGTCTCGATGGCATCCGCGATGACCTCGCGCGAGACCAGGGAGTACTTCATCCCGGGGGTGCCCATCGAGATGCCGTCGGAGATGGTGATTGTGCCGAAGGTCTGGGGCATGCCCCCGGCCTGACGCACCGCCTGCTCGGCTCGGGCGGCGAGGGCGCCGATCCCCATATTGCAGGGGGTGATGGTGCTGTGGGCATTGGCGATCCCCACGATCGGGCGCCGGAAATCGTCATCTCCGAAACCGACCGCGCGCAGCATCGCGCGATTCGGCGTCCGGCGCGGGCCTTCGGTGACGACGCGACTGCGCCGGTTGTCCTGTGCCATATGCGTCCCTGTCGTATTGGGTTGAACGGGGTGGCCCCAAGAAGCGGCGGCCGCGATCAATGGGCGCCGGGGTCCCCGTGGCGCGAATAGCGTCCATTCATGAACCGGTCAAAGAACTGCCCGAGGGCCGGATGCTCGATCTGCTCCCCGCGCGGATCCGGTTCCAGGTGGCGTTCGGCCACGTAGGTGCTGTGCGAATAGCCATCCACCAGTACGTGATACCACGGCTGATCCTTCGGCGGACGACTCCTGGCCACCGTCTCGTACCATTCATCGGAACCGGCGTATACCGGGTCCACATCGACGATCACACCGCGGTAATCGAACTTGGTATGGTGAACCAGTTCACCGACGGTAAAGCGTGTGCGTGTGGTCATGATCCCCTCTGTACTGCGTCGGTGCGCCTTATCTATTGTGGACCGCCACCGGCGTTGCATGTTCAGGGCACGCCGCGCCGGTTTACCTGTTTGCAGCTCCTGACACGCCCTCACGGAACCGCCATGAATCGTAACCCGACCGGCCTGAGTCCACGTTTCCACAACGAAGTCCCGCAGGGCGATGATCGCGAGCGCCGCGTCTGTGACCATTGTGGCTTCGTGGACTACGAGAACCCGCGAATCATCGTCGGGAGCGTGGCCATATGGGAGGATCGCGTCCTGCTATGTCGCCGGGCGATCGAGCCCCGCCGTGGTTACTGGACCCTGCCGGCCGGTTTCATGGAAAAGGGCGAGAGCCCGGGTGAGGGCGCCCGCCGCGAGGCCTGGGAAGAGGCCCGCGCGGAGCTGGAAGTCGATCAGTTGCTGGGGGTGTACAGCGTGCCGCACGTCGGGCATGTGCAGATGATCTACCGGGCGCGCCTGCTGAGCGACACGATCGCCCCCGGCCCGGAGTCCGAAGAGGTGAAGCTGTTCCCGTTCGACGCCTTGCCGCCGCTGGAGGAACGTGCGTTCCCGTCCGTAAGCTGGGCGCTTCGTCATTACCTGGAAACCCGCGAGCGGATCGACTTCGCCCCGCGCTCGGCGCCGTTGCCGGAGGCGGACGAAGCGGTGCCGGGGCTCTGAACCAGTCTGGCAACTATTGTGGCGCGTCGCGCTGCGGCCCGTAGTGGCGGAACTTCTCCAGCACCCGGTCCATCTCCGCGTCATCCAGCAGCGTGGGCCCGCCGATCTGCAGACTCAGGACATACTGGCGCGCCAGCAGCTCGACTTCCTCGGTGAGCCACAGGGCCCGCTCAAGGTCCGGCCCGGTGGCGATCATGCCGTGGTTGGCGAGTAGACAGGCAGTACGGTCCTCGAGGGCCTCAACGGCCAGGCGCGAAAGCGCCTCCGTACCGAAGGTCGCATACGGCGCGCAGCGAATGGAGTTCCCGCCCGCCGCCGCGATCATGTAGTGCAGGGCAGGGATGTCGCGTCCCTGGATGGCCACCACGCTGGCGTACACAGAGTGCACGTGGACAACCGCGCCCAGCTCCGGGCGGGCCTGCAGGATCGCGCGGTGGAAGTGCCACTCGCTGGAGGGCTTGCACTGCGGGTCCCAGCGCCCGGCGGCATCCACGTACACTAGGTCCTCCGGACGCAGGGCCTCGTAGGGCACACCGGATGGCGTGATCAGCATGCCATCGCCCAGGCGCACACTGATGTTGCCCGACGTGCCCTGATTGAGGCCGCGGCGGTTGGTCTCCAGGCCGGCGCGGATGACGGCCTCGCGCAAGGCGGTCGCGTCGGCGGGTGGGAGGCTGTATTCGTGCATGTGGGTACCAGACGACTGGGTGCCGGGCGATTGTAACGGGCCTCCGGGAACCCCGCGCGCGGAGCAGGGTCAATGGGGCAGGTCTGGCGAGTTTTCGCGGGACCCTTCGCCCCGTGGCAAGGCGGCCGGCGGGTCGTCTACAGTTCTCGGGTAGCGTTCAGGCTTCGGCTCGCCCGCCACGGGCGAGATTCTTTTCGTTACAGGGAGGAAGCACCATGAAGAATGCCGCACGTCTTGTCACCGCCTCGGCCGTGGCCGCCGCACTGACCCTCGGGTTGAGCGCTGGCAGCACCGTCCACGCCTTTGACGAACACGAGGCGACGATCGACTACCGTCAGGGCGTGATGCGCGCGATCGGCGGGAACGTCGGGGCCATCGCCGCCGTGGTCGTGGATGGGGCCAATTTCGGGGACAACCTCGAGATGCACACCAGCCAGCTGGTGGCGCTCAGTCAGGATATCCCCAGCCTGTTCCCCGAGGGCAGCGACTTCCCGGATACCGATGCCAAGGAAGAGATCTGGGATGACTGGGAGCGCTTCGAGGAACTCTCCAACGACACCCGCGAGGCCGCCGAGGCGCTCCATGCCGCCGTGGAGGCGGGCAACGAAGACGAATACGCCATTCGCTTCCGCAACCTCGGGCAGTCCTGTCAGGCCTGCCACGACGACTTCCGCCGCGACTGATCGGTGGCAATGGCGGGTACCAAACGAGGGCCGACAGCCTGGCTGCCGGCCCTCTGTCTTGCCGGCCTGATCGGGTCCGCCCCCATACAGGCGGACACCTCGATCGGTGAGCTGGAGCCCGAGGCGGACGCGGAGGATCGCATCGCCTATGGCGAGTACGTCCTGCGGGCCGGGGGCTGTGTCACCTGCCACACGGCGGAAGACGGCGAGTTTCTGGCCGGCGGGCGCCCCATCGAGAGCCCCTTTGGCGTGTTCTACGGGCCCAACATCACGCCGGATCCGGAACACGGCATCGGCGGATGGTCCGAGGACGACTTCAAGCGCGCGCTCCAGCAGGGCCGCGGGCCGGACGGGCGGCATTACTATCCCGCGTTTCCGTTTACCTCCTACACCCGCATGAAGGACGAGGACATCGAGGCCTTGTGGGCCTTCCTGCAGGCCGAGGTCGAGCCTGTGGCGCGGGAGAACACGCCGCACGACCTGGTCTGGTACGCGCGGTTCCGGCCGTCCCTGATGGGCTGGAAGTGGCTGCATTTCGAGCCGGGGGCCTTCGAACCCGACCCGGACGAATCGGAGCAGTGGAACCGCGGCGCCTACCTGACCCTGGCCCTCGGCCACTGCATGGAGTGCCACACCCCGCGCACTCGGACCGGCGGTCTCGACCTGGAGCGTCTGGGCGCCGGGGCCCGCCTGCCGGACGGGGATGTCGCCTCGAACATCACCCCGGATCGCGAGACCGGCATCGGACGCTGGGGCGAACGCCATATCGCCCGCTACCTGGAGATGGGCCTGACCCGCGACGGCGACTTTGCCGGCGGCGCCATGGCCGACGTGATCGACCACGGCACCGCTCATCTGACCGACGAAGACCGCCGCGCGATTGCCGTCTACCTGCAGTCGCTGGAGCCCCTCGAGCACGAGCCGGAGTAGGGTAACGGGACCGTAACCCCCCAAACGAAAAAAGCCAGGTCATGGTGACCTGGCTTTTTCTTTGTCTGGCTCCCCGGGACGGGCTCGAACCGCCGACCTAGTGATTAACAGTCACCCGCTCTACCGACTGAGCTACCGGGGAATTGGGCGCAAATCCTAATCGGGCGGGGCGGGGGCGTCAAGGAAAATCTGGCCGCCCGACGCGTTTCGCCGCCGTACCCGGCGTCAGTGGTGGCGCGCCACGAACTCGCGCAGGCGCTCCAGGGCCTTGTCGAGCTGGTCCACGCTGGTGGCGAACGAGACACGCACATGTCCCGGCGCGCCGAAGGCGCTCCCCGGAACCAGGGCCACGCCCACCTCGTCCAGCAGCTGCTTGGTCAGGGCGACGTCGGTGTCGATATCGGCTGCCGCCATCAGGCCGGTGACGCGAGGGAAGCAGTAGAAGGTGCCGTCCGGCATGAGGCAGTCGATCCCGTCGATGGCATTGAGGCCGTCCACGACGTGGCGAGCGCGCTCGGCGAAGGCCGAACACATGGCCACCACGCAGCCCTGGTCGCCGTTGAGTGCGGCCTCGGCGCCGGCCTGGGCAATGGAGGTCGGATTGGAGGTGCTTTGCGACTGGATCTTCTTCATCGCCGCGATCAGGTTCTTCGGACCACCGGCGTAGCCGATGCGCCAGCCGGTCATCGCATAGGCCTTGGATACGCCATTCAGCACCACGGTGCGCTCGAGCAGATCCGGGGCGACGTTGACGATGTTCACGAACGGGGCCGAGCCAAACCGGATATGTTCGTACATGTCATCCGTGGCAATGACCACACGGGGGTGGCGCCGCAGCACCTCGGCCAGTTCGGTCAACTCGGCGGCCGAATACGCCGCGCCCGTGGGATTGGACGGGCTGTTCAGGAACACCAGGCGGGTGTTCGGGGTGATCGCGGCCTCCAGCTGTTCCCCGGTGATGCGGAAGCCGGCATCCTGCTGGGCGCTGACGATCACCGGGCGCGCCCCGGCCAGCAGGGCGATATCCGGGTAGGACACCCAGTAGGGGGCGGGGATCACGACCTCGTCCCCGGGATTCAGCAGGGCCTGGCAGAGATTGAAGATGCTCTGCTTGCCACCGGAGGACACCAGGATCTGGTCAGGGGTGAACGTCAGGCCGTTGTCGCGATCGAATTTGCGGATGATGGCCGCCTTGAGGCTGGCCGTACCGTCCACCGGAGTGTACTTGGTTTCTCCGCGGGCAAGCGCGTCCACCGCCGCCTGCTTGATATGCTCGGGGGTATCGAAATCCGGTTCTCCGGCCCCCAGCCCGACGATGTCCCGCCCCTCCGCGCGAAGCTGAGCGGCCAGCGCGCTGACGGCGAGAGTGGGGGAGGGCTGGATGCGCTGGACGCGGTCGGAAAGCTCGATATCCAAGGGGTAGGCCTCTGTGTGATCGGGTCGATGGGCCGCGCGGGCGGTCGGGGCGAAATGATACTGAAATCAGGCGCGGAGGATAAGGTGCAGCCAGGCGAAGGCGAACAATTCAAGGTCGTATCGGAGTATCAGCCGGCGGGCGATCAGCCGACGGCGATCCGCGCGCTGACCGAAGGGCTGGAGGCCGGCCTCGCGCACCAGGTCCTGCTCGGCGTAACCGGATCGGGCAAGACCTTCACCATCGCCAACGTGATCGAGCAGGTACAGCGCCCCACCATCATCCTGGCACCCAACAAGACGCTTGCGGCGCAGTTGTACGGGGAATTCAAGGAGTTCTTCCCGCACAACACGGTGGAGTACTTCGTTTCCTACTACGACTACTACCAGCCGGAGGCCTACGTCCCGTCGTCGGACACCTACATCGAGAAGGACGCCTCGATCAACGATCACATCGAGCAGATGCGCCTGTCCGCCACCCGTGCGCTGCTGGAGCGGCGCGACGCAATCATCGTGGCCTCGGTGTCGGCCATCTACGGCCTGGGCGACCCGCGCAAGTATCTGTCGATGGTGCTGCACGTCGAGCGCGGCGACCGGATCGACCAGCGCGACCTGCTGCGGCGTCTGGCGGAACTGCAGTACACCCGCAACGACACCGAACTGCGGCGCGCCACCTACCGCGTACGCGGCGAGGTGATCGACATCCACCCGGCAGAATCCGACAGCGAGGCGGTGCGCATCGAGCTGTTCGACGACGAGGTGGAGCGGCTGTCGTACTTCGACCCGCTCACCGGCGAACAGCTGCGCACGGTGCCGCGTCTTACGATCTACCCCAAGACGCACTACGTAACCCCGCGCGAGACCCTGCTGGAGGCCGTGGACCACATCCGCGACGAACTCAAGGAGCGCCTGGAATTCCTGCGCAAGGAGGATCGTCTGGTCGAGGCTCAGCGTCTGGAACAGCGCACGCTGTTCGACCTGGAGATGATCCTGGAGATCGGGTACTGCAACGGGATCGAAAACTACTCGCGCTACCTCTCCGGACGCGCCCCGGGCGAGCCGCCGCCGACCTTTTTCGACTACCTGCCGAAGGATGCGCTGCT
Source organism: Thioalkalivibrio sp. ALE17 (assembly GCF_000425605.1). Lineage (NCBI taxonomy): Bacteria > Pseudomonadati > Pseudomonadota > Gammaproteobacteria > Chromatiales > Ectothiorhodospiraceae > Thioalkalivibrio > Thioalkalivibrio sp. ALE17. Next base: position 222,343 of record NZ_AUDT01000004.1, read on the forward strand.
GGTCATCGACGAATCCCATGTCTCGGTGCCCCAGGTTGGCGGGATGTACAAGGGCGACCGCTCGCGCAAGGAGACCCTGGTGGAATACGGCTTCCGCCTGCCATCGGCCCTGGACAACCGCCCGCTGCGTTTCGAGGAGTTCGAGGCCCTGATGCCGCAGACGATCTACGTCTCGGCCACCCCCGGCCCGTACGAGCGCGAACATGCCGGGGCGATTGTCGACCAGGTGGTCCGCCCGACCGGGCTGCTGGACCCGGAACTGGAGGTCCGTCCGGCCGGTACGCAGGTGGACGACGTCCTCTCGGAGGTGCGCGATCGCGTCGAACGCGACGAACGGGTTCTCATCACCACCCTGACCAAGCGCATGGCCGAGGACCTGACGGATTACCTCACCGAACACGGCGTGCGCGTGCGCTATCTGCACTCGGATATCGACACGGTGGAACGCATGGAGATCATCCGCGACCTGCGACTGGGGGAGTTCGACGTCCTGGTCGGGATCAACCTGCTGCGCGAAGGGCTGGATATGCCCGAGGTCTCCCTGGTGGCGATCCTGGACGCGGACAAGGAGGGCTTCCTGCGCTCCGACCGCTCGCTGATCCAGACCATCGGCCGCGCCGCGCGCAACGTGAACGGCAAGGCCATCCTCTACGCCGACAAGATCACCGGCTCCATGCAACGCGCCATCGACGAGACCGAGCGCCGCCGGGCCAAACAGATCGAGCACAACGAGGCCCACGGCATCACGCCCCAGGGCATCCGCAAGAACATCGCGGACATCCTCGAGGCGCGCAACGCCACGCCCGGTTCCAGCGGCCGCCGCGGGCGGAAGGTCGCGGAGGAGGGCGCTGATTATCTGGGGGCGCCGGAGAACGCGGCGAAGGAGATCGAGCGCCTCGAACAGGAGATGTTCGCAAAAGCACGCGACCTCGAATTCGAGGAGGCGGCCCGCATCCGCGATCGCATCGAGAAGCTCAAGGCACTCGCCTTTCTCCCCGAAGCCTCGCTATCCTGAAAAGATGGCTCCCGCGGGAGCGCCGATTCGAGCCTTGAGTGATGTCCCAGAACGACCCCTTGCCCCTGGGTCCGGTGATGCTCGACGTCACCGGAATCGAACTCACCCCGGAAGATCGCGAACGCCTGCGACATCCCGCCACCGGCGGGGTGATCCTGTTTGCCCGCAATGCCGGCACGCCGGCGCAGATCCAGGCGCTGGTCGCCGCGATCCGCGCCGAGCGCCCCGGCATCCTGATCGCCGTGGATCAGGAAGGCGGGCGCGTGCAGCGCCTGCGCGAGGGTTTCACTGCGATCCCGCCCATGCGCCAGCTGGGCCACGTCTACGACTACGACCGCAACAAGGCCTGTGAACTGGCGCATGCGACCGGCGAGCTGCTCGCGCGGGAACTGCGCGCACTGGATATCGATTTCAGTTTCACGCCCGTCCTCGACCGCGATCTGGAGATCAGTGACGTCATCGGCGACCGGGCGTTTCATTACGACCCGGACGTGATCGCACGCCTCGCCGGCGAACTGATCCGGGGCCTGGCTGCCGCCGGCATGGCCGCGGTCGGCAAGCACTTCCCGGGGCACGGTGCCGTGAAGGCGGATTCCCATGTCGCGCTGCCGGTGGATGATCGCCCCCTGTCCGAAATCGAGAATCAGGATCTCGAGGCCTTTCGGCCCGTGCTTGGAGATCTCGAGGGGATCATGCCGGCGCACGTCCTGTACCCTCAGGTCGACGGCTATCCCGCCGGATTCTCGCGTGTCTGGCTGCAGGACATCCTCCGCCGCGAACTGCGCTATCGCGGCGCCATCCTCAGCGATGACCTGGCGATGGCTGGCGCCGAGGGGATCGGCGACCCCGCGGAACGGGCGGCCGCCGCACGCGCCGCCGGCTGCGACATGGTGCTGATCTGCAACGAGCCGGAACAGGCCGACCGGATCCTGGAGGCCCAGGAGGATCAGCCCCTGTCCGCCGAGTCGGCGCGCCGCCTGGAACGCCTGCGCGCACGGCCCGTCGATGCCGATCCAAACCGCCTCTCGGCGCTTCGCGCGCAGCTCGATCGCTGGCTCCGCGCAAGCCAGCTCGCCACCGCCTGAACCGTGCCGGGCGGCGCATTGGCGCCCGCGCGTCGAGGCGCCTATAATGCGCCACCGGTCTGCGATTGAGCAGCTAGTAATATTCACACTCACCACTGAAGTTGGAGATCCAAAATGGCCGACAAGCTCCTGATCGTCATGGTCAACACCGACCCGAGCAACGCTTCCGAACTGGGTGCCCCGTTCTTCCAGGCCACTGTCGCCGCCGCGATGGAATACGACGTTGAAGTCGTGATGACCGGTCGTGCCGGCGAACTCGCCAAGAAGGGCGTGGCCGAAAACCTGTTCGTGCAGGAAGGCTCCAGCAAGAGCGTCTACGACTTCATGAAGGATGCCCACGAGGCCGGCGTCGTGATGAAGGTCTGCACCCCGACCCTGGATCTGTGGGGCAACGACCTGATCCCGGAAATCGAGGAAACCGTGGGCGGCGCCTACGTGATCTCCGAAGCGATGGACGACGACACGGTGACCTTCACCTACTAAGGTCCTCGACCTTCGTCTGCCAGCCGGCCGGCCCTTGTGCCGGCCGGTTGCGTTTCCGGGGTCCGGAATTTGCGAGCTTGCCTCGCTCCGGATGCTCGGACATGATTTCCCGCACCGACACCCCCAGGACATGCCATGAGCCCGGAACAGGCGCGAGCCACGCTGCGCGATGCCGACTGTCTCTTCAGTCGTGACGCCGTCGAGACCGCGATCGACCGTCTGGCCGAACGCACGGCGGTCGCGCTGAAGGACCGCAATCCGCTGGTGATGGGCGTGATGAACGGGGGTGTGGTGCTGATGGGCGGGCTGCTGACGCGCTGGTCGTTCCCGATGCAGGTCGACTACCTGCATGCCACGCGGTATCGCGGCGGCACCCGCGGCGGCGACCAGCTGCACTGGCTTGCGCGTCCCCAGGCGGCCCTGCAGGACCGTACCGTCGTGATCGTCGACGACATCCTCGACGGCGGCATTACGCTGGAAGGCATCAAGACCTTCTGCGAAGAGCAGGGCGCTCGGCAGGTCATCTCCATCGTCCTGGTCGACAAGCACAACCCCGACCGGGATCCGGCGATCACCGTCGACTACGCGGCCCTGGAGGCGCCCAACCGCTACCTGTTCGGGTACGGTATGGACTACCAGGACTACCTGCGCAACGCGCCCGGCATCTTCGCCGTGGCCGACCACTAGGGAAGCACTGATTAATGTCCGCACCCCGCATCGCCGTCATCGGCGGCACCGGTCTCACCCGACTGAAAGACCTGCAGATCACCCGACGCCAGGTGATGCACACGCCCTATGGGGAGCCCTCCGGCCCGCTGGTTTTTGGCCGGCTGAACGACATCGAGATCGTGTTCCTGCCGCGCCATGGGGCGCGCCACACCATCCCGCCACACCAGGTGAACTACCGGGCCAACATCTGGGCACTGCACAACGCCGGTATCGACAACGTGGTCGCCGTCGCCGCGGTCGGCGGGATCACCGAGGAGATGAAACCGGGGGTCGTCGCCATCCCGGACCAGATCATCGACTACACCTGGTCACGCGCGAACACGTTTTTCGAAGGCGGCGACCTGGAAGAGGTCACCCATATCGACATGACCTGGCCGTACAACGAGGCGGTTCGCCAGACCCTGATCCGGGCGATCGACGAGCTCGGGATCGAGGCGGTGGAGCACGGGACGTACGGCGCGACTCAGGGGCCACGCCTGGAGACGGCCGCGGAGATCGACCGACTGGAACGCGACGGCTGCGACCTGGTCGGCATGACCGGCATGCCCGAGGCGGCCCTGGCGCGCGAAGTGGGCCTCAACTATGCCTGCTGCGCCGTGATCGCCAACTGGGCCGCCGGCCGGGCCGAGGGCGAGATCACCATGGACGACATCGCGGCCAATCTGGATGTGGGCATGACGCGGGTGAAACAGATCCTGACCCACGTGATCAGCAGTCTTTCCTGAGAACCGCCGGAGCCCGGCCAAGGCCGGATTCGGGCCTGGACGGGCAAGAGAGGGGCAAGACCGGGGGAGATACCGGCGACTGACCTGAAACCCGCCAACCGTCGCTCACCTCCGATTTAACATAATATGTATTATGCGTCGTTATGGGTACAGCCGTACGGCACGAGACTCGCCCTCAATCCCTGGCGAAGTGCCCGCGTTGTCGTCGGATCACGCGTGCACGGCCTTCTCGATCCCCTCGGTCATCACCTCCACCAGAAAGTCGATCTGGTCTTCGGTGATGACATACGGCGGCATCAGGTAGCTCACGTTCCCCAGCGGTCGCAGCAAGGCACCGCGCGTCAGTCCGTGGCGATAGATGTGCAGGCCGCGGCGTTCCTGCCACGGGTATGGCGTACGGGTCGCTTTGTCCTGCACCAGTTCCACCGCCGCGATCATGCCGTGCTGGCGCACGTCGGCGACGTGCGGATGCGCCTTCAGAGGTTCCAGTCGTTTCGCGATATGTTTGGCAAGTTGACGGTTTTGCTCGATAACCGGATCGGCCTGGAAGATGTCGAGTGTCGCCAGTGCCGCCCTGCACGCCAGCGGATTCCCGGTGTAGGAATGCGAGTGCAGGAACATGTTGAGCTTTTCGTAATCGTCGTAGAACGCCTGGTAGATCGAGTCCGTGGTGAGCACCGCGGCCATGGGCAGATAGCCGGCGGTCAGCCCCTTCGACAGGCACAGGAAATCGGGCGTGATCGGCCCCTGTTCGCAGGCGAACAGCGTGCCGGTGCGGCCAAAGCCCACGGCAATCTCGTCGGCGATCAGGTGCACGCCGTGGCGGTCGCAGGCCGCGCGCAACAGGCGCAGATACTCCGGATCGTACATGCGCATATGGCCGGCGCATTGCACCAGCGGCTCGATGATGACCGCGGCCACCTCGTCGCCATGCGCCGCCAGGGCCTCCTCCATGTGAGCGAACTGCCGCCGGGCGACGTCGGCGCAGTTCTCGCCCGCCTCGCGCTCGAAGCAGTCGGGCGCCGGGACAGTGATTACGTCCAGCATCAGCGGTTCGTAGGTGGCGCTGTACAGCGGCACGTCGCTGACCGAAAGCGCCCCCAGTGTCTCGCCGTGGTAGCTGTTCGACAGCCGAATGAAGCGGGTCTTTTGCGGGCGATCGACGTTGCGCCAGTAGTGAAAACTCATCTTCAGGGCGACTTCCACCCCGGCACTGCCGTTGTCCGCCAGGAACACCCGCTCCAGCCCGTCGGGGGTGATGTCGATCAGGCGTTCGCACAGCTCCACGACCGGTTCGTGGGTGCAGCCCGCGAGGATCACATGCTCCAGCCGGTCCAGCTGATCCTTGACCGCATCGCCGATACGCGGATTGGCGTGGCCAAAGAGGTTGACCCACCAGGAGCTGATCGCGTCCAGGTAGCGGTTGCCGTCGAAATCGTAGAGCCAGACACCCTCCCCGCGCTGGATCGGGAGCAGCGGGAGGGTGCCCTCCTCGCCGTAATCCTTCATCTGGGTGCAGGGATGCCAGAGGGCGCGCAGGTCGCGTTGCTTCAGGGTGTTGTTGTCCATGGAGCGTATTGTGCCAAAGCCGCTCGCATAGAAGGCGGTTACTGACCGGATTCGGCCTTCATCGCGGCCCGTTCGTCCTCGAAGAAGAAGCGCTCCTCGCCAAAGGCCGGCTCCAGCTGATCCAGCCAGGTGGCCTGGTCGTCATAACGCGCGAAGAAGGGCCGCTGTACCCAGTCGGGATTGCGCGCCTGAATAAACCGCAGCACGAATACCTTCTCGCCCTGGATCTCCGCCACGCCCTGGATCTCGACCTTGCCGGGTTCTGCGCTCATCGAGGGGCCCCGGGCGGTGCGACCCAGTCCGGAAACCTGCTGCATGGCCTCGCGATAGATCTCCCAGGCCCGGGCCAGTGGCACCTCGAAATAGCGGCGGGCGCCGGTGTCGCGCTCAACGAACATGTAGTACGGGATGATCCCCAGGCGGACCTGTTCGCGCCACAGATCCGCCCATGCGGATGCATCATCGTTGATGTGCCGCAGCAACGGGCCCTGGGCACGGATCTCGGCACCGGTATCCCGGACGCGGCGGATCGCCTCGCGCGCGATCGGGGTACGCAGCTCGTGGGGATGGTTGTAATGCGCCATCAGCGCCACGTGCTTCCCCGCCTCCGCGAGTCGCTCCAGGAGATGCAGGAGCTCGTCCGCGTCACTGTCCGTGACGAAGCGATAGGGCCAGAACGTCAGAGCCTTGGTGCCGATGCGAATGGTCTGGACATGGGCCAGATCCGACTCCAGCAATCCTTCCAGGTAGGCCTTCAGGTGCTTGGTTTTCATCACCAGCGGGTCGCCGCCCGTCATCAGCAGGTCGCTGATCTCCGTGTGGCTGCGCAGGTAGTCGTGCAGCAATCCGGCATCGGTACTGGCGATCCGCAGTTCCTTGTCTCCGACAAACTGGGCCCAGCGAAAGCAGAAGGTACAATAGCTGTGGCAGGTCTGCCCCTGTCCGGGGAAGAACAGGACCGTCTCGCGGTACTTGTGCTGCAGCCCGTTGATCACTTCGCCCGCCTCCTCGCTTGGGCGATTGAGCTCCATCTGCCCGGCGGGATGCGGGTTCAACGCCTGGCGCAACTCGCGTGCCAGCGCCTGGATCTCGTCACGCCCCGCCCCCCTTCGGTGCAGCTGTGCCATGCGCTCGAAGGCCTCGGGAGCGAGCATGTCCCGTTGCGGAAAGGTCAGCTGGAACATGGGATCGTCGGGGACGCGGTCCCAGTCGATCAGCTCCTCGATCACGTACTCGTTGACCCGGAACGGCAGCACGCTGGCGACCACGCGCATTTCGAACCGCATGGCCTCCGGCAGCGCCGCGACCGCCGGAATACGGTCAAGCGAACGGTCATTGAAGACCCGGAATTCGCGCGGCTCGACCGCCCCGAGCTCGGGGTCCTGATAGAACTGGACAACGGAATTCATCCGTCCCTCCTGTACTGGCAAGGTGCAAAACGGCGCAGCGCCTGCGGGAGGCCGGAAGGCGCGGTGGACGAGGCCATGCGGCCGCTGCGAGGGCCCGTTCACCAAACCCGATGACATGGATTGAGGCGCAGACCCGGGGTATTCAGGGAGCCCGCAAATTAACAACTTGCCCGGGGAATCACAACAAGCGCCTGACACGCGGCACCGGTCACGGCGGCTCTGGCGCGCGCTCGGTGTTCTACGGGCCGCCCGACTGGGTTACCCTTCGGGCCCGGCCCAGGAGGATCGCATGCACCCGGAATTTCCGCAGGAAGGGATTATCCATCTCAACCATGCCGCCGTCGGCCCATGGCCGCGACGCACCGAGGAGGCGGTCTGCCAGTTCGCCCATACGAACGTCGTCCATGGTTCGCGCGACTACCTCCAGTGGCTGCGGCATGTCGATGCAACCCGGGCGCTCGCCCGCACGCTGATCGGCGCCCCGTCGGCCGAGGATATCGCCTTCGTCAAGAACACCTCGGAGGCGCTGTCGATGGTGGCCTTCGGCCTCGACTGGTGCCCGGGCGACAACGTCGTGTTCCCGGCCCACGAGTTTCCGTCCAACCGCGTGGTCTGGCTGGCCGCGGCCGAGCGCTTCGGCATCGAGGCCCGCGAGGTGCCGGTTGGTCCGGAGCCGGAACGCGATCTTCTGGCCGCCTGCGACGGGCATACGCGCCTGGTCGCCACCAGCGCGGTACGCTACGACTCCGGGATGCGCATCGACATCCAGGCGCTGGGCGCTGAACTGCGCGCGCGCAGCATCCTGTTCTGCGTCGACGCGATCCAGCACCTGGGCGCCCTGCCCTTTGATGCGCCCGGTTGTCATGCCGATTTCGTGATGGCGGATGCGCACAAGTGGATGCTGGCGCCGGAGGGGATCGGGGTGTTCTACGTGAACCCGGAGGCGCGCGAGCAGCTGACGCTGCAGGAATACGGCTGGAACATGCTGGCGCATGCCGGTGACTTCTCCAACCCCGGCATCGAACCAGCCACCAGCGCCCGGCGGTTTGAGCCGGGCAGCCCGAATATGCTGGGGATTCACGCCCTGCACGCCAGCCTGTCGCTGCTGCTGGAGACCGGGCTCGAGACCATCGACCACGAAATCCGCGAGCACTGGCTGCACCTGGAGGACGGGTTGCGCAGCCAGGGATGCCGCATCCTGACACCGCGCGGCCGGCGCGCCGGCATCCTCACCTTCCGGCCACCGGTGGACGATCTGGATGCGCTGTACGCCCGGCTTCAGGAGTACGGGGTGCTGTGTGCCCTGCGCGGCGGCGGGATCCGCTTTGCACCCCACTTCTATCTGACGCGGGAGCAGATCGACCGCGCGCTGGAGTGCCTGGCCGAGGCGATCCGCGAGAACGCGGCTGCAGGCGTACGCTGAGGGTGGCGGATGCGGGTCGACAAGGGGACCCGGACGCGGCGAGCTGCGGCGGGTGACGGGCTCGAACGGCAAGCCCGCCCGAACACCCTGGCCTTTGCCCGGCGGCTAGAACGTGTGGGTCTTGCGGTCCGAGTTCAGCATACCGCCCAGGTGCTCCTCGATGCGGCGATGAGTCACGCCCTTGTCGGACTTGTTGAACTGAACGCCGATGCCGCGCAGGCGGTTACCCTGCGCCCGTGGCGGGGTGATCCAGACCACCGTGCACGGCGTCGGCAGGCGGTCCGAATCCTCCAGCAGTGACAGCAGCAGGAAGACTTGATCCCCGAGCTTGTAGGCCTTGTCGGTCGGGATGAACAGCCCGCCGTTGGTCACGAACGGCATGTACGCCGCATACAGCGCGGGTTTTTCCTTGATTGCCAAGGTGAGCATGCCCTGCCCGGCCATAGACCCTCCCGTGTGACCTGATTACGTGCTGGGCCGAGGAGTATCGCCCATCGATGCGATCGCGCGCCACCCCGTGGCCGCTCGCGGCGTGAGTTGTGCCGCTACTTCGCCTGGAAATTCAGGGCGATATCCTCCATGCGCAGCTGCGGGTTCAGCTGACGGCTCGCCTGGCGTTGCCAGACCAGCGCCCGCGCGGACAGCTCGGCCAGGCGTCGCGCGCCGGCACGCCGGGCAAAGCCCTCCAGAAGATCGCGCGGGAATTGCCGGCCAAAGGCATCCGGCTCGCCGTTGACCGCCAGACGCTGGGCCGACACCAGCAGGGCCTGGATCCGCGGAATCAGGGATTCCGGCAGGCTGCGCTGCAGGGTAGCCGCCATTGCGTGCACGCTGGCGCCACGCAACAACGCGGTCAGGGCCTCGCGGTCCTGTTCCCAGCGACCCATGCGTTCGGGGTCGGTCAGGATCTCGCGGGCGGCCAGCGGTCGCCCGAGGCTGGCTGCATAGGCCTCGTCCACCGCTGCCGGATTATCCGAGAACCCGCGCAGCCAGGCCGTCGCGTCCGCCGGGGCCGGATTGGCGATCTCGATGGTCTGACAGCGGCTGCGGATCGTCGCCGGCAGACGCGCGGGCTGCGCCGCCTCGAGGATCAGCATCGCCCCGGTCGGCGGTTCTTCCAGGGTCTTGAGCAAGGCATTTGCGGCATTCGCGTTCAGGGCGTCGGCCGGGCGGATGATCACGGAGCGCAAATCCCCCGACCCGGACAGCGACAGGAAGTCGATCGCCTCGCGGGCCGCGGCGATCAGGATCTCCTTCCCGGCCTCCTCCGGTTCCAGGGCCATCACCTCCGGGTGCACACCGGTACTGAAGCTGCGGCAGGCGTTACACTCGCCGCAGGCCGCTTCCTCGCCGCTGGCGCGCTGGCACAACAGTGCCTGAACCAGCGCGGTGGTCAGCAGGGCCTTGCCCACCCCGGTCGCGCCGTGGATCAGCAGACCGGTGGGCAGGCGGCCGTCACGTCCGCGCCGGACCAGTCCGCTCCACGGCGCCTGCAGCCAGGGCGGAAGCGCCTCCCGGGTGTCGGTTCCCTCCATCCTTCAGCCGCCCCCCAGCGCGTGCAGCGGCAGGCGCTCCCGCACGCCCGCCAGGATCCGCTCGGCCACGGTGTCCGGATCCGCCGCTCCATCCACCACCAGGTATCGGTCGGGGGCCTTTGCCGCGCGCTGGCGATACGCCTCGCGCGCGCGCTCGAAGAAGTCCAGCGCCTCTCGCTCGATCCGGTCACGGCGCCCCCGCTGCACCGCCCGTTCCAGTCCGGTCTCGGGGGCAATATCCAGCAGGATCACCAGATCCGGCCGCAGCTCGCCCTGCAACCAGTCTTCCAGACGGGCCACTCGGTGGTCGCCCAGGCCCCTCCCCGCGCCCTGGTAAGCGAAGGAGGCGTCGGTAAAGCGGTCGCTGAGCACCCAGTCGCCCGCGTCCAGGGCTGGCCGGATGATCTCGGCCAGATGCTGGGCCCGCGCCGCGAACATCAGCAACAATTCCGCCTCCGGGCACATCCCGGGCAGATCCGGATCCAGCAGCAACCCGCGCAGGCGCTCGCCCAGCGCGGTTCCGCCCGGCTCGCGCGTGACGCGCAGGCTGTGGCCGGCGGCGCGCAATCGAGCCTCCAGCCGCTCGATCTGGGTGGTCTTGCCCGAGCCCTCGATACCCTCAAGCACCAGAAAACGACCAGGATGGGGTGAGCGATCCATGCGCAGGGGCTCCCGTTAGCGGTTGCGGATGCCGTAGCGGCTGCCGTCCCCGCCCAGCTGGTAGCGGATCACGGCCTCGCGGTGTTCGCGATAGGTCTGGGAGAAATGATGGCTGCCATCGCCGCGCGAGACAAAGAACAGGTCGTCGGTATCCGCCGGCCGCGCGGCGGCCTCCAGGGCGGCCCGGCCCGGCAGCGCGATGGGCGTCGGGGGCAACCCGGCCCGCGTGTAGGTGTTGTAGGGGTGGTCACGATCCAGCTCGGCACGCGTCAGCCGCTGCACGCCCGGTTCCTGCACGTACAGCAGGGTCGGGTCGGTCTGCAACCGCATGCCGCGCTTCAGCCGATTCACGAATACGCCCGCTACCCGTTCCCGCTCGTCCCCACGCCCGGTCTCGCGCTCGATGATCGAGGCCAGGATCAGCAGCTCATAGGGGGAATCCACCGGGTGGTCCTCGATACGGCCTTCCCAGGCCCGCTCCAGGTGCAGGCGCATGGCCTGATGGGCGCGCTCCAGCACCGTCAGGGCCTCGGTGCCGGAGCCGAAGAAATAGGTATCCGGAAGAAACCAGCCTTCCGGATGATCCAGGTCCGACAAGCCCAGGGTCTCGAGGAGATTGTGAACCCCGACCGACTCCGGCGGACCGACCAGCTCCGGATGTTCGCGCAGCGCGCTCAGTGCCTGGCGGATGGTCCAGCCCTCGGGAAAGGTCAGGCGATGCTGGACGACCTCGCCCCGGGCCATCGCGTGCAGCAGATCGCGCGGCGTCATCCCCGGGGTCACTGCGTACTCGCCGGCCTGTAGCCGCGGCGCAAGCCCCTGGCGCCGCCCGTAGACCTCCGCCACCCAGGCGGACTCGATCCAGCCGCGCTCAGCAAACGAGCGGCTGACCGAGCGCAGCCCCTGACCGGATGCAAGCTGGTAGCGTTCCGAGGCGTCCAGCGCCAGGGGCGTGTCCAGTTGTGCCCGGTAGTGTTCGCCCAACCACCAGGCGGTGCCCAGGGCAAGCACGACCACCAGGGCCAGGACGGCGAGACTAATGCGCTTCATGCAACGCGATTCCCATGCGGTAGAGCGGATCATCCTGCCACGCGCGCCCCGGATTGTCCGCTTCAGCCAGCACCGCCGGGGTCATCCCGAGACGTGCATTGGTTATGTAGATACCGTCGGCCTGCCTGATCCGTGCGGTCTCCGGATACTCCTCGACCACGGAGAATCCAAACCCTGCCGCATGATCGAGGATCCAGGCCCGCCGGGTCCCGGCAATCCCGGCCTGGTCGAGCGGGGGCGTCAGCAGGCGCTGCCCCTCGCGCACCCAGAGATTGCCCTGGGTGGCGCTGATCACCCGCCCCAGTGCATCGCAAACGATCGCTTCCTCCCAGCCAGTTTCCCAGTGGCTGCGTACCATCACCTGTTCCAGGCGGCTGGTGTGCTTGAGCCCCGCGAGCGCCGGGTTCACCCCAACGGGGACGGCCGACCAGCCCAGAACCAGGGGGCTCCGGTCGCCGGGTGGCGTGGCGTCCAGCGCGGGCCCGGCACTGACGATCCGCGTGGGTGCCGGACGGGCGGGTGGCGCGTACCCTCGGGGCCCTCCGCCACGCGTAATCGTCACCCGCACCAGGCATTCGGGCCCGTGCGCCACCCGTGCCACTTCCTCGAGAATCTGCCCTTCCTCGGGCTCCGGGAAGCCCAGCTGGCGCAGGCCCCGCCACAGCCGATCCCGGTGGTACGCCCACAATTGCGGCTGGCTCGAACGCACGCGCAGGGTCTCGAACAGCCCATCCCCGAGCAGCAGCCCGCGATCACCCACCGAGACGTTCTCGTCCGGTTCCCCGTTCACCAGGATCACGAAAGCGCCTCGTTGTGCACGCCCAGCGCCTCCAGAAGACCCCGTGCCTTGTGCCGGGTCTCCTCCAGCTCGCGCTCCGGGTCCGAGTCAGCCACGATGCCGGCACCGGCGCGGAAGCGCAGCTCGTTCCCGTGCGCAACGAGCGTACGGATCAGGATATTGGTATCCATGCGCCCATGCCGGCTCACGTAGCCACAGGCGCCGGTATAGGCGCCACGCGGCGCGTACTGCTCCAGTTCCTGGATGATCTGCATGCTGCGAATCTTCGGGCACCCGGTGATGGTGCCGCCGGGGAAGACCGCCCGCAGGACATCAGCGGCCGTGGTCCCGGGGCGCAGGCGCCCGACGATGCTCGAGACAATGTGGTGCACCCGGCGATAGCTCTCGATGGTCATCAGCTCCGCGACCCGCACGCTGCCAATCTCGGCCACCCGCCCGACATCGTTGCGTTCCAGGTCCACCAGCATCACATGCTCGGCCCGCTCTTTAAGATTAAAGCTCAACTCACTGAAAAGAAGCCGATCCTTGTCGGCGTCCGCATCCCGTCTGCGGGTTCCCGCGATCGGCCGGGTCTCGATTTCGCCCCGCTCCACCGACACCAGGCGTTCCGGCGAGGAGCTGATCACGTGGGCCCCCGGCAACTGCAGCCAGGCGGCAAACGGGGCCGCATTCGCCTGACGCAGGCGCATATACAGCACCGCCGGATCCAGCGGTGCGGCCGCCGTGGCCTGCCATTCCCGCGACAGATTGACCTGGAAGGTATCGCCGGCCCGAATGTACTCGAGGCCGCGAAGTACCGCCTCGCGGTACCGGGCCGGATCCTCCTCCTGCAAAGAAAGATCGGGCAACGGGCTGCACGCCGCGTCCGCATCCTCCCGCACCGCCTCCAGGTCCCGCTCGACCAGCGCCCGGCGCTCGGCATCGTCCGTTTCGTCCACGAACAATGTCCGGCCCGCGTGGTGATCACGGATCAGGGCCGCGGGAAAATAGGTCAGTAGCGCATCCGGCAGCCAGGGATCGGACCGGCATTCACCCAGCGCCGGCTCCAGGCCCCAGGACAGCTCGTATCCCGCGTAGAGAAACCACCCTCCGAGGAATGGGAGATGGGCATGGGGCGTGTCGTCCGGGGCCAGCTCCGGTACCCCGGACAGGTCCTGGTCCAGCGCCTGCAGGAAATCCTCGCCCGCCGCGGTCGAAAGGGTTCGACCGGGAAAGGCAAACAGGATGGAGAAGCGTGCCGGGGCCTGCCCGATGAGGGCCGACTCCAGCAGATGCGGGTAGCGTTCGGGGAATCGCCGCGCCAGGGCCGCGAAATCGACCCCGGCGGCCAGTGGATGGACCGCCATGGCGGCGCCGCAGCGTCAGATGCTGCGGAACACCAGCGTGCCGTTGGTGCCGCCGAACCCGAAGGAGTTGGACAGGCCGACCTTGGTGTTCATCTCGCGCGCTTCGTTGGCCACATAGTCCAGATCGCAGCCTTCGCTCGGGTTTTCCAGGTTGATGGTCGGCGGCGACACCTGATCGCGCAGGGCCAGCGCCGTGAAAACGCCCTCGATCCCGCCGGCGGCCCCCAGCAGGTGGCCGGTCATCGACTTGGTGGAGTTCACCAGAAGCTTGTAGGCATGGTCGCCGAAGGCCTTCTTCAGCCCCTGGGTCTCCGCCAGGTCGCCCGCCGGCGTCGAGGTCCCGTGCGCATTGATATACCCGACCTCTTCCGGATTCACGCCGGCATCCTTGAGCGCCCGGTGCATGCACTTGGCGGCGCCGGAGCCATCCTGGATGGGCTGCGTCATGTGGTGGGCATCCGCGTTCCAGGCGAACCCCGCGACCTCGCAGTAGATGTTCGCCCCGCGAGCCTTCGCATGCTCGTACTCTTCCAGCATCATCACGCCAGCGCCATCGCTAAGCACGAAGCCGTCACGATCCTGGTCCCAGGGGCGGGACGCGCGTTCCGGATCGTCGTTGCGGGTGGACAGCGCGCGAGCCGCGGCAAAGCCGCCGATGCCCAGCGGCGTGGTCGCCATCTCGGCCCCGCCGGCCACCATCGCATCGGCGTCGCCGTAGGCGATCATGCGCGCCGCGTCGCCGATGTTGTGGGTGCCGGTGGCACAGGCCGAGACGATGGAGATGTTCGGGCCCTGCAGGTTGCGCATGATGGACAGATTGCCAGCCACCATGTTGATGATCGCACTGGGCACGAAGAATGGCGAGATCTTGCGCGCCCCGCCCTTCAGGTATGCCCCGTAGGAACGTTCGATATACGGCAGACCGCCGATGCCGGAGCCGATCGCGACCCCGATGCGTTCGGCGTTCTCCTCGGTCACCTCCAGTCCGGAGTCGTCCAGGGCCTGAAGCCCCGCGGCCAGCCCGTAGAGGACGAAGGTGTCCATCTTTTTCTGATCTTTCGTCGGGACGTAATCATTGGCCTCGAAATCCCGAACGGCGCCGGAGATCTTCACCGGCATGTCCGAGGCATCGAAGACATCGATGGGGGAAATGCCGCTCTTGCCGGCCTTGATGTTGCTCCAGGCCTTGTCGATAGTGGATCCGACCGGGGACACGATCCCCAGTCCGGTAATCACGACACGTCGCTTAGCCAATGATGTTCTCCTCGAAAGACTGAAATACGCGTTCAGCGAAACGACGAAGGGCCGCCCTGCGCGCAGGAAGGCCCGTTCGCGTCGTCCTGACCGGCGCCCGGAGGCGTCGGATCAGTCCTTCATGTGCTCGTTGATATAGTCGATCGCCTGCTGCACGGTGGTGATCTTTTCCGCCTGCTCGTCGGGGATCTCGGTCTCGAATTCTTCTTCGAGCGCCATCACCAGTTCCACCGTGTCCAGCGAGTCCGCACCCAGGTCGTCAACGAAAGCGGCGGCGTTGGTCACGTCCTCTTCCTTGACTCCCAGTTGCTCGACAACGATCTTCTTGACGCGTTCTTCAATGCTACTCATGGTTCAGAAATCCCCTTCGGTGTGAGGCGGCTTCGTTGAAAGGTCCGCCATTCTAGAGAAAAGCCCCGCCGCGATCTAGCGATCCGTGCAGCGAGCCATGCGGGCGGCACGCGGCCTGCCCGCCGTGATCAATGCATGAACATCCCGCCGTTCACGTGCAGGGTCTCGCCGGTGATGTAACCGGCCTCCTCGGACGCGAGGAAACCCACCGCCGCGGCGATCTCCTCCGGCGCGCCGAGGCGCCCCAGCGGGATCTGGCCCAGCAGGGCCGCTTTCGTGTCATCGCCCAGCTCGCGGGTCATGTCGGTATCGATGAACCCGGGGGCGACCGTGTTCACCGTGATACTGCGGCTGCCGACCTCGCGCGCCAGCGACCGGGCAAACCCGGCCAGGCCCGCCTTGGCCGCCGCATAGTTGGTCTGTCCCGCGTTGCCGGTGGAGCCGACCACCGACCCGATCAGGATGATACGGCCGCGGCGCAGCTTCATCATCCCCTTCAGCAGGCGCTGGGTCAGGCGCACGGCGGCGGAGAGGTTGGTGTCGATGATCGCATCCCACTCCTCGTCCTTCATGCGCATGAAAAGGTTGTCGCGGGTAATGCCGGCGTTGTTCACCAGCACCTCGATCGGGCCTTCCTGCGCCTGGATCGCCTGCAGGCCGGCGGCGACGGAATCAGCGTCGGTGACGTCCATGGCGATGCCGCGGCCGCTCCATTCCTTCAGGGCCTCGGTGATCCGCTCGGCGCCGGCGTCACTGGTGGCGGTGCCTACCACCTGCAGGCCCTGCTCGGCCAGACGCCGGGCGATGGCGGCGCCAATGCCGCGGCTGGCGCCGGTTACCAGGGCTACACGTTTGCTGTCAGACATGGTTGTGCCTTTGCTTCATGTGAGAGGGAGTCGCGAACCGCGGCGGCGCGAGCGCGCTCAGGATGCGTCCGACCCCAGGCGTTCCAGGGTGGCGTTCAGCGTGTCGCGATCGGCGACATCGAACAATTCCAGATCGCGGTCGATGCGCTTGGCCAGTCCGGTCAGCACGCGCCCGGGCCCGCACTCGACCTGCACCGCCACGCCCTGCTCGCGCAGACCGCGAATGGTCTCGACCCAGCGCACGGGCCGGTACAGCTGCGCGGCCAGGTTGTCCTTGATGGTCTCCGCCGAATCCGCCGGCGCGGCCGTCACATTCTGCCAGACCGGGATGCTCGGCGAGCTGAAGCGGGTGCTGTCCAGCGCGGCCTGCAGGCGCTCGGCCGCCGGCTGCATCAGGGCGCAGTGCGAGGGAACCGAGACCGGAAGCTTCAGGGCGCGCTTGGCGCCGGCGTCCTTCGCCGCCCCCACCGCACGGTCCACCGCCGCGGCATTACCCGCGATGACCACCTGGCCCGGGGCGTTCAGATTGACCGCCTCCAGCACCTCGCCACCCGCATGCTCGCTGCAAAGGGCCTGCACCGCGGCATCGTCGAGCCCGAGGATCGCGGCCATCGCGCCCTCGCCTTCCGGGACCGCCGCCTGCATCGCCCGGGCGCGTTCCGCGACCAGCCGTACCGCATCGGGGAAGCGCAGCACGCCCGCGGCCACCAGGGCGCTGTACTCGCCGAGACTGTGACCGGCAACCGCCTGCGGGCGCGCGGTGGTCTGCTCGCTCAGCAGTCGCCAGGCGGCAACCCCCGCGGCCAGCATCACCGGCTGGGTCCATTCGGTCTGGTTCAGCTGCTCGACCGGGCCGTGTTGGCACAGGCTCCAGAGATCGGCGTCGAGGCAGTCCGACGCCTCCTGAAAGGTGTCACGGACAATGGCATGGTCGTCGCCCAGATCGGCCAGCATGCCGGTGGACTGGGACCCCTGGCCGGGAAAAACGGCTGCCCAAGAAGTTGTCATTCGCAATGGTCTCGCGCGTGAAAGCGCGCGTAGTGTAGGCGGTCAGGGAAATCGCGGCAAACGCGGCGGCCGGCTCGTTCCACACGCGCGCCGCGGCCCTCGCCCCGTCGATCCACGCCGTGGACCGGCCCTGCGAGGCGCGCCATGACTTGTGTTCCGCTGGTGCATCCGGATAATGTCGCCACCTTGATTCAATACGAGAGGAACTGTATGGCGAAGGAAGACGAAATCGAGCTGGAGGGTACCGTCGTCGAGACGCTCCCGAACACCACCTTCCGGGTGGAGCTCGAAAATGGGCACACGATCACGGCGCACATCTCCGGCAAGATGCGCAAGCATTACATCCGGATCCTGCGCGGCGACAAGGTGATCGTGCAGATGACGCCCTATGACCTGACCAAGGGTCGCATCGTCTACCGCAACAAGTAAGTTCGCCTCTCCAACGAAGAAGCCCCGGCAGGACCGGGGCTTCTTCATTTGCGGGCCCTTGCGCGGGCCCGGTTATGCCAGCACGCCGCATCAGGACGACACGGCCGTCTCCTGGATATCCAGCTCCAGCCCGGACTCGCCCAGTCGGACCACCACCTCGCCGCCGTGCGCCAGACGGCCGAACAGCAGCTCGTCGGCCAGCGGCTTCTTGATGTGCTCCTGCAGGGTGCGGGCCATCGGTCGCGCACCCATCTTGACGTCGTAGCCATGCTCGGCCAGCCAGGCCCGGGCGTCCGGCTCCACCGTCAGGTGGACCTTCTTCTCGTCGAGCTGGGCCTGCAGCTGAGTCAGGAACTTGTCGACCACATTGAGGATGGTCGCCTCGTCCAGCGGCCCGAACTGGATGGTCGCATCCAGCCGGTTGCGGAACTCCGGCGTAAAGGTCCGCTTGATCGCCTCCATCGCATCGCTGGAGTGGTCCTGCTGGGTAAAGCCCACCGACGGGCGGCTGGCCTGCTCGGCACCAGCGTTGGTGGTCATCACCAGGATCACATTGCGGAAATCCACCTCGCGTCCATTGGCATCCGTCAGCGTGCCGTGGTCCATGACCTGCAGCAGCACATTGAAGACGTCCGGGTGCGCCTTCTCGATCTCGTCCAGCAACAGCACGGAATGCGGATGCTTCAGGATGGCGTCAGTGAGCAGCCCGCCCTCGTCATACCCCACATAGCCGGGCGGTGCCCCGATCAGGCGGGAGACCGTGTGGCGCTCCATGTACTCGGACATGTCGAACCGCGCCAGGTGGATGCCCATCTGCTGCGCCAGCTGACGGGTGACCTCGGTCTTGCCGACCCCCGTCGGCCCGGCAAACAGGAACGAGCCGATCGGCTTGTCCATGTCGCCCAGACCGGAGCGTGCCATCTTGATGGCTGTCGCCAGGGTGCCGATCGCCTCGTCCTGGCCAAACACGGTCATCTTCAGGTTGCGATCGAGGTTGCGCAGGGTCTCCTTGTCGGAGCTGGAGACCGACTTCGGCGGGATGCGCGCGATCTTCGCCACGATACTCTCGATATCCTGCACCCCGATGGTCTTCTTGCGCTGGCTGGCCGGCTGCAGCTGGCGGCTGGCCCCGGCCTCGTCGATCAGGTCGATCGCCTTGTCCGGCAGGAAGCGGTCGGTGATGTAACGGTCGGCCAGCTCCGCCGCCGCCCGCAGCGCCGGCTTGGTAAACCGTACGTTGTGGTGCAGCTCGAAGCGGGATTTCAGACCGCGCAGGATCTGCTCGGTCTCGTCGACCGTCGGCTCGGGCACCTCGATCTTCTGGAAACGCCGCGCCAGGGCACGATCCTTCTCGAAGATGCCGCGGTACTCCTGGTAGGTCGTGGAGCCGATGCACTTCAGCTCGCCCGAGGCGAGCATCGGCTTGATCAGGTTGGAGGCATCCATCACCCCGCCGGAGGCCGCGCCAGCCCCGATGATGGTGTGGATCTCGTCGATGAACAGCACCGCACCCGGCTCCTTCTTGAGCTGGGCCAGAACGCCCTTAAGGCGCTTCTCGAAGTCGCCGCGGTATTTGGTCCCGGCGACCAGCGCCCCCAAGTCCAGGGCATAGACGGTCGCGGATTCGATCGCCTCGGGCACCTGTTCGTCGACGATGCGCCGCGCCAGACCCTCGGCAATGGCGGTCTTGCCGACCCCGGCCTCTCCGACCAGCAGCGGGTTGTTCTTCCGCCGGCGGCAGAGGATCTGGATAGTGCGCTCGATCTCGTGATCGCGCCCGATCAGCGGGTCGATCTCGTCCTTGCGCGCCTTGTCGTTGAGGTTGGTGGCGTAGAGCTGCAGCGCGTTGGTCTTTTCCTCGCGCTCGCCCTCCACCGGCTCGGCCTGGGACTCGTTCGGGTTGGGCTGCGCCCCGAGTTCGTCCTCGCCCACCTTGGAGATCCCGTGCGAGATGAAGTTGACGACGTCCAGGCGCGAGATGTTCTGCTGCCCCAGCACGTACAGGGCCTGGCTGTCCTGTTCGCCGAAGAGGGCCACCAGAACGTTGGCGCCGGAGACCTCCTTGCGTCCGCTGGACTGCACATGGAACACGGCCCGCTGCAGCACCCGCTGGAAGCCCAGCGTCGGCTGCGTCTCGCGCGAATCGTTCGGCGGGATGCGCGGCGTGTTCTCGTCGATATAGGCCTCCAGCTCGTCGCGGATGCGATCGAGATCGCCCCCGCAGGCCCGCAGCACCGTGGCCGCGCTGGGATTCTGCGCCAGCGCCATCAGCAGATGCTCAACGGTCACGAACTCGTGACGTTTTTCGCGGGCCTCCTTGAAGACCATGTTCAGGCTGAATTCGAGTTCCTTGTCGAGCATGGGAGTCAGGCCTCCTCCATCGAGCAAAGCAGTGGGTGCTGATGGCTGCGGGCGTAGTCGTTCACCTGCGCCACCTTGGTCTCGGCCACATCCCGGGTAAAGATGCCGCATACTCCCTTGCCGCGCGTGTGCACGTGCAGCATCACCCGGGTGGCCTTTTCGCGATCCATGCTGAAGAAGGTCTCCAGTACCTCGATCACGAACTCCATGGGCGTGAAATCGTCGTTGAGCAGGACCACCTTGTACTGTCGCGGTGGCTTGAGCTCCGGCCTCGATTCTTCGACCGTTACCGAGTCGTCTCGATCGGGGTTTTGGGGCTTGTCATCACTCATCGGTCGAACTCGCGCCTTCAGCGGTTACTCGTTTGGGTCGTCTCCATCCTCGAATGGTTCCGGGCCGAGGCCAAGTGCCCTTACGGACACTCCGACCACCGACCCGTCCCGTCACATGTGCTTGATCATCGCCTCGCCAAAGGCCGAGCAGGCAATCGGCTCGACGTTATCCATCAGCCGCGCGAAGTCGTAGGTCACCTCGCCGGCGCTGATCGCGCCGCCCATGCCCTTGACCACCAGGTCCGCCGCCTCGGGCCAGCCCAGATGCCGCAGCATCATCTCGGCAGACAGGATCAGCGAGCCGGGGTTCACCTTGTCCTGGCCGGCATACTTCGGCGCCGTGCCGTGGGTGGCCTCGAACATCGCGGTGGTGTCGGACAGGTTCGCACCCGGAGCGATGCCGATGCCACCCACCTGGGCGGCCAGCGCATCCGAGATGTAGTCGCCGTTCAGGTTCAGCGTGGCGATCACCGAGTAGTCCTCCGGGCGCAGCAGGATCTGCTGCAGGAAGGCATCCGCGATCACGTCCTTGATCACGATGTCGCGGCCGGTCTTCGGGTTCTTGAAGGTCTGCCACGGGCCGCCGTCCAGGTCCTTCGCACCGAACTCCTCGCGGGCCAGCTCGTAGCCCCAGGCCTTGAAGGAGCCCTCGGTGAATTTCATGATGTTGCCCTTGTGCACCAGCGTCACCGACGGGCGGTCGTTGTCGATCGCGTACTCGATCGCCTTGCGCACCAGGCGCTTGGTGCCCTCGCTGGAGACCGGCTTCACGCCGATGCCGGCGGTATCCGGGAAGCGGATCTGGGTCACGCCCATCTCGTTTTGCAGGAAGTCGATGACCTTCTTCGCCTCCGGCGTGCCGGACTCGAATTCGATGCCGGCGTAGATGTCCTCCGAGTTCTCCCGGAAGATCACCATATCGGTCTTCTCCGGCGCCTTCAGCGGGCTCGGGGTGCCGTCGTAGTAGCGCACCGGACGCAGGCAGACAAACAGATCCAGCTTCTGGCGCAGCGCCACGTTCAGGGAGCGGAAGCCGCCACCGACCGGCGTGGTCAGCGGGCCCTTGATGGACACGCAGTAATCCTTCACCGCCTCCAGGGTCTCGTCGGGAAGGCCCGAGTCATCGTCGTAGACCCTGGTCGCCTTCTCGCCGGCATAGACCTCCATCCACTCGATCGCCTTCTTCCCGCCGTAGGCCTTCTCCACGGCCGCATCGGTCACCCGGCGCATCACCGGGGTGATATCGACCCCGATGCCGTCACCCTCGATATAGGGGATCACCGGATGATCCGGCACCTGCAGCTTCCCCTGCTCGTCGACGGTGATGCGTTCGCCCTTCTCCGGGACCTGAATGTGCTGATAGGCCATGCCAACTCCTTGTACGGAAATCGAGATCAATGGATCGGTCAATCGGGTATACCTCGATTATACATGCCCAACCGCCATCTCCGGGGGCCCGGAGCGAGTGAAATCGACGTTCCGTCATGGTCGTGTGCGCCTGTGCCTGCGTTATCATCCGCCGCATGACCGAACGCCTCCCCTGTCACATCACCGTGGCCGCCGTGATCGAGCGCGAAGGCCGGTTCCTGTTTGTCGAGGAGACCGACGGCGGGCGCCGGGTCCTGAACCAGCCGGCCGGGCACCTGGATGCCCGCGAAGACCTCATCGAGGCGGTCGTGCGCGAGGTCCGCGAGGAGACCTCCCTCGCGTTCACCCCCGAGGCCACCCTCGGCTGCGATCTCCTGGAACTGGCCAGCGGCGCCGTCATCCTGCGCACCAGCTTCTGTGGCTCGACCACGCCCCTGCCTTCGCCCGGCCCGCGAGACCCGGCGATCCATGCCCTGCACTGGCTGACACCCGAGGCGGCCGAACGCGACTGGCCCCTGCGCAGCCCCCTGGTGATGCGCAGCATCCATCGCTACCAGGCTGGCCCGCGCCTCCCGCTCGCGGCGGTCGGCGGGCTGGTTCGGGCGGTCGCGCCATGAGCGGCGGCGAGCGCGTCATCATCGGCCTCTCCGGAGGCGTCGACTCCGCCGTCGCCGCCAGCCGCCTGCTGGAGGCCGGCTATCGCGTCGAAGGCCTGTTCATGAAGAACTGGGAGGATGACGACGACGCCGAATACTGCGCCGCCGAGGCCGACTACGCGATGGCCCGCGAGGTCGCGGATTGTCTCGAGATCCCCCTGCACAAGGCGAACTTCGCCGAGGACTACCGCCAGCGGGTGTTCGCCCAGTTCCTCCACGAATACGAGGCTGGGCGCACCCCCAACCCGGACATCCTCTGCAACCGCGAGATCAAGTTCCGTTCCTTCCTCGACCACGCGCGCGAGCTGGGCGCCCGCTGGATCGCCACCGGTCACTACGCGCGAGTCCGCCATCATGCGGACTTCAGCGAGCTGTGCATGGCGGCCGACGCCAACAAGGACCAGACCTACTTTCTGCATACCCTGACTCAGGAGCAGTTGCGCCCGGCCCTGTTCCCGCTCGGGGATATCCCGAAGGACCAGGTCCGGGTGCGGGCCCGCGAACTGGGTCTGCCGAACCACGCCCGCAAGGACTCCACGGGGATCTGCTTTATCGGCGAGCGGCGCTTCCGCGACTTCCTCGCGCAGTACCTGAACGCCACCCAGGGCGAGATGCGCACCCCGGAGGGTCAGATCGTCGGCTACCACCAGGGCCTGATGTTCTACACCCTCGGCCAGCGCCAGGGTCTCGGCATTGGCGGGGTCGACGGTTTCGCCGAGGCCCCGTGGTATGTGGTCGACAAGGATCTCGAGCACAACGCCCTGGTCGTCGCCCAGGACCCGCAGCATCCGCGACTGATGAGCCCGACGCTTGTCACCGAGCCGGTCCACTGGATCCACGACGTGCCTGCCCCGGACGAGCCGCTCCGGGCCCGACTGCGCCACCGCCAGCCCCTGCAGGACTGCCGCATCGAGGCGCTTGCGCCGACGGGCGCCACAGTGGTGTTCGACAGCCCGCAGCGCGCCGCCACCCCCGGGCAGTCCATCGCCTTCTACCGCGGTGATGTCTGCCTGGGCGGCGCGGTGATCGCGACCCGGACCACGCTGGACCACCACGCAGGCGCCATTCAATCCGCGTCTCCCTGAGTGAGTCCGCCGGGTCACTTCCGGTATAGTGAGCCCTGCCTGGCGCCCCGCCCCCGACCCACCAAGGAATGAACTGGCTTGGACCGCTCCGATCACAACCGCACGCTGGCGCTTGCCGCCCTCTTCCAGTGCGCCAGCCTGGTCAAGGATCTGGCCTGGCGCGGCAGCTGCGACGAATACGAGTTCGAGGTCCTGATCGGCAGCCTGTTTGCCTTCGATGCCGAGACACCGGAGGCGGTCTACCGCGAAGCCGTCAGCCTGAAGAGCGGCCTGGAACGCATCGAGAGCCAGCTGCAAAACGGCAGCAAGCCGCCGGACATGGAGATCACCCGCTACGCGATCGGCTTGATCTTCCTCGAGCGCAAGCTGCAAAAACGCGACGATATGCTGCAGACGCTGACCGACGGTCTGCAGGGCGCGCAACGCCAGATCGACTACTTTCACATCACCCACGAGAGCGTGATCGCGCGGCTCGCCGAGATCTACAAGGAGACCATCTCCGAACTCGGCCCGCGCATCATCGTGCAGGGGGAACAGAACAACCTCTCCAACCCGGAGACCGCCGCGCGCATTCGTGCGTTGCTGCTGGCCGGAATCCGGGCCGCGGTCCTCTGGCGCCAGGCCGGCGGATCGCGCTGGAAACTGCTTTTTGGCCGCAAGCGGCTGATTCGCGAAGCGAACCACATCCTCAATCGACTCAATACCTGAACGCGGAAGACGCATCATGAGCCACGCCGACCCGAAGAACACCCAGACCCTGTCCGCTGGCGGCCTCGACTGCCGTTACGTGCCGATCACCGATGACGCCCGCGCGAAGGGTCTGCCCTTTGCCCTCAAGGTGCTGCTGGAAAACCTGCTGCGCTTCGAGGACGAACGCACCGTCCGGCGTGCCGACATCGAGGCCCTGCTGGACTGGGACCCGAAGGCCGAGCCGGCCCAGGAGATCGCCTTCCGACCGGCCCGCGTGCTGCTGCAGGACTTCACCGGCGTGCCGGCGGTGGTCGACCTCGCCGCGATGCGCGACGCGATGGAGGCCCTCGGCGGCGATCCGAAAAAGATCACCCCGCTGCAGCCGGCGGAGCTGGTGATCGACCACTCGGTCCAGGTGGATGCCCACGGCAACGCCAACGCGATGAACCTGAACGCGGAGCTGGAATACTCCCGCAACCGCGAGCGCTACAGCTTCCTCAAGTGGGGCCAGCAGGCCTTTGATACCTTCAAGGTGGTGCCACCGGACACCGGCATCGTCCACCAGGTGAACCTCGAATACCTGGCCCGTACGGTGTTCGTGGACGACCAGGCCGAGGGGGGCTGCATGGCCTACCCGGATACCCTGGTCGGTACCGATTCCCACACCACCATGATCAACGGCCTCGGCGTACTCGGCTGGGGCGTGGGCGGCATCGAGGCCGAGGCCGCGATGCTCGGCCAGCCGATCTCCATGCTGATCCCGCAGGTGGTGGGCTTCCGCCTGACCGGCAAGCTGGCCGAGGGCGCCACCGCAACCGACCTGGTGCTGGTGATCGTCGAGATGCTGCGCAAGAAGGGCGTGGTCGGGAAGTTCGTCGAGTTCTTTGGCGACGGCCTCGCCGATCTGCCCCTCGCCGACCGCGCGACCATTGCCAACATGGCACCGGAATACGGCGCCACCTGCGGCATCTTCCCGATCGACGACGAGACCCTGAACTACCTGCGCCTGACCGGGCGTGACGCCGGCCATATCGAATTCATCGAGGCCTATGCCAAGGCCCAGGGGCTGTGGCGTGACGACAGCGCCCCGATCGCCCGCTACAGCGACATGCTGGAGCTGGACCTGTCCACGGTCGAACCCAGCCTCGCCGGGCCCAAGCGCCCGCAGGACCGCATCCCGCTGAGCCAGGCCGGCGCCACCATCAGCCGCCATCTGGACACCATGCTGAAGGAGCGCGAGAGCGGCGCCGACGAACCGGCCGAGGCCGAGCGCTTCGCGGCCGAGGGCGGGCATACCGCCGTGGGCGTGGAACACCAGGCGGAGGAACCCCATCACACCGCCATCGAGATGGACGGGGAGACCTTCACGCTGGATCACGGCGACATCGTGATCGCGGCGATCACCTCCTGCACCAACACCTCCAACCCGTCGGTGATGCTGGGTGCCGGCCTGGTCGCGCGCAAGGCGCGCGAGGCGGGGCTGCAGGTCAAGCCCTGGGTGAAGACCTCGCTGGCCCCCGGCTCGCGCGTGGTCACCGACTACCTGGAGAAGTCCGGCCTGCTGACCGATCTGGAGGCCCTTGGCTTTCACGTGGTCGGCTATGGCTGCACCACCTGCATCGGCAACTCGGGCCCGCTGCCGGAGCCGATCTCCGAGGCCATCATCAAGGACGACCTGATCGTCAGCTCGGTGCTCTCCGGCAACCGCAACTTCGAGGGGCGCATCCATTCCGAGGTGCAGATGAACTTCCTCGCCTCGCCGCCCCTGGTGGTCGCCTACGCCCTGGCCGGGCGCAGCAATATCGACCTGTACAACGATCCCATCGGCGAGAACGCCGAGGGCGCGCCGGTCTACCTGAAGGACATCTGGCCGACCACCGACGAGGTGCGCGAGGCCGTCGCCAGCCACGTCGGCGCCGGCAGCTTTACCAGTGCCTACGGGGATCTCTACTCCGGCGAGGAGCGCTGGCGCAACCTGGAGGCCCCCAAGGGCGAGCGTTTCGAGTGGCAGGAGGACTCCACCTACGTCCGCAATCCGCCCTACTTCAAGGGCATGGGCATGACCCCGATGCCCTGGCACGACATCCAGGGTGCGCGCGTGCTGGCCCTGCTGGGCGACTCGGTCACCACCGACCACATCTCCCCGGCCGGATCGATCGCCAAGGACAGCCCCGCCGGGAAGTACCTGGAATCCAAGGGCGTAAAGCCCGCGGACTTCAATTCCTACGGCTCGCGGCGCGGCAACCACGAGGTGATGATGCGCGGCACCTTCGCCAACGTGCGCCTGCGCAACCTGCTGGCCCCGGGCACCCAGGGCGGCGTCACCCAGCACCTGCCGGATGGCGAGCAGATGTCCATCTACGACGCCGCCATGCGCTACCAGGAAGAGGACACCCCGCTGATCGTGATCGCCGGTCAGGAATACGGGACCGGCTCCTCGCGCGACTGGGCCGCCAAGGGGACCCTGCTGCTGGGGGTCAAGGCGGTGATCGTCGAGAGCTTCGAGCGCATCCACCGCTCCAACCTGGTGGGCATGGGTGTCCTCCCGCTGCAGTTCCTGCCCGGCGAGAACGCGGCCAGCCACGGACTGACCGGGCGCGAGACCTACAGCATCACCGGCGTGGAGAACGGCGAGGCCCGCGAGGCGACGGTGACCGCGGTGGACGACGACGGTCAGCGCACCACCTTCACCGTGCGTGTACGCCTGGATACCCCGCAGGAGGTGGACTACTTCCGCCACGGCGGCATCCTGCCCTACGTGTTGCGCCAGCTCGCGGGTTCCGCATAAGGTTTCGGCATGGGACGACGGATCTCCACGGAGGCAATACAGTCCGGTCAGACACTGGCGACCGCCGTGCATGACCGCTCCGGCCGTCTCCTGATCCCCGCCGGCATGGTGCTGCAGGACAAGCAGATCCGCGTGCTGCTGTCCTGGGGTATCAGCACGGTCGAGGTGGTCGAGGACGAGCAGGCAGCGGCCAATGATGGTCAGGACGAGCCTGTGGAGCTCCCGCCAGAAACCCGGCCCACGCCGGAGATGGAGGAACAGGCCGATACCATCCTGTCCGAGCGCTTCCGCCACTGTGACGTGAACGCCCACCCCATGGACGGGTTCCACCAGCTCGCCCGCGAGCAGTTGCTGGATGAGCTGATGCGCCGCGGGCACCGGTCCCGAGGTGCATGATGACCGTCGCCGAGTTCCTCGAGCAGGACGACTCGCTGTGCAGCTTTTCCGGCAGTTACAACACGATCTTCACCCGTCTTAGCGATCCCACGGCCAACGTCGCCGGGATCACCGAGGCAGTGGAGCTGGACCCCACCATTGCCGCGAAGACGCTGCGCATGGCGAACTCCTCGCTGTACGGCTTTCCCGAGCCCATCGACACCCTGCACCGCGCGGTCTCCATCATCGGCCTGCAGCAGATGCGCCAGATCGTGCTGTCGACAATCGTCATCGAGCATTTCCGTGGATTGCCGGTCATCGGCGTCGACATGGAGTCGTTCTGGCGCCACAGCATCGCGGTCGGCGTGCTCAGTCGCTCCATCGCACGGTTCCGCCGCGAGGCCAACATCGAACGGCTGTACCTCTACGGCATCATGCACGACCTGGGGCGGCTGCTGCTGTTCCTGCGCCTGGGCACCCGCACCGAGGAGCTGATCAACATCCGCGAACGCGAGCAGTGCCTGCTGTTCGAGGCCGAACGCGAGCTGCTCGGCTTCGATCATGCCGCCATCGGCTCCGCCCTGCTGGAGGAATGGGGCATGACCCCGGCCCAGGTGGAGGCCACGCGCTACCACCATGCCCCGGAGGAGGCACGCGCCTTCCCGGTGGAAACCGCGATCGTGCACGTCGCCGACAGCATCGCGAATTCGCTGCGCCTGGGATCGTCCGGCGAGCGCTTCGTGCCCCCGGTAAGCCCCGAGACCTTCGACCGGATCGGCCTGGAGATGCCGGTCTACGAAGACATCATCGGCCACGCCCGCAAGCATCTGGACCAGATGCAGGCGATCCTCCTCGACTGAGCCCGTATGCAGGCAAAGGACGCTGTTGCATGAGCCCATCGTATCGCACGCCCGAGGAGGTGAATGCCCTCCATGAGCGGATCCGCTTCCTCGAGGAGGCCCTGGAGGCCAACGCCTACGCGATGGACGTGCTCGCCTCGACCACGGCGATCTTTGGCGACACCGACCGCAACCGCAGCCCCGAGCTGATCATCCAGAACAGCATCGAGTCCATTCGTCGGCTTCTGCCGGCACAGGACATGGCGGTCTACGTGCTGGACAACGACTGCTCCTTCAATCTCGCCTACCAGGAGCGCCCGGAGGAGCTGGAGCCGGACCTCGCGGACACCGTGGAACAGCTGATCCGCGACGGGCAGTTCTCCTGGGCGCTGCATCAGAATCACCCGGTCTGCCTCCCCTCGCCGGTCGACGGCGAGAGCGTCATGCTCCACGTGATCTCCACGCGCACCCGGATTCGGGGGATGTTCGTCGCCCGCTTCCGCCAGTCGGAGCTGCAGCGGTACGAGATGATCCTGTCGACCCTGACCATGGTGCTCTTCAATACCGCCTATGCCCTCGAGAGCGCCGACCTGTTCCAGATGATGGATCGGCGCCAGAAGGCCCTGCAGCGGATCACCGAGCGCCAGTCGCGCGAACTGCTGCACCACATGTCGCACGACTCGCTGACCAACCTGCCCAATCGCATGCTGTTCAGCGACCGCCTGTCACAGACCATGGAGCGCCATGCCGGCGCCGCCGGTCACGTGGCATTGATCCTGCTGGACCTCGACAATTTCAAGCGCACCAATGACTCCCTCGGCCATCGCGCCGGCGACGAGCTGATCCGCAAGGTCGCGCAGGACCTCTCCGAACTGCTGGACCATGCGCGCGAGCGTTCCGGCCGCCACCTGCGCACCACCCTGTCGCGCCTGGGCGGCGACGAGTTCGGCATCCTCGTCGAGGACAGCCAGGGGCTGGAGGGTATCGTCCGTCTGGTCACCGACGTCGTCCGCAAGACGGCAACCGAGCGCCAGATCTTCGATCAGCCGGTGGTCAGCAGCGTGTCCTGCGGTATCGCGGTTTACCCCTACGACGGCGAGGACGCGGACACCCTGCTGGGCAACGCGGATGCCGCGATGTACGAGGCCAAGCAGCGTGGGCGCAACGGGTTCCGGTTCTATACCCAGGACCTCAACGCCCGCACCTTCCGTCACTTCGAGCTGGAGAACGAACTGGGCCAGGCCATTGCCAACGAGCAGCTGGTGCTGCACTACCAGCCCAAGGTGGAGCTCGCGACTGGCCGCGTCATCGGAGCCGAGGCCCTGATCCGCTGGCAGCACCCGAAGCTGGGCCTGCTGCCACCCGGTCACTTCATCGAACTGGCCGAGGACATGACCCTGATCGAGGAGATCGGGGAATGGGTGCTGCGTCAGGTCTGCCGCGACCTGCAATCCCTGCGCATGGGGGAGGACGAGCTCCCGCGGGTCGCGATCAATGTCTCCGCCCGCCAGCTGCGCCAGCCGGATCTGGCCGGCGGCTTCCATCGCATCATCCGCGAGGCCGGCATCCCCACCCGCTGCATCGAGCTGGAGCTCACCGAGACCAGCATCATGGATGACCCCAAGGGTGCCGCGCGCGTCTTCCAGCGCCTGCGCCAGGTTGGCATGTCCCTGGCCGTCGACGACTTCGGCACCGGCAACGCCTCGCTGATGCAGCTCAAGCAGTTGCCGGCCGATACCCTGAAGATCGACCGCTCCTTCGTGAAGGATCTCGACCACGGCGAGGAGCATGCGCAGATCGTGCGCGCGATCGTGCTGATGGCCCGCACCCTGGGGCTCGACGTGATCGCCGAAGGCGTGGAGACCGAGCGCCAGGCGCAGATCCTGCAGGACCTCGACTGCCACACGGCCCAGGGCTACTTCTACTCGCACCCCGTCCCGTTTGCCGACTTCCGCGAGCTGCTCCAGCCAGGCGTGGCACTCCCGCTCGCGACCGCCTGACGCCCTCCTTTGCCCCGCGACCTATTCTGACGGGCCGGTCAGGTTCGCGGGGTCCAGCAGGGCCTGCAGGCGCTCGCGCGGGATGTCAGTGTGTTCCGCCGCCACCTCGACGATGGGCCGCCCGGTCGCGTAGGCCTCCTTGGCGATACGCGCACCGGCCTCGTAGCCAATCTCCGCGTTCAGCGCCGTCACCAGGATGGGGTTGCGGTCCAGGGCGGCGCGCACGACCGCCTCGTTCACGGTGAACCCCGCGATGGCGCGGTCCGCCAGATGCCCGGCCGCACGCGCCAGCAGGCCCGTCTGATTCAGCAGATTGTCGGCGATCATCGGCAATCCCACGTTCAACTGGAAATTGCCGCCCTGCCCGGCGGCCGCGATCGCCGCATCCAGACCGATCACCTGCTGCGCGGCCATGATGACGCCCTCCGGGATCACCGGATTCACCTTGCCCGGCATGATCGAGCTGCC
Source organism: Thioalkalivibrio sp. ALE17 (assembly GCF_000425605.1). NCBI lineage: Bacteria > Pseudomonadati > Pseudomonadota > Gammaproteobacteria > Chromatiales > Ectothiorhodospiraceae > Thioalkalivibrio > Thioalkalivibrio sp. ALE17. The sequence continues at coordinate 253,041 of NZ_AUDT01000004.1, forward strand.
CGGTTGCAGGGCCGGCAGCGCGATCTCGCCCAGCCCCGCCAGCGGACCGGAGTTCATCCAGCGCAGGTCGTTGGCGATCTTGATCAGGCTGGTGGCCGTGGTGCGCAGCTGCCCCGACAGTTCCACCGCCGTGTCCTGGCTGGCGAGCCCCGCGAACCCGTTGGATTCGCGCTCGAAGGCAATGCCGGTGCGTTCCGCCAGGCGCTGTGCCACACGCTCGCCGAACGCAGCCGGGGCATTGATCCCCGTACCCACCGCGGTGCCACCGATCGCCAGCCGGTTTACCCGGTCGCGGGTCGCGCGCAGGCGTTCGACATCCAGCTCCAGCTGCGTGCGCCAGCCGGACAACTCCTGGCTCATGCGCACCGGCATCGCGTCCATCAGGTGGGTGCGCCCGGTCTTCACGATCGCGGTCAGTTCGCCCTCGCGCCGCGCGATGGTGGCGATCAGGTGACGCAGCGCCGGGATCAGTTCCTGTTCCAGCTGGGTCGATGCCGCCACGTGCAACGCGGTCGGGATCACGTCGTTCGAGCTCTGGGAACGGTTCACGTGGTCATTGGGGTGGATCGGCAGGGCCTCGCTGGAGGCCAGGCGCGCGATCACCTCGTTCATGTTCATGTTGGTACTGGTGCCCGATCCGGTCTGGTAGACATCCACCGGGAAGGCATCCGCATGTTCGCCACTGGCGATGGTCTCGGCGGCCGCGACAATGGCCCCGGCCACCTCCGCCGGCAGCTGCTCCAGGGCCTGATTGGCTTCGGCACAGGCCGCCTTGGTTTGCGCCAGGGCACGAATGAAGGCCGCCGGGAGGGGGCGTCCGGCGATCTGGAAGTTGTCCACCGCACGCTGGGTCTGGGCGCCCCACAGGGCCTGCTCCGGGACCGCCACCGGTCCGAGACTGTCCTGTTCCTGACGCATTGCGGGCTTCGACATGCCGTTCTCCTGGTTGGGTCCGCGCCGGTAACCGGGGTCTCCCCGGCGCGATGCTGTATTGCAACTGAACGCCTTAGTATACTGCGCCGCCTGACTCGAACCCGACCCCGGAATGCCCATGTCCCCGAGCCCCCTGACTGCGATCAGCCCTGTCGACGGCCGCTACGCGCGCCATACCCGCGACCTGGCGCCCTACTTCTCCGAACAGGGCCTGATGCAGGCCCGCGTGCGCGTGGAGATCGCCTGGCTCAAGGCCCTGGCCGCCGAGCCGGCTATCCCCGAGGTGCCGGCCTTGACCGACGCGGCGGGTGCCTTCCTCGACGAGATCGCCTTCGGCTTCGACGAGGTCGCAGGCGCCCGGGTGAAGGAGATCGAGGCGACCACCAACCACGACGTGAAGGCGATCGAGTACTACATCAAGGAACAGATGGCGGACCGCGCCGACCTGCAGAGCCAGATCGAGTTCGTGCACTTCGCCTGCACCTCCGAGGACATCAACAACCTCGCCTACGGCGTGATGGTCCGCGAGGCCCGCGACCAGGTGATGCTGCCGGCCCTGGACAGCGTGCTCGCCCCCCTGCGCACGCTTGCCGAACGCTTCGCCGAACAACCGATGCTCGCGCGCACCCACGGCCAGCCGGCCTCCCCCACCACCATGGGCAAGGAACTGGCCAACGTGGTCGCGCGTCTGGAGCGCCAGCGCGACGAGATCGCCGCCGTCGCCTGCCGCGGCAAGATCAACGGCGCGGTCGGCAACTTCAATGCCCACAGCGTGGCCTACCCGGAGGTCGACTGGCCGGCCCTGTCGCGGCGAATGATCGAGGGCCTGGGGCTGGAACCGAATACCCACACCACCCAGATCGAGCCGCATGACTTCCTCGCCGAGCTGTTCCATGCCTTCATGCGCGCGAACACCATCCTGCTGGATGCGGCGCGCGACATCTGGGGCTATATCTCGCTGGGCTACTTCAAGCAGAAGGTTGTGGCCGGCGAAGTCGGCTCCTCGACCATGCCGCACAAGGTCAACCCGATCGACTTCGAGAACGCCGAGGGCAACCTCGGCCTGGCCAATGCCCTGTTCGATCATCTCGCGGGCAAGCTGCCGGTGTCGCGCTTCCAGCGCGATCTGACCGACTCCACCGTGCTGCGCAACATCGGCCTGGCGTTCGCCTGGTCGCTGATCGCCTACAAGGCCTTCGATCGCGGCCTCGGGAAGCTGGAGATCGAGCCCGGCCGCCTGGCGGAAGACCTGGACCAGAACTGGGAGGTCCTGGGCGAGGCGGTCCAGACCGTGATGCGTCGCTACGGCATCGAGTCGCCCTACGAGAAGCTCAAGGAACTGACCCGCGGGCAGCGCATTACGCCCGAGGCCCTGGCGGCCTTCATCGACGGCCTCGAGATCCCGGAAGAGGCCCGCGCGCGCCTGCGCGAGCTGACGCCGGGGACCTACACCGGCATCGCCGAGAAGCTCGCGCGCGACCTCTGATCCCGCACGGCATGGCGGCCCCGGATCCGAACCAACCGCTGGTCCTGCTTGGCGGGCTCACGACCGCCGAGTTTCTGCGCGACTACTGGCAGCAACGCCCGCTGCTCGTGCGCAATGCGGTCCCGGGTTTCGAGAATCCCATCGAGCCCGACGATCTTGCCGGCCTGGCGACCGATCCGGATGCCGCCAGCCGCATCGTCCGCGGGCATGTCGACCGCCAGGACTGGGACGTGGAGTACGGCCCCTTCGACGCCGAGCACCTGGGGCAGCTGCCCGCGCGCGACTGGACCCTGCTGATCACCGACGTGGAACGCTTCTGGCCCGGCGGGTCGGACTTCCTCGCCCGTTTCGACTTCATCCCGCGCTGGCGCCGGGACGACCTGATGATCTCCTATGCCCCGCCCGGGGGCTCCGTCGGACCGCATGTGGATCAATACGACGTGTTCCTGTTCCAGGCCGCGGGACGCCGCCGCTGGCAGATCCAGGACCCACCGGGATCACTGGATTGCCACGACGACCTACCGCTCGCCATCCTGCGCGAGTTCCACCCGAGCGAGACCTGGGAGCTGGGCCCCGGCGACCTGCTCTATCTGCCGCCCGGTCTGCCGCATTACGGCCTGTCGCTGGATGCGCAGTGCATGACCTGGTCGGTCGGTTTTCGCGCCCCGACCATCCTCGACGTCCTGACCGGCTTTCTCGAGGAGCGCGCCAACGTGATCGGCGACCAGACGCGTTTCGAGGATCCGGGGCGTCACCCGGCTGCCTGCCCCGCCGAACTCCCCGCCGCGGATCGCAGGGAACTGCGCGAGGCCCTGCGCGCGCTGCTCGCCGCGGAGGACCAGGACCTGGACGCCTATCTCGGCCGGTTCCTGACCCGCCCCGCCGGGAACATCGAGCTCGCTCCGGAAGACCCCGGGATCGCAGCCCGTGCCGGGGTTGCGGAACGCTTTGTCCTCCACCCCGGTATCCGCCGCGCGTGGTTCCAGGGCCCCGACGGCCCGGTCCTGTGCGTCGGTGGCAATGACTATCCCGCACAGCACGTCGCGCCTGAGGTCCTGGAGACGTTCTGCCGCGCGGAGACGCTCAGCGTCGCCGAATGGGAGGAGGCGATCCCCGCGATCCGCCAGATCCTGGCGGACGGGCTCGAGGCGGGCTGGATCGCCCCGGAGACGCCCGCCGAGTAGCCGCCTGTACGGTGTGAGGCGTCAGGCCGCCCGGGGCAGACAAGCCCGGGCGACGCGCTCGATCAGCTCCGGGCCGGCGCCGGGTTGATGGGCCCCCTCGGTCAGGACACGCCGCCACTGCCGGGCCCCGGGCTCCCCGTGGAACAGCCCCAGAATGTGCCGGGTCAGGCGTGCCAGCGGCACGCCGTCTCGCCGCATCCCCTCGGCCAGCTCCAGGAGCCCCTCCAGCACCCCCTCGCGTGTCGGATCCTGGTCCGCACCGAAATACAGCCGGTCCACCACGGACAGGCTCCAGGGCTCGTGGTAGGCCTTGCGTCCGAACATCACGCCATCCACCTGCTGCAGATGGGCCCGGGCACCCGGTACATCGTCGAGCCCGCCGTTCAGCACGATGGTCAGCTGGGGAAACTCCGCCTTCAGGCGGTACACGCGGGCGTAGTCCAGCGGCGGGACATCGCGGTTGTCCTTGGGGCTCAACCCCTGCAGCCAGGCCTTGCGCGCGTGCACCACGAACACCCGGCAGCCGGCCGCGGCGACCTGTTCCACGAAGGCATGCAGGTCGGCCTCGGAGTCCTGGTCGTCGATGCCGATGCGGTGCTTGACGGTTACCGGGACCTCCACCGCGTCGCGCATCGCCGCCACACAGTCGGCCACCAGCCCCGGATCCGCCATCAGGCAGGCGCCGAACGCGCCGGACTGGACGCGGTCGGAGGGACAACCCACATTCAGGTTAATCTCGTCGAAGCCGCGATCGGCCGCGATGCGTGCCGCCTGCGCCAGCGTGGCCGGGTCCGACCCGCCCAGCTGCAACGCGATCGGGTGTTCCTCCGCGGCAAAGCCGAGCAGGCGGTCGCGATCGCCATGGATCACCGCGTTGGCATGCACCATCTCGGTATACAACAATGCCCGCCGGGTCAGCAGCCGATGGAACCGGCGACACCAGGTGTCCGTCCAGTCCATCATCGGTGCAACCGAGAACCGCGGGTCGGGAAAGTGGCCCGCGTCACCCATACGCGAAGCCCCCGTGCCGCGCAGGCCGCCTCGCAAAGCCATAAAGGATTGCCGTCATGTCGGAAAGCGAAGTCCCTGAAACCTTTCTTGATAGTGTCTCACACATGGTCGACCGGGCCATGGCCTACCTCGAACTCCCCGAGGGGGCGCGCGAGGCCCTGAAGTCCTGCGACTCGGTGATTCAGGTCAGCTTTCCGATCCGCTTTCGCGACCGCATCGAAGTATTCAAGGGCTGGCGCGCGGTGCACTCCGCGCATCGCCTGCCATCCAAGGGCGGTCTGCGCTTCTCCCCGACCATGGATCAGCAGCACGCCGAGGCCCTGGCGGCCCTGATGACCTACAAATGCGCCATCGTGGACATCCCCTTCGGGGGCTCCAAGGGCGGGCTTCGGATCGATCCGCAGAAATACGACGAGTGGGAGATGGAGCGCATCACCCGACGCTTCGCCCACGAACTGATCCAGCGTGACTACATCAGCCCCGCGCAAAACGTGCCGGCCCCCGATGTGGGGACCTCCCAGCGCGAGATGGCCTGGATCATGGAGACCTACCGCGAACGGCATCCGGAAGATCTCGATCACGCCGCCTCGGTGACCGGAAAGCCCGTGGAGCTGGGGGGCATCGTCGGGCGTCTCGAGGCCACCGGACGCGGTGTGCAGTACGCGCTACAGGCGTTCTTTCGCGAGGGCTCGGCCGCCCGCGAGGCCGGGTTCGAGGGTGGCCTGGGCGAACAGCGCATCATCATTCAGGGCTTCGGCAACGTCGGCTACTATGCCGCGCGCTTCCTGCAGCAGGACGATCACGCGAAGATCGTCGGCGTCATCAAGAGCGATGGCGGCGTGTACTGCGAAGACGGTATCGACGTCGAGGCGCTACACGACTACGTCCGCCGCAGCGGCACCATGGAGGGCTTTGCCGGCGTCGAGTTCGAGCGCGACGGCAACCGCATCCTGGAACGCGAATGCGACATCCTGATCCCGGCGGCGCTGGAAGGCGCGATCCATCGCGGCAACGCCGACCGCATCCAGGCCCGGCTGATCGCCGAGGCCGCCAACGGGCCCTGCACCTGGGAGGCCGACCAGGCACTGCGGGCCCGCGGGATCACGATCCTGCCGGACGTCTACGTCAATGCCGGGGGTGTCGTCGTGTCCTACTTCGAATGGGTGCGCAACCTGTCGCACATGCGCTTCGGGCGCCTGGAGCGGCGCTACGACCAGTCCCAGGGCCAGCACATCGTGACGGCCATCGAGATGATGACCAACGAGAGCATCCCGGAATGGATTCGCGACGCGGTGGTTCGCGGTGCCGAGGAGATCGATCTGGTTCGTTCCGGCCTCGAGGACACCATGCGCGAGGCGTTCCGCGAGATGCACGAGGTCCGCGAGGTGGAAAGCAACGGCGAGGTACTCGACTACCGCACCGCCGCCTATCTGATCGCCCTGCGCAAGATCATCCGCGCCCGCAGCGACCTCAAGCTCATCTGACCCACACGCTCCGCGAACGCAGAGGATCCGGGGAGTTCCCTCCCCTGCCCACGCCGCTAACCCGCCGGCCCGTACCGCGACTCCAGCGCCGCGAACAGGGCGCGCAGGCCCATCGCCTCGCCGCCCTTGGGCCGGCCCGGCCGAGCCCGATCGTTGAAGGCCATGATGTCGAAGTGCAGCCAGGTCGTGTCCTCGGGGACGAATTCCTTCAGGAACAGCCCCGCGGTGATCGCACCGGCGTAGCCACCGCTGGAGCTGTTCACGATGTCGGCCACGTCGCTGTCCAGCATGTAGCGATACGGCGTGTGCAGGGGCAACTGGCACACCGGATCGTCCCATTCCCGAGCCGGCTCGACCAGCGCCCGGGCCCAGCCTTCGTCCTCGGTGAAACAGGCGCTGATCTCGGTCCCCACGGCCACGCGCGCGGCACCGGTCAGCGTGGCGAAATCCACCAGCAGGTCGGGGTGGAACGATCCCGCCCGATCCAGCAGGTCGGCCAGCACCAGCCGCCCCTCGGCATCGGTGTTGTCGATCTCGATGCGCTTGCCGTTGCGCGCGGTCAGGACATCGCCCGGGCGGAACGCCCCGGCACCAATGGCATTCTCGACCGCGCCGATCAGCACGGTCAGGCGCACAGGCAACGCCTGCGCCATGATCAGGCGGGCCAGACCCAGCGCGATGGCCGCCCCGCCCATGTCCTTTTTCATCTGACGCATGGAATTCCCGGGCTTCAGGTTCAGCCCGCCCGAATCGAAGCACACGCCCTTGCCCACCAGCACCAGCGACGGGGCATCCGGCGGCCCCCAGGTCAGCTCGATCACCCGCGCGCCGTGGTCACTGGCCGCACCCACCGCGTGGATGCAGGGGAAGTCCTGTTCCAGCTTGTCGCTGTCACTCACGACATGCAGGCTGCAACCGAAGGCCTCAGCCAGATCCCGGGCCTGCAGGGCCAGGTTGGCCGGCATCATGTCGGCGGCGGGGGTGTTGATCAGGTCGCGGGTCAGGCCGATCGATTCGACAAAGGCCTGAACCCGGGCCGGGTCGGCGTCTTCCGGCCAGACCAGCCGTGGCGTGCGTTCCTGCGGTTCGCGGTAGCGGTCAAAGCGGTAGCGCCCCAGGCCCCAGCCGATGGCGGCGAGGTTCTGGACGTCGGCGTTGAGAAAGTCCGTCTCCAGACGATAGTCGCCGCTGCCCAGTGTCTCCGCCGCCGCGGCCAGCATCCAGATCGGCGTCTCGGCGTCGAACCCGGCCAGAACTGCCGCCAGCCCGCCGTCCGCGTCGGGAATACGCAGGATCGCGCCCGGCTCCGCCTCGAAGCCGGAGGCCTCGACCCACTTGCGCCAGCTCTCCGGCGCGGCCTCCAGGCGGACCGGGAGTGACTCGCGGCTGACCGGGATCAGCGGGACAGCGGTTTCGGACGACGCAACAAAGACAGAATCCACGCGGCTTTCCTCGAAATCGATCCAAAACGGCCATAATACGCATCTTGTCGATCCCCCGGGATCGTACCCACTCAGCCGGTGCACGGTTCCGTGTGCCGGGGCCCTACAGGATGTGACGATGACGCCAGCGCTGGAGATTCGCGGGCTCAAGAAGACCTACAAGAACGGATTCGAGGCCCTCAAGGGGATCGACCTCGAGGTGGCGCCCGGCAGCTTCTTTGCCCTGCTGGGCCCCAACGGGGCCGGCAAGTCCACCACCATCGGGATCATCACCTCGCTAATCAACAAGACCGCGGGCACGGTCAAGGTCTTCGGTCACGACCTGGACACCGACCTGCAGGCGGTCAAGCGCTCCATCGGGCTGGTCCCGCAGGAGTTCAACTTCAACAACTTCGAGCCGATCGGCGAGATCGTCGTCAACCAGGCGGGCTACTACGGCATCCCCCGGCGCGAGGCCTGGGAGCGCTGCGAGCACTACCTGAACGAGCTGGGCCTGTGGGAAAAGCGCAAGGACATGGCGCGTACGCTTTCCGGGGGCATGAAGCGCCGGCTGATGATTGCGCGCGCCCTCGTGCACGAACCGCGGCTGCTGATCCTGGACGAACCCACCGCCGGCGTCGATATCGAACTGCGCCGCTCCATGTGGGACTTCCTGACCCGTATCAACACCGACGGACGCAGCATCATCCTGACCACGCACTATCTCGAGGAGGCGGAGACGCTGTGCCGCAACATCGCGATCATCGATGACGGCGGCATCATCGAGAACACCACGATGAAGCAGCTCCTCGCCAAGCTCGAGACGGAGACCATGGTCCTGGATCTCAGCGAACCACCGCCGGGCCTCCCCGAGGATGCGCCGGTGGCCCTGCGCCAGGTCGACGAGCTCACGCTGGAGGCCGACATCCGCCGCGGCCAGCACCTGAACGATCTGTTCCGGGTCCTGGATCAGGCCGGAATCCGCGTTCAGAGCATGCGCAACAAGGCCAACCGCCTGGAGGAACTGTTCATCCGCATGACCCGCAACGGCCAGAGCCCCAGTCACCTCACGCCGGGTGCCAGCGGCGCCAGCGAGCAGCCGGAGAACCAGGCATGAGCAGCACCCACCTGCGTCACTACTGGACCGCCTTCCGCACCATCGTCACCAAGGAGGTGCTGCGCTTCGCCCGCATCTGGGTGCAGACGGTGCTGCCGCCGGTGATCACCACGGCCCTGTACTTCATCATCTTCGGTGGCCTGATCGGCGAGCGAATCGGCGAGATGGAAGGCTACCGCTACATGGACTTCATCGTGCCCGGCCTGATCATGCTGGCCGTGATCACCAACAGCTATTCCAATGTGGTTTCGTCCTTCTTCGGTTCCAAGTTCCAGCGCCATATCGAGGAGTTGCTGGTCTCGCCGATCCCCAACAGCGTGATCATCCTCGGCTTCGTCTTCGGCGGCGTGGCCCGCGGCCTGGCGGTGGGTGTGGCCGTCCTGCTGGTGTCGCTGTTCTTCAGTCCGCTCAGCGTGCACAACGCCCCGGTCATGCTGGTTATCGTTTTGATGACGTCGATCCTGTTCGCCCTTGCCGGGCTGATCAATGGTGTCTTCGCCCGTACCTTCGACGATATCGCGATCGTCCCGACCTTCGTGCTCACGCCGCTGACGTACCTGGGCGGGGTGTTCTACTCGATCAGCCTGCTGCCGGAGTTCTGGCAGGGCGTGTCGATGCTCAACCCCATCCTGTACATGGTGGACGCCTTCCGCTACGGCAGTCTCGGCCACAGCGACTTCCCCGTGGCCATGTCCTTCGCCATCATCGCGGGCTTCATCGCCGTCCTTTACTCCGTGGCACTGATCCTGCTCAATCGCGGCGTCGGAATCCGATCCTGACGCCCAGCCCCGGCGAAACCGCCGGAAAGCGGCTTCCGACGGTGTTTATTGCCCGAAAAAACGTGGTATAAAGCGGAAACTCTCCGGGGCAAGGGCCATATGGGTTACAACAGAAAGACATCGCATTTCTTTCTGGCGGGCACCGCCGGACTCGCCATCCTGGTGGGTACCAGCCTCCTGCTCGCCTCCCAGCCCGCCGAGACCTCCCAGCCGCTCCAGATCGGTGCCGGCAACCCGCTCCCCGTCGCCAAGCTGTCCCTCGCACGCCCGGACCACCCGGCCGGAGGCGCGTCGATCAGCCCGGCACCGTCGGCGTCGTTCGATGCGGGCGCGCAGACCGTCGCGTTTGCCACCGACATGCTGGACGACCCGAGCACCGGCTACCACGACGACCCCATCGACCCGGACGCGGAGGCGCCCACCTCCTACGAAACCTTCGACCTCGACGGTGAGGGCGATACCGCCGCCGAGGCGGACGCGGCCGAGGACGAATGGCACAGCCATACGCTGAAGGATGGCGAGCGCCTGACCGGACTCTGGGAACGCGAATGGGATCTCCCCCTCGCGACGCTCTACCGCCTGCTGGATGACGACGAGAACGCCTCCATCCTGAACCGTGTGCGTCCCGGCCAGGAGATCGAATGGCAGGTCGACGACGAGGGCTATCTGACCCGCATGCGCCTGTGGACCTCCCGCGCCAGCGGGCACGAGTGGATCCGCGAGTCCGAGGGCTGGGACTTCGAACGCGGCGAGGTCGAGAATGGCCGCGAGGTCAGCCATCTGATCATCAGCGCCGAGATCGACGGGAACATCGCGTCCGCGCTGAGCGAACGCGCGGATATCTCCCCGGGGGCGGCCAACGCCCTGGCCGTACTGCTCGACCGCTACCTGCCCGTGCGTACCCATGCCCGTACCGGTGACCAGTTCACCCTGCTGGTGGAACAGGAGACGCTGGTCGGCGACGACACCCCGCACAACCTCCGCCTGCTCGCCTTCGACTACGAAGGCGAACGCATCGAGATCCGCGCCGCCCGCAACGTCAACGGCCGGTTCTACACGCCCGAGGGCGAGAGCCTGCTGCCGCCATTCGACCGCCGCCCGTTTGCGGGCAATTACCGCATCAGTTCCAGTTTCAATCCCCGCCGCCGCCATCCGGTCACCGGCCGTGTGGCCCCCCACCACGGTACGGACTTCGCCATGCCGGTGGGCACGCCCATCCTCGCGCCGGCCGACGGCCGCGTGACCCGCGTGGAGAATCACCCCTACGCCGGGCGCTTCATCGTCATCGAGCACGGCCAGGGATACTCCACGCGTTACCTCCATCTGCAGCGACAGCTGGTACGCCCCGGGCAGACCGTGGAGCGCGGTGACCGTATCGCCCTGTCCGGCAACACCGGCCGCAGCACCGGGCCCCACCTGCATTACGAGATCCACGTGAACAACCGGCCGCAGAACCCGATGCGCGTGGAGCTCCCGGAGAGCGATGCCCTGGAAGGCGACGAACTCGACCGCTTCAAGTCCATCAGCCAGACCCTCCTGGCCCAGCTGGACAACGGGGTGCGCAACCAGCAGGTCGCCTTCACCTCGTTCGAAGAGCTGACCCGTTGAGGGATTGATCCGAGGGTCCCGGCGGTGCGCGCCTCGCGTTCATCGCCGGGGTCCTGATTGCGTGGTGGCCTCCTCTCCCTTGTCTCCCCTGCTCGACTGGGCGCGTCTTGACTGGCGCGACGGCATGCCCTTTGCTGTCGACTACGGCGACGGCTATTTCGGATCGAGCCAGCCACGCGCAGAGGCGCAAGAGGTCTTCCTCGAGGCCAACAGCCTGCCGGAGCGGTTCTCCGGCTGCCGCCACTTCGCGATCGGCGAAACCGGCTTCGGGACCGGGCTGAACCTGCTGCTGGCGCTGGAGCAATGGCGCCGGCACGCCCCGCCCGATGCCTTCCTCTCGCTGCTCAGCCTGGAGGCACACCCCCTTTCGCCGGAGGACCTCGCCACCCTGCACCAACACCTCGGGCTCGACGATGCCGACAGCCGCGCCCTGCGCGCGCAGTACCCGCCCCCGGTGCCGGGACTGCACCGGATCGAATTCCCCGGGGCGCGCGCCACCCTGACCCTGGGCCTGGGCGACGCCGCGCCAATGCTCGCGGGCGTGCGCGGCCGGATCGATGCCTGGTTCCTGGACGGCTTCGCGCCGCGCAGCAATCCCGCGTTGTGGAACACCGGCGTTTTTCGCCAGATCGCCCGGCTGTCCGCGCCCGGCGCCACGTTCGGCACCTACACCGCCGCGGGCCAGGTCCGTCGCGATCTGGAGGGTGTCGGATTCACGGTCCGGCGGGTCCCGGGCCACGGACGCAAGCGCGAGCGCCTGACCGGGGCTCTCCGCGCGCCGTCCGCCGAACCGGCGCCGTCGGCACCGGGGGCGCCCCGCCACGTGGCCGTCGTCGGGGCCGGACTGGCCGGGCTGGCCAGCGCGCACGCGCTGGAACGTCGCGGCATCCTCACCACTCTGTTCGACCCCGCCGGGGTCGCCGGCGGTGCGTCCGGCAACCCGGCCGCCGTGCTGCTGCCCAACCTGCACCCGCGCGATGCCGACCTGAACCGCCTGGCCCTGGCCGGGATGCGCAGGACTCGGACCCTGATCAACGAACTGGAGGCCCATACGGGGGAAGTATTGCAGCTGGCCTCCGGCGTCGCCTTCCACGGCATCAGCGCCCACGGGAAGAAACGGGTGACCCGTCTGCTCAAAGCCGGCAGCGAAGCGACCGGGCTGCTCTTTGATCCGGCGGGCCCGGGATGCACCGACGCCCCGCATCTGTACTACCCCGAGGGCCTGGCGGTGGATATGGCCGCTCTTTGTCGTGCCCTTGCCAGCAGCCTGCCGGCGCCCCGCGCAGAGGCTGTCACGCACATCCACCTGACTCCGGGCCAGGAGGCGGTCCAACTGGAGACGGAGTACGGCCGGGAGTCATTCGACGCCGTTGTGCTGGCCAATGGCGCCGGTCAGGGGGCGCCCCTGAGCCCCGAACACGGGGCGGTCTCGACGGTCACCGGCCAGATGACCCGAGTGGCGGCCACCCTGCCCGACTGGGGCGGGTTCGTCGCCACCGGACAGGGCTACTGCATCCCGTCCCCCGACCAAACAGCATGGATCGGCGCGACCTACCGGCGCACGGAAGGCCCCGGCATCCGTCAGGCCGACACCCTCCTGGCTACGGACGACGCGGCAAACCTTCGCCACCTGGCCTGGGTGCCCGGCCTGGACGATCCCGCCACCCAGGTCCTGGACCACTGGGCCGGCGAACGGGCGGTGGTCCGCGATCGCCTGCCCCTGGTCGGGCCCAGCCGAATGGACGCGCGCGGCCGCGTCCAGCTCAACCTCGCGCATGGCTCACGCGGCCTGCTGTACGCACCCCTGGCCGCCGAGTGGCTGGCCGACCATTGGCTGGGCCTGATCGAACCCCTGGAGACCACTACCGCCGCGCGACTGGATCCCGCCCGACACGCGGGTCAGGCCCCGGGAGCCTCCGACGAGGCGTAGGCCACATCGTTGCGGCCCGCCGCCTTCACCCGGTACATCGCATGATCCGCGGCCATCATCAGGTCGGCGAGCCGCTGTCCGTCACCCGGATAGAAGGCGACGCCGATGCTGCATGACAGGCTCACCTCCACCGTATCCATATGCCCGGGGTGCAGCTCAAAGGGCTCACGGAAGGCCTCTTGCAGCCGCTCGACCAGCCGCGTTGCCTCCTCCGCGTGGTGCAGCGGGGCACTCAATACGATGAACTCGTCCCCGCCTAGGCGAACCAGCAGGTCATCCGTGCGCAGGCTGCCGGCCAGACGCCTGGCGAGCAGCCGCAGCAACTCGTCGCCCACCGCGTGGCCATACTGATCGTTCACCGGCTTGAAGCGATCCAGGTCGATGAACAGCAGCGCCAGCTGACCTTCCCTGCGGTCGGCCCGGGCCGCCAGACGGGGAAACGCGCGGTCCAGCGCGGCCCGGTTCGCGGTGCCGGTCAACGGGTCCTCCCACGCGAGCGCCTGCATGCGTTCCTCCAGCTGCTTGCGCTCGGTCACGTCCAGGGCATGCCAGACCACGGCCGCGGAACCCTCGAACGGCGTGTGAATCGGTCGGACCCGCGCCTCGTACCAGCGCGTCTCGTCCGCTGCCACCCCCGGCTCGCCCGCATGGAACGCACTGGCCTGCAGACGGTACTCGAGTTCCTGCATCGCCCCCTCGCGCAGGGCCCTTTGTACGATATCGGAGAACCGATCCGCCACCTCGGGGGGTAACAACTCGGCCAGGGTATGCCCCACGGCCGTGGTGTGCGGGTCGCGGCCATGGCGCGCCTCGCCGAACACCCGCCGCACCAGCCCGGACGCATCGATCACCAGGGCATCGCCGGGCATGGCCTCGAACAGGGCGTCCTGGAGGTCCCGCGCCTCGCTCAGGGCATTGAACAGCATGCGATTCTCGTGCACGTCGACGAAGCTCAGCAGACAGGCCCGCTGCCCGTCCCAGTCGATCGGCACCCAGCGCAACAGATGAAAACGCTGATCCCCGTCCGCGGCCTTCACACGGATCTCGCGCCCCCGGGGCTCCTCCGGCACCGCGGCGCGGGTGAAATCGAGATCGGGGGGCAGACGCGGACGATCCGCCGGATGGATCACATCCAGTGTGGCCAGGGCCTGCCCGGGGTTCGGCGACACCCCGGTCATGCGCGCGAAGGCCGGGTTGGCCCACAGAACGCGTCGCCCGGCCACGACCAGCGTCGCGTCCTCCAGGCGGTTGACCAGGGCCTGGTAGCGGCTCAGGGCCTCGCGGCGCTGCCGCATCCCCTGGCCAATGCGGAAGGTATATCCGCTGACCGCCATCAGGCCGACTGCGCCCAGGACCCACCAGGCGGCGGGGCGGGCCGTGGCGGACGGGCTGGGGACCGGCTTTGCCAGCAGCCGCCACTGCCCCCCGGCAAACGTCACATCGAGCTGCAATGGCGCCGATTCCACGTCGAGCGCCTGCGGGTTGTAGAACACCTCGCCCTCAGCACCGGTCCCGTCGCGGCCGCGCAGGGCCAGCTTCAGGCGCTCCGAGCCGGGTACCAACCCGGCCTGCCGCAGCAGGGTGTCGAAATCGAGCGCGATGCTCGACAGGCTCCACGGGTTGGCGGAACCCGACACGTCCTCGTCCTCAGCTTCGGTCAGGACCGGCGCCCGCACCAGCAGCCCGCGGCCGCCCTGGGCCAGCGGCCAGGGACCGGCCACCACGGTCTCTCGGCTCTCCAGGACGCGATGGAAGGACGCGGACTGCTGGGGATGCTCGGCCAGGTTGAGCCCAATCGCGCCCTCGTTGCCGGCCCGTGGGTAAACCAGCTCGAGAATCTCGCCGCGTGCCAGCGTCAGCGACCGGATCAGCTCGGGTTGCCCCCGGTAAAGCCGTTCCGCGGCGCGGGCGAACTCCTCCTCGTTCAACTCCGGATGGACGTAGGCGTAGGCCGCCAACCCGATGGTGGCGTGCACCGACGCATTCAGCACGCTCTCCAGGCGGGAGCGCAGGCTGTTCGCCTCGGTCGCGAGCGACTGCTCATAACGCTCGGCCATCTGCTGCTTCCAGCCGTGATCGATGGCCAGAAAAAGCAGGGCGAACAGCAGCGCCGCGAACAGCGCGGCCACCATCGGGCCCCGCACATACGGTTCGGTGGTGCGGGCCCGCGACGACGAAGCGCTGTCACGGGCGGCGTTTTGGGCGTCGGAAGCTTCCGTGGTGTCCGGTGGTGGGCTCATGCCGGGTCTTTTGCGGGCGCACAGGGTTCTACTATGCGCCAACGGGGGGCAAACCGAAACGGCTCCGGAAATGCACCGCTGACGCCCCGCTCACACGGGAGACGCGGCACCCCGCCTGAAGCGGCCGGTCGCGCCCGGACATGGGCGGTTGGCCGCCGTCCCGGCGACCACTGCGCGCTCGGCACCGTGGCCAAGGGGCCCGCCGAGCGGAACAGTCTGGGATTGGTGGGGACGGCCGGAATCGAACCGGCACGGCCTTGCGGCCAGCGGATTTTAAGTCCGATGCGTCTACCAGTTCCGCCACGCCCCCGGAGCCGCCGCATCATACCGTGCGTGCCACGATGCCGCACCCGAACCCGGCGGGGCCTACTCCGCTTCCGCGGCCGGCATCTCCGCGACTGGCAACGGCACGTGCAGGGACGCCGCGATCGCCCGGAGGAGCTCGACCTCGGCGATCACCGTCTGCCCGCCATGGGTGATGGTGGCGAGCATTGCCGTGACCAGCCTTTGCTTGTCGGCCGGACGCAGTGCGTCCAGCGCGTCCAGGGCGCGATCGAGCTCATCCGCCCAGGCCGCCGCGTCGGCAGCGGCCTCCAGGGCCGTATCCATCACGTCTTTCGCCGGATCTGCGATGCCCAGGGCGACATGGCTCGCCCGCAGCGCCTCGCGTGCGGCCTCGGAGTCCTCCGGATGACCGTGATGGGCGAGCACGGCCAGCACACTTCGCGCATGGCGTTCGTGGCGTTCCAGGCGATCCCGTCCACCCGGGCGGGCGCGTGCGGGCTGATCGAGGTCGCGCAGCTGACGCCGCAGGAGCCGCCCGGTGGCGTATTCGAAGACCGACACCCGGCCGTCAGCCCGGACCAGTTCGTCGATCAGCGTCTCCAGCGCCTGGCGCTCCTCCGACGGACGATGGCGCACGGCCGGGAAGCTCATCTCCAGCAGCGGGATGCGCAGGTCCGGCCGCAGGTCCGGCGCAGCGTCCAGCAAGGTACGCACACGCGACTCGCTCTCTCCGCCCCTTTTCGCGGCGATCCGCAACAACTGGTGTTCCCGCACCTCGGGGTCGGCGCTGATCAGCAGATAGAGCAGCACCTCCACGGCCCAGGCATCGGAATGCGCGGCGCGCTCCAGTGGTCCCGGCATCGCCGCGACCAATAATCCGGCGCCCAGGATCTGTGCCAGGCCCGGATCCCCGATGTTCTCCATCAGGCGTTCCGGATTCAGCAGCATATTGCCCGACTCGCGCGGCTGTTCGCGCTCGCGCGCCTCCGCCTCGGCCTGCGCCTCCTGTTCCCTGCGACGGGTTTGCGCATCCCGCTCCATCTGTTCGCGGATGGTCTCCAGTTCTTCCGGCTGGAACCCGGGCTCGATGGCCTGGATGCGCCGCACCAGCGGCGGATGGGTCGCGAACATCTGGCCCAGGGCGCCGGAGGCGAACAGCATGTGCCCCACCTCCTCGGTATCGGCGCGCAACGCAGTGTGTCCGGCCCCGATCTTCTTCAGGGCACCGGCAATGCCGGACGGCTGACGCGTGAACTGCACCGCCGAGGCATCGGCCAGGTACTCCCGCTGGCGCGAGACCGAGGCGCGAATCCAGCGCCCGAAAAACAGCCCGATATAGCCCACCACCATCAACGCCAGACCCGCCGCAACAATGCCCCCGGCGTTGCGGTTGTTGCGCGACAGGCGCATGGCCAGCAGCACGCGCTGCCCGATGAGCGCCATCACCAGGATCCCGAACAACATCCCCATCAGGCGGATATTCAGGCGCATATCGCCGTTCAGGACATGCCCGAACTCGTGCGCCACCACCCCCTGCAGTTCGTCGCGATCCAGCTGTTCCAGGGCCCCGCGCGTGACGGCAATGGCCGCGTCGTCCGGCGAGTACCCCGCGGCAAACGCGTTGATACCGGCCTCCTGCTCCAGCACATAGACCTCCGGCACGGGCACGCCGGAGGCGATCGCGATCTCCTCGACCACATTCATCAGGCGCCGCCGCAACGGGTCGCGGGTATCGCCGTCCACCCGGGTGCCACCCAGCTCGCGGGCCACGGCCCCGCCGCCATCGCGCAGCCCCAGGGTGCGATAGAGGCTGCCGACCCCGATCAGCCCGATCGTCAGCACGCTGGTCCAGACCATCACCTCGACGTTGCGCGCCAGAAATTCCCGGGTCAGCCAGGGTTCCCCCGCCGCCACCGGCTCGGCCTGCCCGAAAAGCACGAGCACAATGGCGTTCATCACCAGCACGATCGCCAGCACCGCCAGTCCGAACAGGAACAGCAACCAGCGGGTGCGTCGCTGGGCCCGGTCCTGATGCTCGAAGAAGTTCATATCGCCCGGGCCGTCAGGAGAAATTCACCTCGACCGCCTCGCGCTTCTGCGGATCCTCGATCTCCAGGAGCTGCGCCGGACGGAAGCCCAGATTGTTGGCAATCAGGCTGTTCGGGAACATCTCGCGCAGGATGTTGTACTGCATGACCGCGTCATTGAAGGCCTGACGGGCATAGGCGACCCGGTTCTCGGTACTGGTGAGCTCCTCCGACAGCTGCATCATGTTCTGGTTAGCCTTCAGATCCGGATAGGCCTCCGACAGCGCAAACAGCCGCCCGAGGGCGCCGGACAGCCCCTGCTCCGAACTGGACAGCTTGCGCACGGCCTCCGCGTTGGTCGGGTCGCCGGCCACCTCCTGCAGGCTCTGCTGGGCCTGATTCCGGGCCTGGATGACCGCCTCCAGGGTATCCCGCTCGTGGCTCATGTAGCGCTCGGCGACCTTCACCAGATTGGGGATCAGGTCGTAGCGCCGGGTCAGCTGCACATCGATCTGGGCAAACGCGTTCTTGTACCGGTTGCGCGACGTGACCAGCCGGTTGTACGTCCATACCCCCCAGACCACCAGCAGGACCAGAATCGCCAGCACCACCCACTTCGTATCCATCGTGCAAAGCTCCTTTGCGGTTTACCCGGCCGAGTGTACGCGGCGGACGGGTCCCCCGCGAGAGGATTCTCGGGCGCAGACGGCAACCGCCGCCGTGCTTTATCCTTGCGCCAGGCCATCCTCGGAACCTCGCATGAATCTCTCCACCCTGCTCGGCATCCTCGGCAGCCTGCTGGTGTTCGGCAGTGTCATCGCGTTCTCCTCCCAGGACCTCGACGCCTTCCTGAACCTGCCGGGACTGGGGATCGTGGTGGGCGGCACCATTGCGGCCACCCTGATGAGCTACCCCTTCCACGAGGTCATGCGCGTCTTCCGCGCCGGGGCCAACGCGATCCGCGAGGAACGCTACGACGCCAGCCAGGACCTCGAGGAGATCGTGCAGGTCTCGCGCTACTGGTTCTCCCAGAACCTGCAGCGCATCCAGGACCGCCTGGACCAGATCCGCAACCCATTCCTGCGCACCGGCATCCAGCTGGTCATCGACGACACCCCGATGGACGACGTCTCCGACCTGCTGAACTGGCGCATGGCCCGCCTGCGCGCCCGCGAACAGGCCGACGCCCAGATGTTCCGGACCATGGCCACCTATGCCCCGGCCTTTGGCATGCTCGGCACCCTGATCGGGCTGATCAACCTGCTCCTGACGACCGAGAGCGACGATTTTACCGTGATCGCGGTCAACCTCGGCATCGCGCTGATCACCACCTTCTACGGCATCCTCCTGGCCAACCTGGTGTTTCGCCCCATCGCCATCAAGCTGGAGCGACGGACCGAGGAACGCGTGGTCCTCATGACCATGGTGCTGGAAGGCATCATGCTCATGCGCAAGGGCCGTTCGCCCGGATACATCCGCGAGACCCTGCGCTCGTTCATGGAGAACCACAGCGACGAAATCCGCCAGGCCGCCCCCACCAACGGGGACGAAGAACCCGCCGCGGACCCACGGGACCCGGACCCGTCGAACGAGCGTCGCTGAACCATGCCCGGCCCCGCCTACTCCACCTCGGAGCGCGCCGCGCTGCAGGCCGAAATGGACGCCCACGCGGCGACCCGCCCGGAACAGGCATTTCTCGCCTCCTACCCCGGCGAACGCCAGCGCGACGACGAACACGCCTGGATCCTCACCTACCTCGACGTGCTGACCCTGGTCATCGTCGTCTTCGTCATCCTGCTGACCTTCATGGACCCGCGCGACGACGATCCCCGCGCGGTGTCCGCCAGCCCCGTCGCGCTGGCCCATCCCGACCGCAGCGCGCTGGTCGAGCCCCTGGTCCACCCCACGCTGCTCGGTCTTGCCGACCTCGACGACAGCGTCGCCGAGGACCCGGCGCCCCCCGAAACGTCCGCCGAAACAACCGGAACCGGCGCCGATGCCGATCAACTGCGGGATCGGGCCCCGGAGGGGGTCGATATCGTCGAGCAACCCGGCCGTCTGGAACTGCGCATCCGCGACGAGATCCTGTTCGCCACCGCCCAGGCCGATCTGCGTTCGGACGGCGCAACGCTCCTGGAAGGACTGCTGACCATCCTGGCGGACCACCCGGGCCTCATCACCGTAGAGGGGCACACCGACAACGTCCCCATCGCGACCGAGCGCTTCCCCTCCAACTGGGAACTGTCCGCGGCGCGAGCCAGCAGCGTCGTGCGGCACCTGGTCGCGCAGGGGCTGGAGCCCTCGCGGCTGCGCGCGGTCGGGCGCGCCGACACGCTGCCGGTAGCCGGCAACGAGACACCGGGTGGGCGCGCCGAGAATCGTCGCGTGTCACTGATCCTGGAGGCCGAAGCGAACTGATACCCGACGCCCCACCCGCATTCCGCGAGCCCGCAGGGCCACTTGACGCCCGCGCGACCCCCATAGAAGATGCGCAACACTTGCACTTTAAGGAGGCTGGTGTGCGTACCGGACGCGGGTCCCTGCTGGGCGACTTCCTCGACACCACCAATCACTGGGACAAGCTCATTGCCCTGATGGGCGGGATGATCGGCCTTTACCTGTCGCTGGAGGTCGCCGCCTCGGTAACCGACAACGGCATCAACGGTCTGATCCTCGCCTCCCTCGGCGCCACCGCCGTCCTGCTGTTCGCCGCGCCGCATGCCGCCCTCTCGCAACCCTGGAACGTGCTCGGTGGTCATGGCGTTGCCGCCATCGTAGGGATACTGATACGCGACCTGCTGCCCCACCCCCTGCTGGCCGCCGCCGTCGCCGTGGGCCTCGCCATCTGGCTGATGCACTACCTGCGCTGCCTGCATCCCCCTGGCGGCGCCACGGCGCTCTATGCGGTCGTGGGCGGCGACTCGGTCACGGCCCTGGGACCGTGGTTCCTGCTGCACCCTGTGCTGACCAGTGTCGGGGTCATGCTGATGGTGGCCGTCATCATCAACTACCCGTTCCCCTGGCGCCGCTATCCCGCGAGCCTGACCCCGTCCCCCGAAAGCCCGGAACAAAGCCCGCTGGCGGCCCTGGAGCGGGCCGGTCTCGGCCGCGAGGATCTCGAGCACGCCATGCGCGAGATGAACCTGTATCTGGATCTGACCGAGGACGATCTGGCACGCCTGTACCTGCTGGCCCGCCGCCATCACCAGCACCCCGACCCGATCACCCCGGAGGCCATCCAGCCCGGGGCCTGCTTCAGCAACGGTGGAACGGACGCCGACTGGGCGGTTCGCCGCGTGCTCCGGCGCGACGGGGCGCAGGTGATCTACCGCCACCTGGCGGGCCCCGAGGCCCCGGGTGAAGACCGCGCCACACTGGACGACTTCCTCGCCTGGGCCCATCACCGGCTGGAGCCGGAATACGGCCCGGACGAGTAAGCGCGTTTGGGCCTCTCCGCACCCGGCGCTTATACTCTCGCGCCAGACCTCTGTCGGGTTTCGGTGATCGTCGCAAGCGTGGCGGGATCGCGAAGCCCAAATCCGGCAGATTCCCGGGTCTCCGTAGCTCAGCTGGACAGAGCAGCCCCCTCCTAAGGGGCAGGTCGCAGGTTCGAATCCTGCCGGGGACACCATTTCTCTCGCATGATGCCGCGTTCTCACTCTGGCGCTGCGGCCCCATCGGTCGTAAGGTAGGCAAATGGCCATGCTGACGACCGAACAGTCCAGCCGCATGATCGATCGCCTCGCCCCGCTGATCGGGATCCAGGGCGAAGTGGATGGCTGCATGGTGGAACTGGTCGAGGTCCTCGACGAAGGCCCGCGCGGGCTGCCCGGCGTGGCCCTGATGAGCATGGGCTCCCGGCGCAGCATCCAGGCCAACCAGTACGGCAATCCGCTCTGCCGGCACTCGGAGGTCCGCACCCTGTCCCTGCTGTCCGAGGTCGAGCGCGACCTGCATCCCGTCCTGCGGCAACTGCTTCCGGACAACGTTGTGGCGGAGTTGCGGGCGCTGCTGGCCGACTGAGGCGAATCGCGGGCTTTACCCGGCCGCGCGGTCACCGCGTGGCGGCTTGCGCGCCTCGGCGTCCTCCACCATGGGTTCCAGGCGTGGCCACACGGCATCCAGCAGGTGCGGCTGCGCCGCCTCGCTGGGGTGAATGCCGTCATCCATCAGCATGCCGTCCTCCAGCAGCACGTCCTCGAGAAAGAATGGCTCGAAGGCCAGATCCCGCGCGGCCGCCAGGTCGGCAAAGACCGCCTCGAAGCGTTCGGTGTAGCGCCGCCCGTAATTCGGCGGGATGCGGATGCCCAGCAGCAGGGTCTCGGCCCCTGCGGCGTCGATCGCGTCCACCATCGCCTCGAGGTTCTCGCGCATGGCCGACGGTGCCAGGCCCCGCAGGCCGTCATTGCCCCCGAGGGCCAGGATCACCAGGGCGGGGTCCATGCGCTCCAGTACCTCTGGCAGACGCGCCCGGCCGCCGGCTGTCGTGTCACCGCTGATGGAGACGTTTTCCACCACCCATTCCCGCTCGCGCTCGGCCAGGCGCTCTTCCAGAAGGGCCGGCCACCCGGCAGACTCCGGCATGCCATAGGCCGCACTCAACGAATCCCCGAACACCAGGATTCGCAGCGCCTCGGCGGAGCGATTTTCGTCTTCCGGGGAATTCCCGGGCGCGACGGGACTCCATAGCAACGCGATCAAGCCCATCACGACCAACGGAATACGCAACATGGATGCATCCTCGTCATATGTACTGGAGGCCCGGGACATCGAACAGCGGATCAACGGACCCAGCGGGCCGCTGGACATCCTGCGCGGCATATCGCTGGCGGTCCAGGCTGGCGAGACGGTCGCGATCCTCGGCGCCTCCGGATCGGGCAAGTCCACCCTGCTCGGGCTCCTTGCAGGTCTGGACGCCCCGAGCGCGGGAGAAGTTCGCCTGCTGGGCCGGACCATCAGCGAACTGGACGAGGATGGCCGCGCCGCGTTGCGCGCCGGCCGGGTCGGGTTCGTGTTCCAGTCCTTCCAGTTGCTCCCGGCGCTGACGGCCCTGGAGAACGCCCTGCTGCCACTGGAGCTGAACCCGGCCCATGCCGGCGAAGATCAGGCCACCCTGAACCGCTGGGCCAGCCAGGCCCTGGAGCGCGTGGGCCTTGGCGAACGCGCCGCGCATTACCCGCACCAGCTTTCGGGGGGCGAGCAGCAACGGGTGGCCATTGCCCGCGCCATTGTCGACCACCCGGCGGTCCTGTTCGCCGACGAGCCCACTGGGAATCTCGACGGCAAGACCGGGCAGCGCATCATCGAGCTGCTGTTCGGCCTGGCCCGGCATCCGGACGGCGACGGGCCCGCCACCGCACTGGTGCTGGTGACCCATGATCCGGAACTGGCGGCGCAGTGCGACCGCATCATCTCCATTCAGGATGGCGTGCTGGCATGACGGCAAGCCACATCCATACCCGGGGTCAGGGCCGCAATCCCCTGCGCGCGCTGCTGCGCGGCACCTGGCGGGAATGGCGCTCCGCCGAACTGCGGGTACTGGCCGCGGCGCTGGTCGTCGCGGTCGCCGCGGTCGCCGCCGTCGGCTTCTTTACCGATCGCGTGGATCGCGGGATGGCCCAGCAGGCCACCGCCCTCCTCGGCGGTGATCTTGCGGTGGTCAGTGACAACCCGCTGCCGGCGGGCTGGCCCGACGAAGCCGCGAACCGCGGGCTGGACACGGCGCGCACCGCCTCGCTGCCCAGCGTGGTCTTTGGCAAGGACGACCAGTCGCGCCTGGCGGCCCTGCGCGCAGTCGAGCCCAGCTGGCCGTTGAAGGGCGAGGCCCGCACCCGCTCGGGACCGGACGGGGAGGAGCAACCGCGCGAACGCGGGCCGCAACCCGGTACCGCCTGGCTGGAATCCACCCTGCTCGAGGCCTTGGGGCTTCAGGTGGGCGACCGGGTAGAGGTCGGCGACCTGGACCTGGAGGTCACCGGCATCCTCGCGCATGAACCGGACCGTGGCAGCAACCTGCTGAACATCGCACCGCGTCTGATGCTCGCATTCGACGACCTGGACGCCAGTGGACTGATCGGCCCCGGCAGCCGGGTGCGCTACGAGTTCTTTGCCGCCGGACCGAGTGCGGAGGTTGCCGCCTTCCGCGCCTGGCTGGGGGACGAACTGGAGGCCGGGGAACGCCTCCTGGGCCTGGACGACGCGAACCCGGAGCTGCGCACGGCCATCGAGCGCGCCGAGCGCTTCCTCGGGCTCGCTTCGCTGATGGCGGTGCTTCTGGCCGGGGCCGCGATTGCCGTGGCGGCCCATCACTTCGCCCAGCGCCGCGCCGATCCGGCGGCCGTGATGCGCGCCCTGGGCGCCAGCGGCCGCCGGGTCCTGGTGACCTACTTCGGCCGGGTGGTGCTGGTCGCCCTGCTGGCCAGCGCTGTCGGGCTCGCCATCGGCTTCGCCGCGCAGTTCGTCCTCGCGTCCCTGCTCGGCGGCTGGCTTGACGGGGATCTCCCTCCTCCGGGGGCGCGGCCACTGGTCGCCGGCCTGGGCGTGGGACTGATTACCGCCGTTGGCTTCGCCCTCCCCGCGCTGTTGCGCATTGGCCAGGTCTCGCCGCTGCGCGTCCTGCGCCGCGATCTGGGCCTGCCGCCCACCTCGGTATGGCTCTCCGGCGCCCTCGCACTGCTCGCCTTCGGCGGCCTACTCTACTGGCAGGCCGCCGACCCGCAACTCGCCGCCTGGGTCCTGATCGGCACCGCGGTGGCCATCGCGTTGCTGGCCGTCCTCGGGATGGGGCTGGTGCTCGCCCTGAGGCCTCTGCGCAACCGCGGCGGCATGGCCCTGCGCTTCGGGCTGGCCAACCTGTCCCGGCGCGGCGGCCTCAGCGCGGTGCAACTGGTGGCCTTCAGTGTCGGGATCCTGGCCCTGCTGCTGCTGGCGATCGTGCGCGTCGACCTGCTGGAGGCCTGGGATGCCAGCATCCCGGAGGACGCCCCCAACCAGTTCTTCATCAACATCCAGCCGGGCCAGGAGCAGGCCTTCGCCGACCGGGTCGAGGCGGCCGGCCTCGAACGCCCGCAACTCGACCCGATGATCCGCGGCCGCCTGATCGAGATCAACGACGAACGCGTTCATCCGCAGGATTTTGACGATGATCGCGACCGAAGACTGGTGGATCGCCAATTCAACCTGTCGTATGCGCACACCCCGCCGGCGCACAATCGCATCGTCGACGGACACTGGTTCGGCGAGGCCGGGCAGGATCCCGACCGGGGCTGGTCGGTGGAGGCCGGACTCATGGAACGCTTCGACCTGGCACTGGGCGACTACCTGACGTTCCGGGTCGGGGGGCAGCCCATCCGCAGTCCGATCACCAGCGTCCGCGAGGTCGACTGGGACAGCTTCCAGGTGAATTTCTTCGTCATCGGCCCGCCTCCGCTGCTGGACCAGCAGCCCCGGACCTTCATCACGGCCATGCACGTGCCCGAAGACCAGCGCAGCGCCCAGAACCAGTGGTTGCGGGAGTTCCCCGCCGTATCGGCCATCGACGTGAGCGCCATCCTCGCGCAGGTCCGCGATGTGATGGACCAGGCCACGCGGGCGGTCGAATACGTCTTCCTGTTCACCCTGATCGCCGGGCTGACCGTGCTCTACGCCGCGGTCCAGGCCACCCGCGACGTCCGACGACGGGAGGCCGCCCTGCTGCGCACCCTCGGGGCACGTCGCGACCACATTCGCAACGGCTTGCTGGCGGAATTCGGGACCCTGGGCCTGCTGGCCGGGCTGCTCGCGGCCGTGATCGCCACGGCAGTGGGCGCCCTGCTCGCCTGGCAGGTGTTCGAGTTCGACTACAGCGTCAATCCCCTGACCTTCGTCTACGGGATCGGGGGCGGCACGCTGGGGATCGCCCTGGCCGGCTGGCTGGGGACGCGCCGGGTGCTGGACCAGGCCCCGCTGGCGGTGCTGCGCGGCCCGGAATAAGCCGGGCCGGACCGCTCGCGTACCGGGATCAATGGCCGTACATGATGTCCACGTCGAGGAAGCCGAACAGGACCAGTAACGCCAGCGCCCAGAGGTAGAAGGAGAAGACCTTCAGGTTGGCGCGGTACAGGAAGAACAGCACCATCTTCAGCGACACGATCCCGACCAGCGCGGATACCACAAAGCCCACCGCCAGGGCCGTCCAGTTCAGGTCCCCAAGGCCGTTGCCGTTCAGGACGTCCAGCGACTGCACGGCGGTCGCCGCCAGGATCGTGGGGATCGCGAGGAAAAAGCTGTACTCCGCCGCCCAGCGCCGCTTGAGCCCGGTGAACAGCGCGAAGACGATCGTCATTCCGCTGCGCGAGAGCCCGGGAATCAGCGCGAAACCCTGCGCCACGCCGATGATCGCCGCGATCTTCGGGCTCAACTGGCGCAGGCCCAGCGGGCGCCGCTGCAACCGGTCCGTCCACCACAGCAGCACGCCGGTGAGGCTGAGCGTCCCGGCGATCAGCGTCGGGTGGGCAAACACCTGCTCGAACCCGGCCTTCAGGGTAAAACCCACGACGGCGGTCGCGAACACCGACAACCCGCACAGCAGCGCCAGGCGCAGGAACAGCATCTCGCGCCCCGCGGAGCCCCGGGCGGAGGCCCACTGCCAGCTCTCGCGGGCGATCCCGCCACTCAGCCGCAGCAGGCTCTTGCGGAAGACAAAGACAATCGATACCAGCGTGCCGACGTGCACCACCAGATCGAACAGGATCATCTCAGGGCTTTCCGGGGGCGGCAGTGGCTCGCCCTGACGAATCAGCCAGTGCTGGGTCAGAACCAGGTGGGCGGTCGAGCTGACCGGCAAGAACATGAAGATGCCCTGCACGATCCCGAGCAGGGTGGCGACCCAGACTGTCATGACAGGTGCGACTCCGTGATCCCGAGGCGGGCCGCAGTATACGCAAACCACCTACCCGGCGTCGGTACCGGCGTCGCACCGCCGGCAAAAGCCCGGCCAGGAGCCAGTCGGATTTGGGTGATCGTCGCGAGCGTGGCGGGAGAGCGAGCCCATTTTTTCGGTCTCTCGAGGCGCATAGTGGGCACTATGTAACGAGAGAGAGCGGAAAAAGGGGCCGTTCTCCTGCGCGCGCAGCAGATCAGTCCCAAATCCAACTGGCTCCTAGACTCGGAACTGCGTCGTCAGACCCCGCAACTGCTCGATGCGCGCCACCAGGGCATCGGTCTCGCTGGCGGTGGCCTCGGCATTGGCCGCTGTCACCTGGGCCCCCTGACTGACCTCCGTGAGGGTGCCATCGACCTCGCGCGCGACCTCCGCCTGCTGTGACACGGCACCGGAGATCTCGTTGTTGAGATGCCGGATCCGCTCGACCGCCGAGCGGATCGACTGCAGGGCCTCGCCGGCACCGGCGGCCTCGTCCACGCCGGTCTCGCCCTTCTCCCGACTGCGCTCCATCGCACCGGCCGCCGAGCGCGCACCCGCCTGCAGCCGCTCGATCATGGCCTGGATCTCGGTCGTGGACTCCTGCGTCCGGGTCGCGAGCGTCCGGACCTCGTCGGCGACCACGGCAAACCCCCGACCCTGCTCGCCCGCGCGGGCCGCCTCGATGGCCGCATTCAGTGCCAGCAGGTTGGTCTGCTCGGCGATCCCGCGTATCACATCGAGAACCGACCCGATCTGGTCCGACTCGGCCTGAAGACGCGCCACCTGTTCGTTGGCGGTGCCGATCTCGCTCGCCAGCTCGCGCATGGTGCGCACGGTTGTGTCGACCACGCCGGAGCCGGTCCGGGTCTCGGTCTCGGCCTGGTCGGCCGCCTCGGAGGCCGTGCGCGCGTTGCGGGCGATCTCCTCGGCCGAGGCCGTCATCTGGTTCATGGCCGTCGCCACCTGGCCCAGCCGCGCCTGTTGCTGCTGCACCTCCTGATTCGTCTCCTCCGCCACGCGGTGCAGGGTGCCAACCGACTCCCCCAGCTCCCGTGCATGCTCCACCATCTCGGAGACCATGCGCTGCAGACGCTCGATGAAGGCGTTGAACAGACGAGCCAGGCGGTCGATGCCGTCGTTGCGCGGGGCCTCGATGCGCTGGCGCAGGTCCCCCTCACCCTCCGAGACCGCACGGAAGCGCCCGGCCAGTCCAGCCAGGCGGCGACGGATCATGAACACGAACAGGAAGTACACCACCACGATCACGCCAATCGCCACGCCCAGCATCATCGCGTTGACCTGCCAGGCCGCGACATCCAGCAGCCGGTCCACCGCAGCGGCCACTTCGGCCTCCAGGGCCGGCGTGGTCGCGTGCTCCTGCATGACCTGCTCCAGGGTGGCCTCCATCCCGCCCTTCAGCGTGGCCGTATGCCAGAACACCGCCGCGGCGGCGATCAGGAAGAACACCCCGACAATCGCACTCAATGCGAGCGAGAAACGTCCCGCCAGCGAAAGGCGACTCAGCCACCCACTCTCCTGCTCCATTGCCGCCCCCTGATGCCGGTACACTCCGGATTTTGTTATCGCTGTAACGACCCACCGGCCCGAAACTATAGGCCGTGGCGCACCTGTGCTTTACGTGCCCGCAACGCATGCGCTTGTGACGCAGGTCCGGACCGATTAAGGTTCTCTGAAATATACGTTCAAGCATATCCTCGATCACCGCGAACCGACGAAACCCTCCTATGCAGCTCACCCGCTATACCGATTTTTCCCTTCGCGTCCTGATGTACCTCACCGTGCAGCCGCGCGAGCAGCGCGTAACCGTCAGCGACATCTCCGAGCAGTTCGCCATCCCCCGCAACCACCTGGTCAAGATCGTGCACCAGCTCGGCCAGAAGGGCTACATCATCACCCGGCGCGGCAAGGGGGGCGGGATCTCGCTCGCCTGCGAACCGGCGGAGATCAACGTCGGCAGCGTAATCCGCGACATGGAGCCGAACCTGAACGTGGTGGACTGCGAGAACCCCGTCTGCCCGATCCTACCCGCCTGCCAGTTGCGCGGTGTTCTCAACGACGCACGCGACGCCTTCCTCGCCGTGCTCGACCGCTACACCATTGCCGATGTGACCCAGGCGCCCGACTACCTCTACGAGCTCCTGCATCCCGGCAAGAGCGCCTGAACCCCGGTATCCTTCGGCCATGGAACGGCCCGACCCGGCACCCCGAAAACGAACCGCCCTCCACGCGCACACCGGCGCCCGCTGGCTGGCCGTGGCCGTTCCGTGCCTGCTGGCGCTTGCGAGCGCCGACGCACGCCAGGCCTGTCCCGATCCCGGGACCACACCCACCCCCCTCGCCGAACTGCGCGCGGGGACCCTCCCCGAAGGAACGGAGGTGGTCGCGGAAGGCACCGTAACCGGCGTCTTCATGGACACGGACCAGCTGGGGGGCTTCTACCTGCAACAGGGCTCGGCCACCGGGGCCACGGGCCTGTTCGTCTACGCCCCACGAAGGGACCCGGTCGCGGCCGGGCAGCGCCTGCAGGTGCATGGCGCCTTCACCCGCCATCGAGGCCGCCCCCAACTCTCGCAACTGGACGCGGTGGTGACCTGCGCCGACGGCGAACCGCCCGCCCCCGTCGACCTGCGCCTGCCCGACGCAGCCGACCGGCTGGGCGACTTTATCGACCAGCCTGTCCGTTTCCCGCAGCGCCTGACGGTCACCGACAACCGGGACCTCGGCCGCTACGGAAGCTTGACGCTGGTCGCCGACGGGCGCCTGGCGCACCCGGGCCAGACCGCCCCCGCGGACAGCCCGGGGCGCCAGGACATAGATCGGCGGATCGAACTGGACGACGGGAGCTATCGCGCGAACCCCGACCCGATCCCGTACCTCGACGACCAGGGGACCCGCCGCGCGGGAAGCTCGGTGGAAGGCCTCACCGGCATCCTCACCCACGCCTTCGGCGCGTACCGGATCCACCCCACCGAGCGCGTAGACTGGACCGGCGGCCAGCGTCCCGACCCGGTGCCAACCGCGGATGCGGGTGACCTGCGCATTGCCACCGCGAACATGGAGAATGACTTCGTCACGCTGGGCGAGCGTGGTGCGCAGACCCCGGCCGAGCGCCAACGCCAGACCGCCAAGCTGGATGCCCTGCTGCAGGGCCTGGATGCGGACCTGCTGGGCGCGGTCGAACTGGAAAACGCCGCGGCTGCGCGCGAGACCCTGGTGGCGCGCCTGAACGCCCGCCCCGGGGAGCGTGGCGAATATGCGGCCATCGTTCACCCGGCACCGGGGGACGACGCGATCAAGGTCGGCCTGCTCTACCGACCGGAACGGCTGCGTTTGGTCGACAGGGCCGCCGACCGCGATACCGTCCACCACCGCCCCCCGCTGCTGGGCTGGTTCGAAGCGGGCGCTACCGGCGAACATCTCGGTGCCGTGGTCGTACATTTCAAGGCCAAGAGCGGCTGCCCCGACAGCGGCGATATCGACCGTGGCCAGGGCTGCTGGAACCAGCGCCGTACCGCGCAGGCCGAACGCCTCGTCGCCTGGATACGCGAACAGCAAACCGGCGAGTTCGCGGATGCTCCCGTCGTGGTCCTGGGCGATCTCAACGCCTATGCCGCCGAGGACCCCCTGCACGTCCTCCATGCCGCAGGAAAACACGATCTCGTGCACGACGACCCGAGTACCGCCCATACCTACGTCTTTCGCGGCCAGGCCGGGCAGCTGGACTACCTGCTGGGGCCCGACACGCTGCGTGAACGAGTCCGGGACGGCGCCACCTGGGCGGTCAACGCCGACGAACCGGAATTCCTCGGATTTGATGGCCGCGCCCCAGCCGACGGGCCCTGGCGCGCCTCGGATCACGATCCGGTCTGGGCCGACCTGTACCTGGACTAGTCGGTGACTGCGGCCACTCAGTCGCGGGCGTCCGGTTCCGCAGGCACGGCGGCCTCCGCCTCGGCCGCCGACACGTTGTCGACAATCCGTACCGGCAACGGCCCGCCCAGGCTGCCCAGGGTCCTCTGCGGGAACGGGATGTCGATACCGGCCTCGTCCAGTGCCGCCTTCACCCCCTCGTGCATGGAGTTACGCAGGTCCAGGAATTTCTCCCGCCGCGCCCAGACCGAGAGCTGGATCTTCAGCGCGGAGTCGCCGTACTCGAGGAAGATGAACAACGGCTTGGGCTCCTCCAGACAGACCGGGTTGCCCTCGGCGACCCCCATCAGCACATCGCGCAACTGCTTGAGATCGGTGTGATAGGCGACCCCGATCTGCATGTCGAGCCGACGGATCGGGAACCGACTGAGGTTGGTCAGCTGGGACTTCACCAGGCTCTCGTTGGGCACCCGGACCATCAGGTTGTCGAAGGTCCGCAGCTTCACCGACAGCGGATCGATGGACAGTACCTCTCCGGTGGCATCCCCCACCTTGATCACATCCCCGACAGAGAACGGCCGCTCACCGATCAGGAACAGCCCGGAGATCAGGTTGGAGGCGGAGGTCTGCGAGGCAAAGCCCAGCGCCACCGTGAGGATCCCGGCCGCACCCAGCAGCACGGTGAGGTCGAAGCCCAGCTCGCGCAGGGCCGAGGCCAGCACCAGGAGCACGATTACATAGAAGCTGATGCGCCGGGTCAGCATCACCTGCTGGGCATCGAGCTTGTCTTCCAGCACCCGCGCCAGCCCGCGCGACACCAGACGCGCGACCAGCAGACCCACCAGCAGATAAACCGCCGCGCGGACGGCCGCGAGGAACGCCTCGCTGGTGACGAAGGCCTGCGCGGCCTGTAGCCATTCGTTCATCGTGTGCGTCGCCCCCTACTGAAACAGGGCGCTGAACGCCCGCACCATCAAATGCCGTCCGCCGGCCTCGCGGGGCTCGGCGATACGCTGCGCCCCCGTCGCGGCCCCGGGCGGCCCCGGGTCGATCTTCATCGCCGCCATGTCACGGTCCTCCTCGCGCTCCATGCGCACGGCCGGGGTCCACAGCCGATGGTGGCGATCGGCATACACCGGCAGTCGCGGCACCGGCAGGTTCACGCGCTCCAGGAACAGGGCATCGTCCGCCTTGTTGGCGATGGTCAGCGGCGTCACCACACGATGCGGCCGTTCCGGCACATCCGCCAGGTCCAGGCGCGCCTGGGTCCGGGTCGCGTAGCACAGCTCGCCATTCACGGTGTTGGGGCCGAACCAGGTATCGGAAGGCGTATACACCGGGAATTCCTGCACCCGCGCCGCCCCCAGGTGCAGCTGCACCCAGGCCGGCGAACTGAGGTACAGGGTGACCTGCCCATGGGCCGGCACGTAGAACGGATTCTGCGGGCGGCTCACCATCGGACGATCGGCCAGGGCCACGCGCAGCTCCGGCTCGGCATCGGCCGGGGCCCCGGCAAACCGCAGCAGGTCCCGGGCGCTGGCGGGAAAGGGTTCACTGCAGGGGACGTCGATCGCCAGGGTCGCGTCCGCCGCGTCGCGCGGTCGTTCCAGCACCATCTGCCATTCCTGCGCCCCATGCAGGAGCCACAGGTCCAGCGGACCGATGGACCAGCGACCGTGCGCGCCCGAGGCCAGCGGCCGGCGCCCCCACCAGGTCGCGGGATCGGTTCGCGTTGTCGAGGTCTCCGCCATCATCCCGTCCTTGCCATGCACAGCCTCACTGTAAACCAGAAACGGACGCCCGGGAGACGGCGCCGCGCGTTCCCCGCTCACAAAAAACCCAGCTGCCCCTCCTCGCGTCTCTGCCGCGGGCGCGCTGGCGGCACGAACTGGCTGCAGTCCAGCTCCAGCAGGCGGCCACCCAGGCCCGCCCGCCGCCGGGCCAGCCGGAAGCGCTGGCGCAGCAGCTCGGCATACGCCCCCGCCCCGCGCATGCGGTGCCCGAAGGTCGCGTCATAGAGCTTGCCACCATGGGCCTCACGCAGGCGCTGCAGCACATGGTCTGCCTTGAGCGGGTGGTGATGGCGCAACCAGTCCTCGAACAGCGGCGCCACCTCGCGTGGCAGACGCAGCAGCACATAGCCGGCAGCCACCGCCCCGGCGGCCGCACCCGCCTCCAGCAAAGACTCCACCTCGCCATCCGTCAGCACCGGGATCAGGGGCGCCACCAGAAGGCTCACGGGCACGCCCGCCGCGCTCAGCCGTTGGATGGTCTGGAAACGCCGTTGCGGAGCCGCGGCGCGCGGCTCCAGGTGCCGCGACAGGTTGCGGTCCAGCGTCGTCACCGATACGGCGACCTGGACCAGCCCGCGCTCGGCCATCGGGCCCAGCAGATCCAGATCGCGCTCCACCAGGGCCGACTTGGTCACGATCGACACCGGATGCCCGGTCTCCGCCAGGACCTCCAGCAGCTGCCGCGTAATCCGCCAATCCCGTTCCACGGGTTGATAGGCATCGGTGTTGATACCCAGCGCAAGGGGCGTCACACGGTGGGACGGGCGGGCCAGCTCGCGCCGCAGGCATTCGGCCGCGCCCACCTTGGCAAACAGCCGGCTCTCGAAGTCGAGGCCCGGGGACAACCCGACGTAGGCATGCGCCGGGCGGGCGAAGCAGTAGGCACAGCCGTGTTCACAGCCCCGATACGGGTTCAGCGAAAGCTCGAAGGGCACATCCGGCGACTGGTTCCATGACAGCACGCGGCGTGGATGCTCGACGGTCACCTCCGTACGCAGGGGCGGCGGCGCCTCGCCATCGCCTTCCCAGCCATCATCGAAGGGTTCGCTCCGGGTGGGCTCGAAGCGGGCATGCGGGTCGAGAGTCGCGCCGCGTCCCCGTGTGGGCCCCCGCGTGGGACCGCGGCGCTCGGTCATCGGGCCGACCCGTCCATGCGCTCGCACAGCTGGCGAAAGTAGCCGGACTCCGACACCATCGCCCGGCCTTCGCCGCTCTGGTTCAGCCGGTCCAGCAGGAGCCGCAGGCGCCGCGCGGCGTGCTGCCGGGAGGCCTCGTCATCCGCCGCCTGCAGCAGGGCCTCCGCCGATGCGATCTCGCCCCGGATCCGCACCGCCTCCGGCACATAGCCGGCATTCTTCAGCACGCGATAGGCCATGAGCAGCTCTTCCGGCACCGCGCGGTCATCGTCCAGCTCCAGCGGCCGGCCAGCCCCCGGGAGGTCGTCGAACGCCCCGCGACGCGCCGCATCCGCCAGTTTCGCCTCGATTTGTGCCTCATTAAGCAGCATCGCTCGCCCCGTCAACCGCATCCGTTATGCCGGCCGAACCCGCCCTGTTGAGGACCGAACGGGTTTACCGTAAGGTCCGCCGCACCCGCACAACACGACCAGCGCACGGACCCCGATGGCAGCCACTTCGCGAGACAACCCGTCGGCGTCCGCCGTGCGTTCCCTCGCGCCGGCCCGCGAGGCCCTGCGCGCGGACCCGCGGTTCGACACCTACCTGACTCGGCAGATCCCGGTGCTGGTGGCATTATCGCTGCTGCCCGGGCTCGGGTATATCCTGCTGGGCGCCCTGCACGATGCGCTTGTCGCGGCCGCCTCCTGGTACGCGGTGATGTTTGCCGCCTCGCTCTGGGGAGTCCAGCTTTTCTGGCGGTACCACCGATCGCCGCTGTCACCGGAGCAGCGCAGCCGCTGGCGCCTGCGGCTGACGCTCTTTCTTTATCTCTACCTGGCGCTGTGGACCTGGATCTTTCTGGTCTTCGTGCGCCTCGACGCCCAGAACCTGCACTACATCGCCATCTTCACGCAGATCGGCGCCACCACGGTCGTCGCGGCCCTGCTCTACCCGGCCCCGTGGGTCTTCCGCCCGTTGATCCCGGCCATGATGGTGCCGCTGGCCGGCTACTTCCTGCTGATCGGTGACTGGTATGGCTACGTCCTGGCCGCCTTCTCCGCGACCCTGGCCCTGGTGCTGTACTACGCCGCCAGCAGCAGCTTCGGGCTTCTGCGCGACAGCCTGTATCAGGCCTCGCACGACGCCCTCACCGGGCTCAACAACCGCGCCGCCTTCATCGAGCACCTCGAGCAGAGCCTCGAGGTGCTGCAGCATCATCGCCAGCATTCGTTTCTGCTGCTGATCGACCTGGATCATTTCAAGACGGTCAACGACCTTCTGGGCCACGACATCGGCGACGAGTTGCTGAAAGCCGTCACCCGCGACTTCGCCAACACCCTGCCGCCGGGCCACCATCTCGCCCGTCTGGGCGGCGACGAGTTCGTGATCGTCGCCCCCGGAAAGGAAGACCGGCATACCTGCGAACGGGCGGCCCGGCGCCTGGCGCACTCGCTGCTGCGGGTGGTCAAGACGCCCTACATCATCCGCAATCATCATCTGCATGTCAGTGCCAGTATCGGCATCCGCCTGATCGAGCCGCACGCGGGGATCGACTCGCACCAGCTGGTCCGCGAGGCCGACATCGCCATGTACGAGGTGAAGGACCGCGGGCGCGACGGCGTGGTGGTGTTCAGCGACGAACTGTCGCGGGCGGTGGAACGGCACCTGCAGATCGAGCGCTGCCTGCATTTCGCGCTGCAGAACCGGGAGATCGAGGTGCTCTTCCAGCCGCAGCTCGACCGCGACGGCCGCATCCGCAGCGCCGAAAGCCTGATCCGCTGGAACAGCGCCGAACTGGGCCCGGTTTCCCCCGCGGAATTCATCCCGATCGCCGAGCAGACCGGCTTCATCAGCGAACTGGGCGACACCGTGATCGCTCGGGCCTTCCAGACCCTGCGCGACTGGGATCGCGCCGGCTTCCACCTGGAACAGCTCGCGATCAACATCAGCCCGCGCCAGCTGGTGCACCTGAATTTCGTGCAGCGCATGCAGGAGCTGATCGCGCGCCACCTGGGCCGTGAACACGCGCATCGCATCACACTGGAGATTACCGAACACGTCGTCGCCGAGGATACCGACCGCGTCGTGTACATCATGCAGGCCCTGCGCGACATGGGCCTGCGCTTCTCGATGGACGACTTCGGCACCGGGTTCTCGTCACTGAGCTACCTGAAGCGCCTGCCCTTCGACGAACTCAAGATCGATCGCAGCTTCGTGCGCCAGGTCGACCACGACCCCGGTGATCAGGCGATGGTGCGGACCATCTGCGACATCGCCCGGCAGTTCGAGCTGGAAGTCGTCGCGGAGGGGGTCGAGACCGAGGCCCAGTACCAGTGGCTGGCCACGCACGGGAACCTGCGCTTCCAGGGCTACCTGTTCGCCCGCCCCATGGAGGCCGGCGCCTTTCTCGACTATTGCCAGGGAATCCCGGCACCGAGCCGCGCGGTGGCGCCGTCGACCGGAAGGTAGCGGCCCGGGATCAGGCGCCGCCGGTCGCGGCCGGCACCACCCAGAGCGTGAGCGACAGCAGGATCGCCGTCAGGCTTACCCCGATGATCGGCAGCATCATCACCCCGGCCAGCGCCTCGCGCCGAAACAGGCGCACGGCCATCCCGCCCAGCGTCAGCGTCCACCCGATCGCGACAAAGAACGCCAGGGCGTTGAGCTCCGCGCGCCACAGCAGGATGAGCGCCACCGGCAGCCCGAGATTCAGGATCACGACCCCCATCTCCTGGCTCCCCGCCGCCCGTCCGGCGGACAGGGCATAGGCGTACGCGGCCCAGACCATCAGCAGGCCGAAGCCGAGCGCACCCGCCGCGGGCGAACTGAGCGGGGCCCGCAGGATGGCCGCCCCGGCCGGTTCCAGCCCGACCCCCAGCGCAATGATCAGCAGCGCCACCCCCAGGCTGATGGCCAGCCAGAACCACAGGGTTCCGCGTTGCACATTCGGTTCCGTCATATCCTGGTCCTCGTCCTGTCGGTGGCTGCCTGACCTGCTGACCGCGCGCGTCCTTCAGGGTTCGCGTTGTCCGATCGCACCCTGGATACAGCCCGGCCCCTGATTACCGGGCCAGCTGCCAGGCAATGGTCTCGCCCGCGCGCAGCGGTACACCCGGGTCATGCCCGAAGAGTACCGCCTCGGGCACGGTCCACGGTGAGCGTTCCAGCGTCAGGGTGTCGGTGTTGCGCGACAGTTTGTAGAAATCGGGCCCGAAATGGCTGGCGAACCCCTCCAGGCGATCCAGCGCATCCGCGGCGGCAAAGGCCTCCGCATACAGTTCGATGGCCGCATGCGCGGAATAGATCCCGGCGCAGCCACAGGCCGATTCCTTCGCATGACGGGGATGCGGGGCGCTGTCCGTACCCAGGAAGAAGCGCGGGTGGCCGCTGGTCGCGGCCTCGACCAGGGCCTTGCGATGACGCTCGCGCTTCAGGATCGGCAGACAGAAGTGATGCGGACGCATCCCGCCGGCAAACAGTGCATTGCGGTTATAGAGCAGATGCTGCGGCGTGATGGTGGAGGCGACATTGGCCGGCCCGTCCTGGATGAACTGCACGGCCGACTCGGTCGTGATGTGCTCCAGCACCACCCGCAGCTCCGGAAAGTCCCGAATCAAGGGCTCCAGGTGGCGCTCGATGAACACCGCCTCGCGATCGAAGATGTCCACGTCCGGATCCGTCACCTCGCCGTGGATCAACAGCGGCAGATCCACCCGCTGCATGGCCTCGAACACCGGATAGCAGCGGCGGATATCCGTCACCCCGCTGGCCGCGTTGGTCGTGGCCCCGGCCGGGTACAGCTTCACCCCGTGCACAAAGCCGGAGGCCTTTGCCGCGTCGATCATGCCCGGGGTCGTGCCCTCGGTCAGATAGAGCGTCATCAGGGGCTCGAAATCGGCCTCCTCCGGCAACGCCGCCAGGATGCGGTCGCGGTACTCCGCCGCGGCCTCCAGCGTGGTCACCGGCGGCTTCAGGTTGGGCATGATGATCGCGCGCCGGAAGCGGCGCGCGGTATCCGGCAGCACCGACGCCAGCACATCGCCATCCCGCAGGTGCAGGTGCCAGTCGTCCGGTCGGGTCAGGGTCAGGCGGTTCATCCGTAGTTCCCTTCGCAGGGGCCCGCACGGTACGGGCCCGTCACAGTCATCAGTTATCAGGATAGCGCGGAGCGCAAGTCGGTCTCGGACCAGCCCTCCACCAGTAACGTCTTGTTACGCGAGTTCGCGCCTGCCACCACCCGCACAGCCGACTTCGGGCATGCCAGTTTCGCTGCCAGCAGCTCGATCACGGCCGCATTGGCGCGGCCCTTCTCCGGAGGCGCCTGGACCTGCAGCTTGAGGGTCTCCCCCATCCAGCCGGCCACCGCGTTGCGCTTGCTGCCCGGAGCGACCTTCACCTTCAGCCGCGCCATGCGAAACACTGAGCCATGTATACGCTCTACTCGGCGGGCCGCGTCGCCATGTAGGCACTGAACACGCCCAACTGCACATCCCGCTGCACGTCCTCGAACCCGACCGCGCGCAGGGTGTCCTGGATCTCTTCCGGCGGCACGCACTGGTCGATGGTGTCCCAGAAATAGCGCATCAACAGGTGGCCGTCGGGATCGCGGGTCAACACCTTGCCGACGAACGGCACGAAGTCCCGGAAATAGAAACGCGCCAACGCGAACTGGCGCCGGGTCCGTGGCCGCGAGACCTCCAGGATGGTGCAGCGACCGCCCGGCTTGAGCACGCGGAAATACTCGCTGAACAGTTCATGCAGATCCCGCACATGGCGCAGCCCGTAACCCATGTACAGGCGGTCGAACTGGCGGTCCGGCAGCGGCATCTGCTCGCCGAGGCTCTGGACGAAGGTCGCGTCCATCTTGGTGCGGGCGATGTCCATCATGCCCCGGCTCGGATCCACGCAGGTCAGATGGTCGTCGCCCACCACCTTCCGGATCTCCTGCGCGACCGGCCCCGTCCCGGTCGCCACATCCAGGACGTTCATCCCGGCCTTCAGGCCGGACTTCTTCAGCACGAAGCGGCGATAGGCCTGCCCCGTCCCGAAAAAACCGACCCGCAGGATGCGGTCATAGTACGGGGCCGTCCGGTCGAACAGGTCGTCGACGTAGGCGCGGCGGCTGCCCTCGTCCCCGTAGTAGTCCTTCAGGACCGGGTGCGGCTTCTTGGTCGTTGGCTGCATTGCGTATTCTCCCAGGCAGGGGACCAGGGGCCGACCAGACGCGGCGGCCGACCCGGTCCGGCGTCAGTTCGTCATGGCATTGCGAGCGCCTCGCACAGGCGCTCCGAGTACTGTCCCTCGATCTCCACCAGCAATTCCTCGCGACAGATGTCGCCATGCAGCAGAAGCCAGGGGATGTGGTGACCCAGGCGCGCCCGCAGGTGGTTCTCCGCGGCGGGCGCATCCTCGGCGTGGCGCAGATAGACCTTGAGCAGCGAGAGCGCCTGCGGCGTTTCCGCTCGCACCGGGTGGTGGGTGGAGGCCTGCTCCAGCAAAGCCCCGATATTGTGCAGGCTCTCGTCAATCTGCGCCTCGAGATCCCCCACATGGCGGCTTTCATGGCCCACGATGCTGGCCGTGCCCGAAATGAACAGCTCGGCGGCCTGCGGGCCCGGCTGCCAGAGGCTGGCGCGGGCAAACGAGGGGCTGCGCGGCCCGTACTGCCGGGGGTAGCGGTAGGCACTGACCTGGCGCGGATTCTCGATGCGCGCCGCGGGCTCGCGCGTCGCAATGAAGTAGATCAGCAGGCCGTCGGAGTGCGTGCCGATCGCCGTGGCCGCCGGCAGGATGCGCTCGTACTCCGGCAAGGCCTCGAAGACCTGCGCACGCCCGCTGCAGAACCCGCGATAGCGCTCCTGCCCGTCGACCGGATCATTGATGGCCGGGAGGTAGTTCCAGACCCGCACCAGATGGTCAAAGCCCAGCGCCCGACAACCGGACAGGATCTCGCGGTAGGCGCGTTCCGTCAGCGGTTCCGGGTCCGCGCGGGCATCCAGCGGCGCGTGCCAGCAGCCCACCAGGCAGTCGCGGCCGCGCAGGTAGGTCAGCGAGCCGTCTGCCCCTGTCTCCCCGCGTACGCCGTCCGGCAGCGACCAGTACTCCACCCAGTCCGTATCGCGGCCCAGTGGCTCCAACCCCACGTGGATCTCCAGGCGTCCGGGCTTGCGCTCGACACCACAGGTGCGACCAAAACGAATCACCACGGACGCCGAGGCGCCGTCCGGATCCTGTGCTCGACGGTAGGTGACCGTCAGCGGGGCTTTGTCAGCGGATTCCATCATTCGGTGGGAGCGGGAGGCGCATCGCCTCTCCATCGGCATCCATTCCGGCCAGAACAGCGGCGCAGTCTACCAATCTCCCGCGCTGGAGACACGGCCTCCCGGCGGGCCGGGGCACGCCAGGGAAACACTGATCCATGTACACACTCGCGCTCGAGTCGCTTTTGTGTGCGAACAAGGCGCGGTGAGCGAAGTGTAGCCGAGCTACATAAGCGAGCCGCGACGCCGGTCGCATGCCCGTTTTTGATCAACAACGGGCGGCCGAGCCCCTTCTTTCGATGGCTTGCGGGGTTGGCACCCCAGGTTCCCCGATCCTGCGTTGCCGCCCTTGCCGGCAGAATCACTACCGGCTGCGCACCGCGCCTGGTCTCGGAAAACCTGGGGTGCCAACGCGAGTGTGTACATCGATCAGTGTTTGCCTAGATGCGGAGTCTCGCAGGGCTTCCGTCAGGGCTCGTCAAGCTCGATACCCGCCTCGGTCAGAAATGCCCGCAGGCCTTCGAGGTAGGCATCCCCGGTGGCCAGAAAGGCCTCGTTATGGCCGCCTTCCATTTCCAGCAGTCGGGCCTGCCCGGCGGCGGCGTACAGCCGTTCGGCATGGGCAAACGGCACGATCTCGTCGTCCGTGCTGTGGGCCAGCAGCAGCGGCGCGGTGATGGCCTCGATGCGGCTCAGGGTGTCGTATTCGTGGCGCAACAGGGCCCGCACCGGCAGCCACGGATAGTGGCGCGCTCCGAGATCCGCGGCCGAGGTAAAGGCCGATTCCAGGATCACCGCGCCCGGCTCCACCCCGGTGGCCAGATCCGCCGCCACCGCCGCCCCCAGGGAGCGCCCGAACACCACGACCGAGTCGGGGGCGATCGAGCGCCCTTCCGTCAGGTACTCCCATGCGGCGCGGGCATCCGCGTAGGTGCCCGCCTCGTCCGGGCGGCCCGCGCTGCGGCCATAGCCGCGGTAGTCGATGATCAGGACGGCCAGTCCCAGTTCATGGAAGAGCTGCAGGGAGTGCAGTCGGTGGCTGATATTGCCGGCATTGCCATGCAGAAACAGCAAGACCGGCGACTCCTCGCCCTGCGGCGACGGCACGAACCAGCCATGCAGCCGCACCCCGTCGGCAGTCACCAGTTCGACGTCTTCGTAGTCCAGTCCAATGCGTTCCGGCGTGCTGGTCAGGTTGCTGGAAGGCATGTA
Organism: Thioalkalivibrio sp. ALE17; assembly: GCF_000425605.1. Taxonomy (NCBI): domain Bacteria; kingdom Pseudomonadati; phylum Pseudomonadota; class Gammaproteobacteria; order Chromatiales; family Ectothiorhodospiraceae; genus Thioalkalivibrio; species Thioalkalivibrio sp. ALE17. The sequence goes on from NZ_AUDT01000004.1 coordinate 293,722, forward strand.
GACCAGACGGTCCTGGGTCACGAAGATCAACCCGGTCATCAGGGCGTATCCGAGCCCCGCGAGTCCCAGGATCTTGAACAGATTGGCCATATCCCGATCCTGACCGCCCAGTCGCCCCTGTGCAAGGCAAACACCGAGCGTGTGAAGCGCTCTCGCCCGTGCGCCCGGACCGGTACAATGCCCGCGAACGATCTGGCTGAAACGACCCTACCCCATGCGCCATTCGCTGCTTACCAATACGGATCTGCAGGGCCTCGACCGCGACGCGCTGCTGCGCCACTTCGCGGGCAGCCAGCCGCTGGACGATTCCACCGGCCAGCAACTGGCCGAGGCACTGGACCTGGCGCTGGAGGCGGTCGAGGCCGCCGGGCTCGAATCCCACCCGCTGGACGTGGCCGAGATCCTGCGCCACCTCAACGTGGACCGCCAGACGCTGATCGCAACCCTGCTGGTACCCGTCTATCTGGCCTCCCGGATCACCCCGGCCCGGATCGAAACGGACTTTGGTGCGGCTATCGCGCGTCTTACCACCAACGTCGCGGCCCTGGTGCGGCGCCGTTTCGAGGCGCCGGCGGGCCGGCCGGAACAGGCCGAGCGCCTGCGCCGCATGCTGATGGCGATGGTCGACGACGTGCGCGCCGTGCTGATCAAACTGGCGTTCCGCGTGCAGCACCTGCGCCTGCTGGTACGCGAGCCGGATGACAGCGCCCGCGCCCTCGCGCAGGAGACCCTGGACGTCATCGCGCCCCTGGCCAACCGCCTGGGCGTCGGTCAGCTCAAGTGGGAGATGGAAGACCTCGCCCTGCGCATCCTGGAACCGGAGACCTATCGCGAGATCGCCAGAGGCCTGGAAGAAAACCGCACGGAAAGAGAGACCTATGTAGAGGCGTTTGCGCAGACTCTTAAGGACCGCCTGCGCGCCGAAGGCATCGAGGCACGGGTCTTCGGGCGGCCCAAGCACATCTACAGCATCTGGAAGAAGATGCAGCGCAAGCGGACCTCACTGTCCGAGTTGTACGATCTGCGCGCCACCCGCGTGATCGTCGACCAGCTGGCCACCTGCTACACCGTACTTGGCATCGTCCACAACGACTGGCGCCACCTGCCCAGCGAGTTCGACGACTACATCGCCAACCCCAAGGACAACGGCTACCAGTCACTGCACACGGCCGTGGTCGGACCTGAGGGCAAGGTGGTGGAGGTGCAGATCCGTACCCGCGAGATGGACGACTTCGCCGAGCTGGGGGTCGCCGCCCACTGGCGCTACAAGGAAGGCGGGCGCGAGGACCAGGCCCTCAACCGCGCCATCAACAGCCTGCGCCAGCTGCTGGAGGCCGCCGACAACAACGATCAGAACCTGCTCGACGAGATCCAGAGCGAGCCCCTGCACCAGCGCGTGTTCGTGCTTACCCCTCAGGGCGAGGTACTGGACCTGTCCCTGGGCGCGACCCCGCTGGATTTCGCCTACGCCGTTCATACCGAGGTCGGCCACCGCTGCCGCGGCGCCAAGGTGGACGGGCACATCGTGCCGCTCACCTACAGGCTGAAGTCCGGCGAGCGCGTCGAAGTCCTGACCACTCGCGAGGGCGGCCCCAGCCGCGACTGGCTCAACCCCAATCTCGGCTACCTGAACACCGCCCGCGCCCGCTCCAAGGTCCGCACCTGGTTCCGTCAGCAGCACCAGGACGAACACCTGGCCACCGGCAAGCACCTGTTCGATCGCGAATGCCAGCGTCTCGGCTGCGGACAGGACCTCGACCGCGGCGCCCTCGCCGAGGCCATGAAGTACCAGACCTTCGACGAGCTGCTGGTCGCGCTGGGTGCCGGCGACATCACCACGGCCCAGATCGCCGGGCGCATCTCCCAGCAGATGCGCGAGACGCGCGGTCGGGAAAAGCTCGCCACGCCGCCCGCGGCCCAGCGCCCGCGGCGCCATGACGGCGAGGCAAAAGAGGACGACATCAAGATCCGCGGCGTCGGCGGCCTGCTGACCACCCGGGCGCGCTGCTGCAACCCGCAGCCCGGAGACCCCGTCATCGGCTTCATCACCCGCGGTGCCGGCGTCTCCGTCCACCGCAGCGACTGCGTGAACATCCTGCGCATGCCGGAGGAAAAGCGCGGCCGCCTGATCCCGGTCTCCTGGGGTGAAGAACCGGAACGCGAGGCCATCACCCTGGAGGTGGACGCCCATGACCGCCCCGGCCTGCTCGGCGAGGTCGGCAACGCCTTCTCCGAATGCGGCATCAACCTCCTGCGCGTGAACACCCAGACCAACCGCGAGGACCGCAGCGTCCGCATGGAACTGGAGGCGGAATACAGCGACCTCGGCGAACTCAGCAACCTCTTCGACCGCCTCCAGGCCCTCGGCAGCATCCAGACCGTCCGCCGCCTCCCACCCGCGGCCTCCACGTAGACATGTAGGAGCCCAGCCCTCTGGGCGATCCGGGCCTGCCCAGTGCCGCATCGCCGAGAGGGCTCGGCTCCTACTGGAGATACGGAACAGGCTTCTGCCCTAACCCTCGGGATGCCCCGGACCGGTGCGCATGGAATGGCGACGGGTGGTCTCGTAGGCGCTGGTGCCCTTGCGACCGGATTTCAGTTCGCGGATTTGCTGCGCGACCTCGGTGCGGCGCTGGTCCAGCTCCTGCACCGAGCTTTCGTAGAAGCGGCCAAGCTCCTCGAGCGCGGCGCGCAGTGCCGCCCCGGAGTCATCGCGGAGTGGCACCGGTTCCGGGCCGAAGGCCCGTTCAACCAGGCTGCGCGCCTGCCGATCCAGCTCCTGGAGCTCTTCCCAGTCCTCTTCAGCCACCGCGCGCGCCATATGGGCGCGGATCGCCTCGACGGCATCCTCGAGCGTGGCTTCCGAACCGGCCCCACTGTTCGAAGTGGCGGGACCGCTCATGGGTAAAGGCCGGACTCAAAAACCGCGCAAAGAGCCATGCAAGGCCTTCCGCTAACCTGCCCGGCGCTGGTCGGCCGGGATCTCGTCCCAGCCCGCCTTGATCTCGCGCAGCAGTTTGGCCACCTCGTCCAGTGCCGCGGGGTCATTCTGCGCGTTCGCCTCCAGCAGACGACGGCTCATGTACTCGTACAGGGCATCCAGGTTTCCGGCCAGTTCGGCATTATGCTTGTGGTCCAGCACGGCGCGCAGCGATTCGACGATATCGATCGCCTTGCCAATCTTCTCGCCTTTCAGGCCCACATTGCCCTGCTGCATCGCACCCTTGGCCACGGCGATCCGCTCCAGTGCACCCTCGAAGAGCATCTGGATCAGCCGGTACGGGTCCGCTACCTGCGCTTCGGCCAGCGCGCCCGACTGCCGGTACTGGTTCACCGCTCGATTCATGCCCGGTCCGTACATGCGTTGCTCTCCGTTATCCGTTCGCCCCAGCGGCGCGACTATCGACGAGAATTGTTCTGGGCCAGCGGCATATTCGCCAGCTGCCCCATCAGGAAATCACCCGTGCTCTGCATCTGCGCCACGGCGCTGTCCATCCGCGAGAACTGCCCGATCAGGCGCTGTTCCATACGTTCGAGACGGACCTCGAGGTCCTCACGCTGCTGCCCAATCCGCTCCAGGTCATTGCGCAGCCCGTCCGTACGCGCATTGATCAAACCTTCCGGCCCAATAAAGCTGTTGGTGACCTCCTGCATCCGGCCACCAACCTCGCGCACGATCTCGGTGACGCGATCGAAGCCGTCGGTCTCCATCGCCCGGTCGAAACGCGCGCCGTCGAACGAGAGCGTCCCGTCGCGGTTGGAGACGATCCCCAGCTCCGCGAGGGTCTGGGCATTGGCATCCGGCACTTGCGCCGGCTGGATCAGGGCATTGCCGAGGCGGCTCCGAATCCCCCGTACCGTGCTGTCCCCCGTCAGGACCGAACCCTCTTCCGAGTCCGGATTGAACGAGGTCAGCTCACGGGTCTGGCCAACCAGGGCGTTATACGATTCGACAAAACCCTGCAGGGCCTCGCGCAGCTGGTCCTGGTCTTCGCTCACCGAAACGGTCACCGGCGACGCGGACGTCCCCTGCAGCTCGATGCTCAGGCCCTCGATCGTGTCGTCCAGCGTGTTCGTCGGGCTGGTCACGGTCAGCCCGTTGATCACGGCCACCGCATCGCGGGCCTCTTGCGTGGTTTCCAGGTTGTCGCTGGCCAGGCGGCCGAGCCCCTCGTTGGTCGCCGCCGTGTCCCCGTTCACCGCGACCGAGATCGTGTTATCGGCCCCTGTCTCCGTCGCATTCAGGACCAGGCGCGCGCCACTGCCGTCATTCACGATGGAGGCCGTGACACCGCCCCCGGCCTCGTTGATCGCATTGCGCACGTCCCGCAGGGTATCGCCTTCTTCCACGTCGATTGTGATGGCGTTCCCGCCGCCCACGCTGATCTCCAACTGACCGGCACCCACCTCGGCATCCCCGTCGGCGAACTGCCCCGCCGCGGTGGCCACGCTTTGCGCCTGCGCCAGCTGATCCACCTGCAGCGAGAAATTGCCATTCGCCGCCGTGCCGTCGGACGTCACGCTGGCCACACTGGAGTCCGACACCTCTGCGGCCTGGGACAACTCGAATCCAGCCAGCTGGCCCAGACTCCCGCCCAACTGCTCCACGCCGTTCGTCAGATTGCCGAATGCCGAGATCTGCGCCTCGATCCGCCCTTCCCGGCGATCGAACCGCTGCTCCTTCGGGACGCGTTCGGCGTTGATCAGGTCGCCCACGATCTGATTCAGATCCAGCCCCGAACCGACACCCAGTGAACTAATGGCCATGGTCTTTCTGCTCCTCGGCGCCCGGCGTCCCGGAGCCTTTGCACGTGCGATATATCTATTTACGACAGCCTAGCCCAAAACTTGAGCCCGCCGCAGGAAAACCACCTCAAAATCGGCATACCGCGCCCCGACTTGATGCCCCCGAAATTCCCGTCATTGCGTACATGGACGCCCCCGGTTTGCCAAGCGTTTGAGTGATGGTTTCGGGGCGACGATTGCTCCCGTACATTCGGACTGCGTGTGCGGCTTTCATTCGCCACGGTCCCGGATGGATTCCGCGGGTGGAGGGTCCCAGCGAGGTCACGCACTCGAGGTGCTTCGCAATGATCGGACTGGCCCCCACCGGGATCGCTCCCGTTGCCATCATGCTCAATCGCTTGCGCAATCGAGGGTTGGGTACGTAATAACGCGTTCGCTTCTCCGTTTTTGTAGGCTTACGCGGCGAC